>CALBJK010000178.1 GCA_937892695.1 uncultured Prevotella sp.
GACGACCACTCTCACAGCCATAGAGACCCGCTCGCTCGGTGAAGCCTACTTTGCCCGTGGCCTTGCCCATTTCTATCTGGCCTACAGATACGGTACCGACAAGCAGGGAGTGCCTTACACTCCGTACGAGAGCTATGCTTCGGAAGAAGAAATCAACAGTATTCCCGTGCAGCAGGCTTCAGTCGTGGACAACTACAAGTACATCATCAGCGACATGGACAATGCCATAAAGTACCTGCCTAAGTTTGAGACCTACGGAGCTGAGGACCGTGGACGTGCCCACCAGGCAGCCGCTGTAGCCTACAAAGCCAAAGTGTATGCGTACTGGGCTACATGGGATAAGTCACAGTGGAACAACGTTATCACAATGGTGGACGAGCTGGAAAAGACCTACGGCCGCGACCTTGCTCCTTCGCTCGACGACGTTTTCTCGTCCGACTTCAAGAACTTCTGGACCAAAGAGTACATCTACGGTATAGCCGGAACAGGCGGTGACACGCCCGGTGGCTCGGAGTTCCCCGGTGTTGTCCTCGAAAATAAAGGCTGGGGCAAATACAACGGCTGGGGTCAGATGAAACCTTCATACGATATCTATGAAGAAATGGCAAAGGACGGAGAGGGCAATGCCCGTCTGCGTCGCTCTATCCTCGAATACGGTCAGAAGTTCACGTTCTGGGGTGTAGATACGGTGTTTTCTTCCGCGTCTGACATCGAATCGGGCTTCCAGATCAACAAGTACATGGACCCGTTCAAGTATGCCAATGCCGACAAGGCCGGATACGTAAGTACCAACGGTAATATGCCTACGGCGCGCGTCAACCTGCCGCTAGTCCGTTTCGCCGACATGCTGCTGCTTCGCGCTGAGGCTTATCTCGTCAACGGACAGGCCGACAAGGCAGCAGCCGACATCAACCGTATACGTGTTCGCTCTAAGCTTGCACCGCTCGCCGGTAACGCTACATGGACAGACCTGTATCACGAACGCCGTTGTGAGTTGGCCTTTGAGTTTACCGACCATCTGTACGACCTGAAGAGATGGTACCATTCGGGCGACCCGGAGATAAAGGCTCTGGCCGAAAAAGAACTTAACTCCCATCCGCGTGTGCGCCACTATGAAAAACGTTCTGACCCCAACTCTACGTTCACAGTCGGCGACTATGAGGACTATAAGAACAAGAAAAGGTACGAAGACTACATGATAGCCTTCCCTTATCCTCCAGTGCAAGTGACAAAGTCGGGTGGAAAACTCAAACAGAACGAAGGTTATAACCTGTAAATTTTAAATTGATTAATAATACTGAGAAAATCCCCGCCCTGTATTTAGGACTGGGATTTTCTTTTATCCAAGAATAAAAATGTAACTTTGCAACATCTTTATTCAACCAAACAACCAATCGAAAATGGATATGAAGAACTTCATAATATCATTAGCATTATTGCTTGCGGCACAGACTGTATGCTCGCAGAACAATCTGCCCACGCAGACCTACACCCTCGACAAGCCATACAAAGTAGAAAAGATAGTTCCACCCACTGGCAAGAAGGTCAAGAACGTGATTCTTATGATAGGCGACGGCATGAGCCTGATGCACGTATATTCGGCTTGGACTGCCAACAGGGGACACCTCTGGCTGGAGAACGCCCAGTACACCGGACTGTCAAAAACCTATTGCACAAACAAGCTCATAACCGACTCGGGAGCCGGCGGAACGGCCATGGCCACCGGACATAAAACCATATATCATGCCGTAGGCGTTGACCCGGAGGGCAAACCCCTTGAGTCGCTTTGCACCGTGGCCAAGAAGCTCGGCAAGGATGCCGGCATTGCCGTGACCTGCCGCCTGTGGGATGCCACGCCTGCCGACTTCTGTTGTCATAACATCGACCGCGAAAACGAAGAGGACATCATCGCCGACTATTTGGACAGCGGCATCGACTATGCTTTCGGAGGAGGTGCTAAATACTTCCTCCACCGCAAAGACGGGCGCAACATATTCAGCGAACTGGAAAAGAAAGGCTACCACATATCGCGCACTGTAGAAGACCTTATGGCATGGAAGAAAGGCCGCGTCTTCGCCGTTCCCTACGACGTGGACACTCCGCTGCCCGACGAGCGCGGCGACCTTCTGGCCCGTGCCTCTCTAAAGGGCATGAACCTGATGAACCAGAACCCAAAAGGCTTCTTCATGATGATAGAAGGTTCACAACTCGACGACTACGGCCATTTCAACAAGCTTGACATGCTGATGAAGGAAATGCTCGATTTCGACCGTACGATAGGAGAAGTAATGAAGTGGGCTGCCCGTGACGGTGAGACTCTTGTCGTAGTGACTGCCGACCACGAAACCGGCGGACTGACCCTTCTCGGCGGCGACCTAAAAACCGGAACAATAGAGTGTGCCTTCTCTACAAAGAGCCATTCGGGCGTGATGGTGCCGGTCTATGCCTTCGGACCAGGTTCGGAGAACTTTACCGGATTCATGGAGAATACCGACATTTTCTGGAAAATAAAATCACTGATAGATAAAAACTAAAGGTCGGCGGCAATCTCTTGTCCGGTCTTATACTCTTATATTACAAACTCACAGCCCATGCTTAAACAATGTCTCACCTCTCTGATGCTGGCCGCCGCAGCTGTTCCCGCATCTGCACAGAACCTCATTTCGTCGGGTTCGCCGCTCTACAAGCTGCCCTACAAGAACACGTATATCATGCAGACACTAGTGGCCGAAAACTCATTCCGCACGGCCAAGGTAGAAAAAACAAAGCCAGGAACCTTCGAACAGGCCCGCAAGGTGCTGCCCGCGCCCTACTGGGAAGGCCACGACAAGGAGATAGACATGTACTGGAAAGCCTGGCAGATAGGCATAAAGAACATCTGCCAACCCAAGGATGACTCAGGTTTCATCACGAGCTACATAGCTCCGGCCTACAACGGCAACATATTCATGTGGGACGATGCCTTCATAACGATGTTCTGCCGCTATGGCCGCAACTTCTTCCCTTTCCAGAAAACGCTCGACAACTTCTACGCCAAGCAGCATCCTGACGGCTTCATCTGCCGCGAGATAAGAGCTGACGGAAGCGACTGCTTCTCACGTTACGACCCGACGAGTACAGGTCCTAACCTGCTGCCATGGTCGGAATGGATGTATTACACCCAGTTTGGCGACGACAACCGTCTGAACAAAGTGTTCCCTGTTCTGGCAGCTTACTATAAATGGCTTAAGCTCAACCGCACGTGGCGCAACGGCACTTACTGGAGCAGTGGCTGGGGGACGGGCATGGACAACATGCCCCGTGTGCCCGAAGGCTACAACACCATTTACAGCAACGGACACATGATATGGCTCGATGCCTGTCTGCAACAGATAATGGTAGCCAACATCCTGCTGAAGATGGGCTTCTATCTCGAACGGTGGCAGGAGATAGAAGAGTTTGAGGACGATATAAAAAATCTCACAGCCTACATCAACAAGAACATGTGGAACGACCGCGACGGCTTCCTGTACGACCAGTATGCCGACAACAGTCTGAGCAATACTCAGGGCATATATGCCTACTGGGCTCTACATACCGACGTGCTCCCGAAAGACCGACTCGACCGTCTGGTGGCTCATCTGGCCGACACCGCCAAGTTTGACCGTCCCCATCGTGTGCCGTCTCTCGCCCACGACAACCCGAAATACAAGGCTAACGGACGTTACTGGACGGGTGGTGTGTGGCCCGGCACAAACTATATGGTCATCTCCGGACTTGTAGATAAAGGCTACCGCCAGCTGGCTCATGACATCACGATGAACCATTATAACAATGTGCTCAAGGTGTTCGAGAAGACAGGAACGTTCTGGGAATACTATGCACCAGAATCAGCCGAACCGGGATTCATGGCACGACGCGACTTTGTAGGCTGGACAGGACTGCCTCCAATCGCCGAACTCATAGAGTATATCTTCGGTATCCGTGCTAATGTTGAGGAGAATCATATTACGGTAGATGTCAGTCTGACCGACGCTTACGGCATCGACCGTTATCCTTACGGCAAGGACGGAAGCATCTCGTTCAAAGTGGCCAAACGTTCTTCTAAGGAGCAGCAGCCACGGCTTACCGTGAAGACCAACGTGCCCTTTAAGCTCACTCTGATGTGGGGCGACAAGAAGATGGACAAGGAAATAGCCGTCGGAACTACCAGTCTCTGATCGGAGAAAAGGCTGTCCAGATACTACATCAAGCCAACATCCATAAGTTCTTGAAAAAATAGTATGAGAAAAATATTCTTCATCGCAACCCTCGCACTGTCTTTGGGCTGCTTCACGGCTCACACCGCTGAGAAACCGAAGCCGCATTGCACCGTCGTTATAGCTTCGAACCTGCATTTCGACATGCCGCCCGAAACCGACCAGTACCATCATGTCGTTGCTATCAACCGTCTCGGCAAGACTAAGAAGATTGACGGTGTGATTATTGCCGGTGATATCTTCGACAAGGCAGCACCTCAGATTCAGAGTCTCTACCGTCGGCGTTGGGACAAGGGTAGGGGAGAACGCCAGATCCATTACGACGTGTATCCCACGTTCGGCAACCACGACATATCGCCCGAAAGCGGACGACCAGCCGAGAACAAGCGTGGTTTTGAACTTAACATGGCTTTGCTCGATTCGGTTATAGATTCTAAGCTTCGTCTGGGCGAGATAAAGAGTCTCGACCGTCATAGCCGTTCCTACTCGTTCGACATTGGCGGTGTTCATTTTGTCGACGGACAACTTGCCGCCGGTGACACTACCTACGCCCCGAGCAATCTCGACTGGATAGAGCGCGACCTGAAGCAGAATGCCTCGGACGGGCGGCCTGTGGTCTATATCCAACACTACGGTTTCGACAGTTGGGCTTTGGAATGGTGGCCGCAACAGAACCGTGACCGACTGTTCGAAATACTGAAAAAGTACAACCTTGCGGCTTTCTTTGTGGGACATACCCATTCGGCTTCATTGCAGTACTATCGGGGCTGCCCCGTCGTCCAGGTTAACAACGCATGGAAAGACGATGACGGCAGAGCCTCGTTCATGCTCCTTGAAATAGACGGTAACCGCTCGCGCGTGACCAATTATGAGGTCATGGACGGCAGCGGAACGGTTGTTCCCGAGCGGGCAGTGATAGAACTGACCAGCCCGATTCTTCTTCGATGATACGACCTGCTGTTTGTGTTCCGTTAATGTCGGGCACACTCGTGTAGGAAAAATACGGATGAACATATATAGAATGATAAATCAAACCGAAACTTAATAAAGTATGAAAAAGATTATTGTCATGGCCGTGTTGCTTGCTTCATTTGCCACGACGGCTGTCAATGGTGCATCAAAGAGTGCAGAAAAATGGAAAGCCCAACATGTTCTGCTCATCGGTCTCGACGGCTGGGGGTCCTACAGTGTGCCCAAAGCCCACGACATACCTAACATCCGTAGTCTGATGAAAGGTGGTTGCTGGACTCTGAAAAAACGTTGTGTGCTCAAGTCGGAGTCGGCTATCAACTGGGCTTCTATGTTCAACGGTGCTCCTACAGAGCTGCACGGATACACCAACTGGAACTCGCGTGTGCCCGAAGTACCATCTGCCTACACAAACAGTCATGGATTATATCCCACCATTTACTCCATTCTGCGCGAGCAATACCCAAAAGCTGAAACGGGTTGTATAGCCGAGTGGGACGGCATAAAATATCTTGTCGACTCGCTCACTATCAACTATGTCGATGTAGCTTCCAATTATGAGAATGACAACGAGCAGCTTTGTCGCATGGCCGAGAAGTATATCAAAGAGAAGAAACCTACGTTCCTGGCCGTATGCTACGACCAGATCGACCATGTCGGACATGCCATCGGCCACGACACACCGGCCTATTATGACGTGCTGGCGCGTGTAGACAAACAGATAGGACGTATCATCCAGGCTCTGAAAGATGCCGGTATCTACGACGACACCATCATTCTCGTCACGGCCGACCACGGCGGCATAGGGCGCAGCCACGGCGGACAGTCGTTGCTCGAAATGGAAATACCGTTCATCGTCTACGGCAAGAACATCCGTAAGGGTGTGGAGCTGAAAGATGTTGTCATACAGTATGACACAGCAGCTACCATAGCCGAAGTGTTCGGACTGAAGCGTCCTCAGGCTTGGCGCGGACTGCCCATTTACAGCGTCTTTGAGCGTTGACATAAACTTTTGACGTAGTCATGGGCTGGCTGCCTACGGCTTGTTTTACTCTGGTTCATGGTCTGGACAACGGTTTCAGACTGTGTATTTTGTATTTTTATGCATTTTTTACCTTGATTATTTGGATATTTATGCAAATATGGCTAAATTTGCCGCGTTAAAACGAATAAATATACGATATGAAGATAAAAACAGACAGATTGGAAACGCTGAAGATGCTCATCTCTAGCCGCGAGTTGTGTAGCCAGGAAGAGGTCTTGGCGGCATTGAAGAAAGAAGGATACTCCATAACTCAGGCCACACTCAGCCGTGACATGAAACAACTGAAAGTAGCCAAGGCTGCAAGCATGAACGGCAAATATGTCTACGTGTTGCCCAACGAGACAATGTACAAGCGCGTACACGACCCTCTTTCACCCAGCGAGATGCTTCGTACCCCTGGCTATCTTTCCATCAACTTTACCGGTCATATCGGGGTCATTCGTACCCGTCCTGGTTATGCCAGTTCGTTGGCCTACAACATCGACAACAGCAACCTGCCCGAAATCCTTGGCACCATTGCT
>CALBJK010000179.1 GCA_937892695.1 uncultured Prevotella sp.
TTATTGAACAATAGTAAAATAACAGTAATATAAAATGAAATTGAAAAATCTCGCCCTATTCACACTTTTGTCAGTAAGTATGACAATCAACGCTCAGGCACCGGCAAGCGTATTCATTACGGCAGGGCAGTCTAACGCCGAGGGCCGCGCGTCGTCATTAGAAAAACCGAAATATCTTGACAAGGGGTACAAGCACTTGAAATATGCTTTCGTAAGATCGAAGCAAGACGGGAAGTTCGGAAAATACCAGTTCGGCGATACGTTCGCTTTCTGCGACGTTGTCAATCATTTCATAGACAAAGCCATGAAGGGAGACTTCTACGCCATTAAATGCACATATGGAGGTACGGCTATCACTCCCGGGCAGACAGAAGAAGGCAAGCCGATATGGTATGCCGACAGCGCATGGCTGTCGAAGAACAAAGCCCATGACGGCCAAAACGGCGGCATGTCGCTCACGCTCGCACTGACGGAAGGCTTTGCAAAGTGCGCGAAAAATACCCTCAGCCATCTGAAGAACGGCTACGACGTAAAGGCCATAATGTGGCATCAGGGAGAGAGCGACCGTAAGAAACCTGAAGAGTATTATAAAAATTTCAAGGAAATGATAACCTTCATGCGCAACCAGATATATGCCGTCACAGGCAAGGAAAAAGACAAGACTCTGCCGTTCATCTTAGGCACCGTGCCGCACGACTCGCGCCAATACAGTGCAGGTGTTGAGGCCGCGCAGCTAAGGGTGGCCAAAGAACTGCCAAACGTATATGTCATAAGACTGGAGAACGTGCCACTAAGGGACGATGGAATTCACTTCAACGGCAAGGGCACCGACTATGTAGGGCGTCTGATGTACAACAAACTTGTGGAACTCGGACTAGTTAAGGGAAAGAGAGTAAAGGTGAAGAAATAAAAAAGAAGGCAAGCAAGAGCGTAATGTCAGAAAGTTTCTTTCGGCTTTCTGATATGTCTCTTTTCATGTTCCAATATGCGGCTTGTTGATTTACAGTAAATAAAATTTTATTTTGTTTTTTTATGAAAAAACATTGTTCTCAAAAAGAACAAATTTAAGCCTCATATTGAATTCTTACATTAATAATTAGGGTGTCAAGTTTGATGTTCCAATTTTTAGTTCAGAAAGATATGACGCAAGTTCCAAAGTACTGATAATCATATCTCTTTAAAACATATTAATCTAATGAATTAGCAATGTTTTTTTTTGCCTGTTAAAATTGTGCCTAAAACAATATTATTTCAACTGATAATCAGCATATTAGGTTGTTAAATCAATATCAAAAACGAGAACATAGAACTGGACACCCTAATTAATAATCCATTATCATTAAAGGGGCATCAAATCCTTATTTTATTGTTAAACCCAATCGGTCTTTAGTACGTGATACTGTCAAAAGTAGATTAAGAGAAGTTCACTCTTTGCCGTCTTTTACGCTCTTGCTGCACAGCATTTCTTTAGTTTTTTCTTGATATAGCTTGCTATGCCCTGCGTCAAAGCCTAAAGACCAATGATGATTGCATAATGGGTTTGGCGAGAAATCTTATTTAAAGAAATATGCGTGACAATAGCAAGGAAAACGACTGAAGCCTAAGACCGATTTGAGTTAAAGCAGCAACACTAAGATAAGTATATCATCAGATGAAGGCACGCCAGACAAAAGTGAGAATATTGTTAAAACAGATAATCATTGCAAAAATTTTACTTTCTATTGTTTGATATTTATACTTTTGCGTCCAGATAAAAACATGTGTAACATTTAAAATAAATTTAACAATGGGAGCAGCTGGTAACAAGAAGCCCAAGAAGAGCAAACACGGAAAGCATATGCCTAAGTATGAGGAAGAAGATATGATAACTTCGTCAGAACATATAGGTCAAAAGAAAAAACTGCACTAAGCACTCTTCTAAAAAATAATATTGCTGTCCGATAAAATAAAAAATTCAAAAAGGATTCTGAAAATCAATGTTATCTTTCAAACAGTTGGCTTTCAGAATCCTTAATGTTTTCTTTTGTTCGTATGTTTTTTACCGAAGTAAGCCAATCAGAAATTATGCTTTGTTTTCTTCATTCTCGTTAGGATGTTTCTTTTCGATATGTTCTTCAAGGAATTTAAGGAACATCTGAAGAGCTTTGTTTGTAGCGATAGCCAGATTGATGTCGCGTCCAAAATCTTCTTCCAGTTTCAGCGTTATTATATCTTCGGCATTGCCACAAGCCAGCCAGATTGTTCCTACAGGAATTTCTTGCGTTCCCCCACCAGGACCGGCTATGCCCGTTGCCGAAATAGCCATATCGACATTGAGAGCCTTTATAGCTCCCTTCACCATTGCAATGGCCACTTCTTCGCAAACAGCAGTCTTCTCTTCGAGCAACTTGTGGCTCACGCCGAGAAGATTCTCTTTTATCTCATTCGTGTACGACACTATTCCACCTTTAAAATAAGTGGAAGCACCAGGAACTGCAATAATTGATTCGGCTATTCTGCCACCTGTACAGCTTTCGGCCGTACCTACGGTAAGACCAGACTCGTATAGATACTGCTGAATTTCCCTACTAAGTATTTTGTTTTCAAACTCCATAAGTTGAATATATTTGTTTTATTTAAATGTGACTTTGCTGAAAGCCGGTTTGTCTAATGTGCAAAAATCGTTGTCAAGGTATTTGTAATAACCTGTAACACCAATCATTGCAGCATTGTCTGTGGTGTAGCTGAACTTAGGGATGTAGATAGTCCATCCGTACTTTGCGGCGTGTTCGCGGAAAGAATTGCGGAGTCCGTTGTTGGCCGAAACACCGCCTGCCACAGCGACATGTTTTATTCCTGTTTGTTTTACAGCTATGCGGAGCTTCTTCATCAAGATGTCCACAATGGTGTGTTCCAGACTGGCAGCAAGATCTTCTTTGTGATGTTCTATGAAGTCAGGGTCGGTTTCTACCCATTTCCGCAGATTATACAGAAATGATGTCTTCAGGCCGCTGAAACTGTAATCCATATCTGGTATGTGAGGTTCGGCAAATTTGTACGCCTCGGGATTTCCCTTACGTGCCAGACGGTCGATTATAGGACCACCGGGATAGCCCAGTCCCATCACTTTGGAGCATTTGTCGATAGCCTCACCGGCAGCATCGTCGATGGTCTGACCGAGAACCTGCATGTCATTGTAAGCGTTGACTTTTACTATCTGTGAGTTTCCACCACTTACGAGCAGACAGATGAAAGGGAATGGTGGCGCACTGTGGTCGTCGTCATTTTCTTTTATGAAGTGAGCCATTACATGACCTTGCAGATGATTGACATCTATCATAGGAATGCCCAGACTACGTGCCAGACCTTTAGTGAAGCTAACTCCTACCAGCAACGAACCCATAAGTCCCGGCCCACGGGTGAAGGCGATAGCAGACAGCTGTTCTTTTCTGACACCTGCCCTCTTAAGAGCTTCGCTCACTACAGGGACAATGTTCTGTTGATGCGCTCTAGAAGCCAATTCGGGTACAACCCCGCCATATGCGCGGTGTACGTCTTGCGACGCTGTGACATTGCTCAGCAATACGTCGTTGCGAAGAACAGCTGCTGACGTGTCGTCGCAACTGCTCTCTATGCCCAATATAAAAATGTCTTTTGCCATGATAACAACGTGACTGATTACTTATTCTGTAAGAATCTCAACACCATGTTCGGTCATCAAGTAGGTGTGTTCCCATTGTGCGCTCGGCAGCTCGTCGCCGCTTATGACTTCCCATCCGTACTTGTCGTCGGCATCAATGAATACCTTCCATGTTCCCATATTAATCATCGGTTCTATGGTGAATACCATACCGGGGACAAGGAGCATGCCTTCGCCACGATGGCCGACATGCATGACATCGGGCTTTTCGTGAAACTTCAGCCCTACACCATGTCCGCACAAGTCGCGTACAACACCGTAGTGATACTTTTCAGCATGTTTCTGTATGGCATGTCCTATGTCGCCTACAAAACCGTATGGCTTTGCTGCCTCGGCACCGATGTCGAGACATTCTTTTGTCACACGGACTAGCTGCTCTTTCTCGGGAGTTGTCTTACCTATTATGAACATGCGCGACGCATCGGCATAGTAGCCGTCAAGAATCGTCGTGAAGTCGACATTAATAATGTCTCCTTCTTTCAGTACGTCTTCCTTTTTAGGAATGCCGTGACACACAACCTCATTGATGCTTGTGCATACACTTTTCGGAAACCCCTCGTATCCCAGACAGGCAGGAGTTGCTCCGTGTTCAGTGCAGTAGTTGTAGCATATCTCGTCTATTTCAAGGGTATTCATGCCTGCATGTATTTGCTTGGCGACCTCATCGAGAACACCGGTATTGACAACACCACTGCGGCGAATTCCTTCTATTTGTTCAGGAGTTTTAATCAAATCGCGAGAAGGCACTTCTTTTCCTTTTGCCTCCCAGTACATCACTTTCTTGTCAAGTTCGGTAGGCTCTTGTCCGTGTAGACAATGCCACACTCTTTTCTTTTTTAATGCCATAAATATGTTTATTGCTTGTTTTTAAACTCATCTAATTGTTTGCAAAGTTCGCTCTGCCAGTTTTCGCCTTCCTTTACCAGAATGGTGTGTATTCCGATGGCAGCGGCACTTTTAATGTTGCGTTCTCCGTCGTCGATGAACATAGCTTCGTCGGCGCTAATGCCTTCTTCAGAAAGCACGGCCTTGAATATTCGCTCATCGGGCTTGACCATTTTCATCTCATAGCTAAGATAAATGTGGTCGAGATAATAGTCAAGCGAATGGCCGCATCCGTCAAACTCTTTGCTGCGTGCCCAACTCATAAAAAATGGATTGTTGTTGGAAAGCAGACAAAGGCGATAACCCTCTTTGCGGAGTTTTTTGAGCAAATCGAGATTGCGTTGCGGAACGCCGGAACAATAGCCTTGCCAAGCGTACGCGCACATATCGAAGGTTAATTTTCGGCCTGTTAGCTTTTCTAATTCATTAATAAAGCCATCAGAATCAATTTTACCTTCTTCAACATCGCCGAAGATACCTGTCTGATGATATTTGTCGAGACGCTTGTCTGCATCTTTCAGTCCTAATTTCTTGAAACGTTCTGCTGCCTGTTGCTGGTTGCTTTCTACCAGAACTCCGCCGAAGTCGAATATTACATCTTTTATCTTGCCCATAAATATTCAATTGAATAAATCCAACTTATTCTTCCTTGCTTCATCTATAGACTTGATTTTAACCTGCTTGGCGTTGAATTGATCCCTCAGTTCACGATAAGTGTCATCAAGTTCTTTCCTGAATTTTTCACGTTCTTGCTGAACGGCAAGACGTGCTGCTACAATTGGGTTCTGTGCAGCATCTTTCATCCAAACCACTATTCCGCTATATACTGGATCTATCTTCAAGGCGACATGCAACCGACTGGTTGTAGCACCACCTATCATAAGAGGAATGTCAAGATGGGCTTTTTCCATATCCTCGGCTACGTGAACCATTTCTTCCAGACTAGGTGTTATGAGTCCGCTCAGGCCTACAGCATCAAAATGCTCGGTCTGTAACTTTCTGATAATTTGTTCGGAAGGAACCATTACTCCCATGTCGACAACTTCATAATTGTTGCATCCCATGACTACACCGACAATATTCTTGCCGATGTCATGAACGTCGCCTTTGACGGTAGCTAACAATATGCGTCCTGCTTTTTTTGCGCCGCCCCTTTTGTCGGCCTCTATATAAGGTTGAAGTATTGCTACAGCTGCCTTCATAGTACGGGCAGTCTTGACAACTTGAGGAAGGAACATCTTTCCGGAACCAAACAAGTCGCCGACAATATTCATTCCTTCCATTAGCGGGCCTTCGATTATGTCGACAGCTTTTTGATACTTACTCAGAGCTTCGGACAAGTCGGAGTTTAGGTATTCGGAAATTCCCTTTATCAAAGAATAGCGCAACCGTTCTTCCAGATTTTCTTTACGCCATTCGGGTTTGCTATGGTTTGTAGCATTGCTACTGCCGTCGGATTTTGCATTCTCTTCTTGCTGCTTTATCTTTTCTGCAAGTTCGATGAGGCGTTCTGAAGCATTCGGTTTACGGTTCAAGACAACATCTTCTATCACTTCGAGCTGGTCTTGGGGAATGTCGTTATACGTGACCTTGGTCGCAGGATTGACGATACCGAAATCCATCCCTGCTTTGATTGCGTGGTATAAGAATACGGCGTGCATGGCCTCGCGTATGTAGTTGTTTCCACGGAAGGAGAATGACAGATTGCTTACTCCACCGCTGACATGTGCACCTTTTAGGTTCTTTCGTATCCACGCGGTAGCACGTATAAAGTCAATTGCATAGTTGTCGTGTTCTTCCATGCCGGTAGCGACAGCAAGGATGTTGGGGTCGAAAATTATGTCGAGCGGATTCATCCCTACTTTCTCTGTCAGTAGTCTGTATGAGCGGGCAGCTATCTCTATGCGACGCTCGTAGTCGGTAGCTTGTCCTCGCTCATCGAAACACATCACTACTACAGCAGCTCCGTATCTCATCACGTCTTTAGCATGACTGATGAATGTATCTTCGCCCTCCTTCAAGGAAATAGAATTGACGATACTTTTACCCTGTAAGCATTTCAGTCCGGCTATGATAACGTTCCATTTTGAAGAATCTATCATAACCGGTACACGGGCTATGTCCGGTTCGGCAGAAATTGTTCTCAAGAAAGTAGACATTTCCTTTTCTCCATCGAGCAGACCGTCGTCCATGTTTATATCTAAAACCAAAGCACCGTCAGCGACCTGTTTCCTTGCAATAGAAACAGCCTCATCATATTTTCGTTCTTTTATCAGGCGAA
>CALBJK010000180.1 GCA_937892695.1 uncultured Prevotella sp.
TTAGGGCTTACTTGGGACTTGCACCCGTTAGATAATGCTCATGCCGAGCGTACTACGTAAAAAGGAGCAGCCCGACATCGGGCCGCTCCTTTTTATGTATGATTAGTTCTACCGCGCAGTTATTCAGTCAGCGTCAGCTTTTTCTTCATCACCTTCATTGCAGGTGCGACAGCATTACGCTTCTGTGCACCGGCAACTCTTGTGCTGACGACGGAAGCCTTCTTCGGCATTGTTGTTGCGTCAGTGGCGGCAGGAGTAGCAAGCTCAAGACGTGCAAGCGGTCCCCATTCGCCTTTAGCGTTCTGTGCTACGGAGAAAGCGATGTACTCGGTCGACGGGTCGGCATTCCACTGTGCTTCGTCCACACCGTACTGGTCCCAGTATGGATCGTAAGAATTGTCACCCTTCAGGTATTTGAGAATGCCCTCGTCGCCCCATTCCGGAGTGTTGTAAGCTTTCTTCTCTATTATCATGTCACGGTGCAATGCGGTCTGGTCGTTAGGCGTATAGGTCACTTTCTGCCAGTAACCATTTACGGCATCACCACCGAAGTCGCCTTTGGTTATTGTCACCTCGGCCACACCGTCGCCGCCAAGGCTATTAGTGGTGACTTTGGCTATTATGACATCAGCGTAGGTGTCGTTGGCATCCCAGCACTGTATTGCTACATCGTATGTCTTGCCTGGAGCCATTCCTGTCCATTTGTTCGTGTACTTGTCGCTATAAGTACCTCCACAGAACTGTTTTATCATGTCGCCTATAGTGGTGAATCCGAACATCGGGCCCCACTGTTCGAACTGCTGTTCCATCGTACCTTCATCGAACGAGCAGAAGGCATACCCCTTCACGTCACCGTTAGGAGTAAACGTCATGGTGAAGTTGTCCGTACCCACATCGTCCAGCTCCCATGCTACCGAAGGATTGCCTACCAGCGGCTTGCGCGGAGTAGTAAACTCAGTACGCGAAGCCTCACAGGCTACCCCATACTGGTCGTAACCTACAGTCAGAAGGGTGTACTTGGTATTGTCCGAAAATGGTTTGCCAAAACCAGTCAGCTGTCCGTCTGTGAAATCCTGATAAAGCAGGCCGGAGCCGTTCTGCTCCAGATAGGAAGCCGCAGCTGCGTCGTCTTTCAGCATATTGGCCGTATTGGAAGGCAGGCAGGCGATGCGGAACGCCTGACAGTCTGAAGTGCGCTTCACAGCCACCCACACCGTGTCGCCGGTGTCGCCGGTGCTGTAGCGGTTGAAGGTCACGTCGGCGGCCACACGTCCGTCCACACGTCCGAACGAAATGCTGTCGAGACGGTCGACGATGAATCCCTTGAAACTGCCCGACTTCTCGTGTACAAACAGGCGGTTAGGCTCATTCTGGGCAAACGAGGCCATCACTACTAAGGCCGATACTAAAAGCAAATATAGTCTTTTCATCATTTTACGAATTTTATTGATTTGTCATTAACTTTAAAGATATAAACACCCTCGGGCAGCTCTGCCGTACAGATAGGCTGTCCGTCCCACTGCCTGTAGGAACACACGACGATGCCGCCGATGCCGTAAAGCACAGCCCTGGCAGTACCGTCGATGCCCAATGCCGACAACGACGTTCCGTCGTATGTCAGACGCAGGCCGGACGATGACTGGGGCAAGCCCGAGACTGACGAGGCGACCGACTCAAACTTGATGACCTTGATGTCGGACAGCGGCATGGACAGACCCTCTCCGCCGTCGCGTGCGACAACACCCAACTGGTTGTCGCCAAACTCGATTTTCCTTACTTCAGACAGCTGGAGCTTCGATACCTCCCCGCCGCTTTTCGGTTCTACTACCATGACCGTCTGCGCCTGCGTCTCGTATGCCGCCGCGAGCATCAGAGCTGTCACGAACAATTTGATTTTTGTTTTTATCATTAGCTATTAGCTTTTAAACGAGAATATCTACGATATTCCTCTAATTTCTCGAATATCTCCAATTCGTCTTCAGGTTTGAGCCGTTCGGCATTGCGGAACCAGTCGATGAAGCGACCGTCAAACGTCTCCCTGCGTTCAAACGCCGCTTCACCCGGGATGTCGGGAGAGCCTGTACCGAAGTCGAAGGACTTTGGCGAGGTTTCGACACGCATCTCGTCCCACATCCGCGACCTGACAAACGAAGCTATCGTCAGATGTCCGCCCTCGACGATGAGCGACTCTACCCCCCGGCGGTACAGTTCGGCCAGAATCTGGGGCACTACCGTATAGCTGAAGTCAAGCTCTGGGAAGAACGGATGGTTTCGGTCGATGACTATACGCAGGGGGTCGTTTCCGTACCAGTAACGCACCGTGAGCTGCGGATTGTCGCGTTCGGCCGTGACCCTCCCCACAAGTATCGCGTCGTTCTCAGCACGCAGTTTGTGGCTGAGCATACGGGTAAATGGTGAAGAAATAACGGCCGGACGCATGTTGTCGTCGATATACCCGTTAGCCGTCCGCGCCCATTTTATCAGTACGTATGGACGGTGACGGGTGTTGAAGGTGATGAACCGCTTGTTCAGCTCGCGGCATTCGTCTTCGAGCACACCGACGGTCACGTCTACCCCTGCCTCGCGCAGCTTCTCTATGCCCCTTCCGTGAACCTTGGCAAAGGGGTCTTCACAACCTACCACCACGCGGCGCACACCTTTCTTTATTATAAGGTCGGCACATGGCGGAGTGCGTCCATAGTGGGAGCACGGCTCCAGACTGACATACATTGTGGCTTCGGCGAGCAGATGTTCGTCCGCTGGACTCACCGATGCAAAGGCGTTGACCTCGGCGTGTCCCTCGCCGCAGTGCACATGGTAGCCCTCGCCGATGATGCGGCCACCAGCCACTATCACCGCCCCTACCATAGGGTTCGGCTTGGCACCAGAACGGCCGTTGCGGGCAAGCTGCAGACAACGGTGCATGTATTTTTGATCTTCAGATATTTGTTCCATACGGTATTAATCGCTAAATTTGCACTATACAGCACTCAGCAATGTCGCGGTGCGCAAAATGATTCCACTCCAATGACATACAAAGAAATGTGGCAACGGATCGCGCCGCTCTACGGTGCCGACGAAGCCCGGAGCATAGCCAAGCTGGTGTTCGACCGCAGTTTAGAAATGTCGCTGACCGATATTTGCGTTGGCAAAGATAACGAATTATCTGATAAAGAGAGACATTTAACCGAAGAAATAACCTCGCGGCTGGAGAAAAACGAGCCAGTGCAATATGTTCTCGGGAGCGAGACGTTTTGCGGACGCGATTTCTCGGTTGGCTCGGGTGTGCTTATTCCGCGTCCCGAAACCGAACGCCTTGCGGCTCTGACAGCCGAATGTTGCCGCGAGATGCAACACGCTCCTTCGATTCTCGACATCGGTACGGGCAGCGGCTGTCTGGCTGTCACAGCCGCGCTCGACATAGAGGGAGCCGAGGTGACGGCATGGGACATATCGGCACAAGCTCTCGACATAGCCCGAAAGAATGCCGCCAGACTAAAAGCCGACGTGCGCTTCGAGCTTTGCGACGCGCTCAATCCGCCAGCCGACGCACGGCGGTGGAACATCATCGTGAGCAATCCGCCATACGTGACAGAGAGGGAGAGCAAGGACATGCGTCCCAACGTGCTCGACTATGAACCTGCGACAGCCTTGTTCGTACCCGACGACAACCCTACCCTCTTCTACCGCGCCATTGCCAGATACGCCGCCAGAAGTCTGAAGCCCGGAGGATGGCTGCTCTTCGAGGCCAACCCTCTCTTCATCAGTCAGACCGTCGAGACTGTGAAAGAATCCGGACTGAAACATGTCGAGACTATTGACGACATGTGCGGCAAACGACGGTTCATGAAATGCTCTATGTAGGGGGATGAACGGCTCGTGCATCCGAAAACGGGAAAACACGGAATCATCCAGTAGGCACAAATCTTATCGGACGCACGAGGTCACTACACAAACAAATCGGAAAAAAATACTAAATATAAAAAGATGTTCAGAAAACAAAAAACTGTCAGCGAACAGGAAGCACTGCAAAAACTCGCCGCACTGTGCGCCCGAGCCGAACACTCATCGGGCGAAATGATTGACAGGATGCGCCGCTGGCAGCTGCCCGACGATGCACGTCAGCGTGTGCTCGACCGTCTGATTGACGGCAAATATGTCGACGACGAACGCTACAGCCGAATGTTCGCCCGCGACAAGATAGCCTTCGACCGCTGGGGACGACGCAAGATAGAAATGGCACTGTACAAGAAAGGTGTCACCCGTAACGTGTATGCAACTGTTCTCGACGAGATTCCCGACAGCGACTATGTGGCCGCGCTCCGTCCGTTGCTGGCCGCAAAGCGCAAGGCCAGCACGGCCGGCAACGACTACGAAGCCGGAGCAAAGCTCATAAAGTTTGCCCTGAGCCGGGGCTTCGGCATGGAGATAATCAGACAGTGCATAAGTTCGGCCGACGAATACGACATTTCCGATGACGACAGTTAGCCTATACTCGCGTCTGGCCGACCTGCTGCATCCGCGCGGATGTGCCGTCTGCGGATCACGCCTCGCTCCTGGCGAGACTCTCATCTGTACACCCTGCATGGCAGCCCTGCCGCGCACAGAACACGCCTACGACCCTACCGACAACGAGATGGCACGTCTGTTCTGGGCAAGGATAAACATAGAGAGGGCCGCCGCTCTGTTCTTCTACAGTCCGGGGTCGGCCACGGGACGACTCATCTATAAGCTGAAGTACGACTCGCGGCCCCAGATAGGAAGGGCTCTGGGACGATTGGCCGCCGAGGAGTTTTCTGTCAACGGATTCTTCGACGACATAGACATGATTGTACCGATACCGCTCGACAAAAAGCGCGAACGTATGCGCGGCTACAACCAGAGCGCCGAAATAGCCCTGGGCATCAGCGAAGCGACTGGCATCGGCGTGCGCACTGACATAGTAAGACGTGTGCGCCAAACTGAAAGCCAGACTCTCAAAGCCCACAGCGAACGGGCTGACAACGTAGAGGGTGCATTCAGGACGGATAAGCCCGAAGTCATCCGGGAAAGACATATCCTCGTTGTAGACGACATTGTGACGACCGGCTCTACCGTCTGTTCGTGTGGAAAGGAACTTATGAAGGCCGGAGACGTGAAAATAAGCGTCATTTCGCTCGGCTTTACAAGTAAATGAGCAAGGGCGGTTCTCACTATACAATCACCGTCCTTGCCGGTTTTCACCCTCAGTTTTCTAAATACGACTTACAATCTGTAACCTCCCGGAAAGCCCTATTTCCGGTAAAAAGTTTTGACAAAAAGAAATCGCAAAATAGAGGTTAACAAACATTAAAACCTTTTCTTGGCTCACGATATAATGCCGTTATTTTCTGATATGCGGCATATCAGAACGCAAGAAGCATCGTTTCAGACTCCAGAACGGTGCTTTTCACACCTCCAGACAAGCCTTTCTGAAAGTTAAAAAACGTATTTTCTGATTGTTTTTTGCTTTTTTTCAGGCACTTTCTGCATTATTATCCCGCCCTGAGAACGTAACCAGTTGATTATCAATGTTTCCTATTTGAATACAAAACCACCATATATTGCATATTTCGCACAAGGCCACAAATTCGTGGAAAATTCGCCAGAAATGACGAGGTTGGAAAATGTCTTTTATATCTGGAAACGACATGCAAAAAACGAAATCAGGAAAATCCGCTTACAATCTGTAAGCAGTACAAAAAATAATGTTCAGATGAATATCCGCATTCTGCCAATATCAAATAGGAATGCCATCCGACAACGTTGGACGCTTGTAAATAAATGTCCGGCAGATGTAGACGACTGATTAAACTTGTATTGGATTCTGTTGGCAACATGTCGGCATTCATCATGTTCAGCTGTTGTTTAACCCTAAAACCGGTGCGGTGCAGAACTAAAAAAGGCCGCTTCCTTCGGGGAGCGGCCTTTTTATAATGTTGTCAAGAGAAAAACTCTTATTTGTTTCTACCGAACTTTGTGTAACCGTACTTTGCGGTAGCGTCGAGCTCTTCCTCAATGCGGATGAGCTGGTTGTACTTAGCCATACGGTCTGTACGGCTCATCGAACCGGTCTTGATCTGACCTGCGTTTGTTGCAACGGCGATGTCAGCGATAGTGGTGTCCTCGGTCTCGCCCGAACGGTGAGAAACGACAGCTGTGTAGCCATGACGGTGAGCCATGTCGATAGCGTCGAGAGTCTCGGTGAGCGAACCAATCTGGTTAACCTTGATCAGGATAGAGTTGGCAACACCCATGCGGATACCCTTTTCGAGGAACTTGACGTTGGTAACGAACAGGTCGTCGCCTACAAGCTGGCAACGGTCGCCGATAGCAGAGGTGAGCTTTGCCCAGTTGTCCCAGTCGTTCTCGTCGAGACCATCCTCGATAGAGTCGATAGGATACTTGGTGATGAGGTGCTCCAGATACTTGATCTGCTCGTCAGCGGTGAGCTTCTTGCCGTTAGGATCTTTCTTCTTGCCATCTTTGAGCTGACGGTAGTCATAGTACCACTTGCCGTTCTCGTTGACAGCAAACTCAGAAGCTGCGCAGTCCATAGCGATGGTTATGTCCTTGCCCGGCTCACGACCGGCAGCACGGATAGCTTCGCAGATTGTCTCCAGAGCGTCCTCTATACCGTCGAGGTTAGGAGCGTAACCGCCTTCGTCGCCTACAGCGGTAGAAAGGCCACGACCTTTCAGAATCTTTGCCAGAGCATGGAAAGTCTCGGCACCCCAACGGATGGCCTCAAACTCGTCCTGTGCGCCAACCGGGCGAATCATAAACTCCTGGAATGCGATAGGAGCGTCAGAGTGAGCACCGCCGTTGATGATGTTCATCATCGGAACAGGCATGGTGTAGGTGTTGCAGCCGCCGATATAGCGGTACAAAGGTATATTCAGAGCTTTTGCTGCGCAATGAGCAACTGCCAGAGAAACACCCAGAATGGCGTTAGCACCGAGCTTGCTCTTGGTAGGAGTGCCGTCGAGAGCGAGCATTTCCTTATCGATAAGACGCTGCTCCAGAACGTTGAAACCTTTAAGATGGGGAGCGATTACAGAATTTACATTCTCTACAGCCTTCTGTACGCCCTTGCCGCCGAAGCGTTCTTTTTCGCCGTCGCGCAGCTCCAGAGCTTCGTTTTCACCGGTAGATGCACCTGATGGAACGCTTGCACGACCCATCACACCGTTTTCCAACGTTACTTCAACTTCTACAGTTGGGTTACCTCTTGAATCGAGGATTTCTCTTGCATGAATTTTTTCAATCTTCATAATACAATCTTATATTAGATAGTTTACTTTTCTATCCGCAAAGATAATGCCATTTTGCTGAATAAAGAAATCAGCTTTATTCTATTTTCAGCGTATTTCAATTTATTTCGATTTATTTCAACTTATTACAGCTTCGTACTCTTGTCACACCCTTCAAAATCGCACTTGCATACAGGTCAGACTCGACATAAAGGAACACAATGCTCAAAGAAACAGTAAGTTCCAAAATTTCGGGCTGCAACTGGCCGGAAAACCGGAAAATAAACGTAACTTTGCAAAATTGTTGCACGATATACGTGCAGACTCCATCATTAAGATACATGGCCAACAGCATATTGATAACCGGCGCAAGCGGTTTCATCGGCAGTTTCATCGTCGAAGAAGCATTGCGCAGAGACATGGACGTATGGGCGGCGGTGCGCCCTACCAGTTCGCATAAATACCTGACAGACAGCCGCATCCACTTTTTGAACGTCGATTTTTCCACCAAAGACAGCGTCATGCAAAGCCTTGCCGGGCATCATTTCGACTATGTTGTACATGCGGCCGGCGTGACAAAATGTCTGCACAAGGACGACTTCCGCCGGGTAAACACTGAAGGCACAAAGCATCTTGTCGATGCACTCATAGAGTCGGGAATGGCTGTCAAACGGTTTATCTTCATCAGTTCGCTGAGCGTCTTCGGAGCTATACACGAGACCATGCCATATCAGGACATAACCGAACATGACTACCCCAAGCCCAACACGGCCTACGGACGCAGCAAGCTCGATGCCGAACTGTACGTGGAGATGGCGGCACGCAAGCTGCCTTGCATCATTCTGCGACCTACAGGAGTGTACGGCCCACGCGAGCGCGACTATTACCTTATGGCCCTGAGCATAAAACGGCATATCGACTTTGCCGTCGGCTTCTGCCGCCAAGACATAACGTTTGTATATGTAAAGGATGTAGTGCAGGCCGTATTCCTCGCACTCGACCACGGCAAGAGCGGACGCAAATACTTCCTGACCGACGGAGGAGTCTACTCATCGGCCGACTTCAGCGAACGTCTGCGCCGCGAGATGGGCAATCCGTGGGTGCTGCGGCTGACGGCACCGCTATGGGTGCTGCGCACAGTTACAGCCGTATGCGAAGCTGCCGGGAAAATCACGGGAAAGGTCACTGCGCTCAACAACGACAAGTACAACATCCTGAGCCAGCGCAACTGGAGATGTGACATCGAACCTACGATGGACGAACTGGGCTACCATCCCCATTATGATCTCGACAGGGGCGTGGCCGAGACAGTAGAATGGTACAAGCAGAACGGATGGCTGTAGAGTACAACAACGCGTCAGCTACGACGACATCAGATTATTAAGAAAGAGTTGAGAAAAAGATGATAAAATACATAAAGACACTTTTTGCAATAGAGAAGAAGCCGGCCAAAGGACTACTCACCGTCGAATGGTGTGTACTGGCATACATGACGCTGACGCTTCTCATTGTGCTTTTCACCTATACAAAGCTGGCCAACCCTGAAGCAATGATATGGGGACGGGTGCGAATAGGAGCCACAACTATGGCTCTATGGGCTGTATACAGGCTCGTGCCGTGCCGCATCACCAGAGCTGCACGCATCATAACACAGCTGGCTCTCCTGGCATGGTGGTATCCTGACACTTACGAGATAAACCGGATGTTTTCTAATCTCGACCATCTGTTCGCAGCAGCCGAGCAGTCGGTAATGGGTTTCCAGCCCGCGCTGACGTTTGCAGCCGATTTTCCTTCGCCCATAATCAGCGAACTGATGAGCCTCGGCTACACCTCTTACTATCCAATGATATTCGTAGTGGTGATGTTCTTTTTCTTTTGCAGATACAAAGAATTCGAGCGTTGCTCGGTCATCATCCTGCTGTCCTTTTTCATATACTACGTGTTTTTCATCTTCGTGCCGGTAGCAGGACCAACCTTCTACTACAAGGCCGTAGGCATAGAAAACATAACGAGAGGAGTGTTTCCTGCCATACACGACTACTTCAACACCCATCAGGACTGTCTGCCAACACCTGGCTATACCGACGGCTTCTTCTACGGTCTGGTAGAAGATGCCAAGGCAGCCGGCGAACGCCCCACAGCGGCTTTTCCATCATCACACGTAGGCGTGGCCACCGTGTGTGTGCTTCTGGCATGGCACAGCTGCAACCGCCGTCTTTTCTTCACGCTGATACCTTTCTACATTCTGCTCTGCTTATCGACTGTCTACATCCAGGCCCACTACGCCATCGACGCATACGCCGGTCTGATATCAGGAGCAGTCATCTATTTTACGTTGCTGGCGGCAACACGCAAAATGAAATGCTAAGGCTTCGGTTATTATAAATGTGGGGTCTAAAACAAGAACCGACAGCTACCGTCTGGCCACAAGGTCATAGAAATGCTTCCATAGCGGAGCGGCCATTGTGGCTTGCACGATTTGCCCCGTGGACAGAAGCTTCCAAACTTCATCACGAGTAAGGACATGAATCTCTACATCCTCGGTACGGTCAAGATGCTGTCCGCCCCTTTTCTCTACCCCTTCGGCCACAAAGCAATGGGTGATATTGTTTGTAGTCGAAGCATTGGCACAGATGCTCATCGCCTCATGCCACGTACCACCACCGAAGCCGGTTTCCTCCATCAGTTCGCGCCTTGCGGCCTGTTCCGGCAGTTCGCCTTTCTCCATAACTCCGGCACACAGCTCGAACAACGTGCGCCCAAGGCCGTGACGATACTGCCGCACGAATACGTAGTGGCCGTCGGCAGTTATGGCTATAGTGTTCACCCAGTCGGGATATTCAAGAACGTAGTATTCCTTGTTAATAACCCCATCAGGAAGCTCCACCGTATCGCAACGCGCTGTAAGCCACGGGCGGCGGACGACATACTTGCTGTCGAGAACCCGCCATTTCATGTCTTTGAGCTCTTTATTTTCCATAATCCGAATATTAGTCTGACATAGCATCAAGCTGACGGCGCGTGTCATCGGCACTGACGAAAACTATGCCGTTAAAACCCAGCTGTCGGGCAGCTTCCACATTCTCTTCTCTGTCATCAATGAACACCGACTCTTCTGCCTTCAGACCATAACGGCTGAGCAGCAGACGGTATATGCCAGGGTCGGGTTTTGCCATTTTCTCAATACCAGACACAACAGTGCCTTCAAGAAGAGAAAGAAAATCGAAACGTTCGAATGCTATATGTATGTTCTCAGCCGACCAGTTGGTAAGTCCGTAGAGCCGGAAACGGCATCCACCGTTATCTGCTTTCTCATCATGGAGCTGGCGTAACAAAGCCACACTCTCGGGTTTATCCCCTTTCAGCATCTCCGGCCAATGGACAGGATAGAGTTCGATGGCCTCACGATATTCAGGAAACTTCGGTGTAAGTTCTCTAATTCCTTCAGCGTATGTACGGCCACGGTCGTTCTCCAACCCCCATTTGTCGTTACATACATTGGCAAGAAAATACTCCATCTTCGCGTCATCGTTGAAATAATTGCGGTAATAGTAGCGCGGATTCCAGTCGACGAGCACGCCGCCGAAATCAAATACGATGTTCCTTATTTTCATGTTGTATGGTTTTGACATATTCTTTTGTCAAGTAATAATATGATGCTGCAAAGTTATCATTTATGCCCGGCACTCTACAACAAATGAGGTTAACAAATACGAAAACGCACATTAAATGTAGCGAGTGAAAATTTATACACATTTTACTTGCATCTATTATCATTACAACCCAGAGAATGCGGCAGACGACCAGGCTGTCAGAATTCGGATACTACTGGTACGGTGTGACTGCCTACGCTGCCGGACAAGAAGGTGTAACAGCATCTACCGACAAGAAAGTATTCGGCAATGCATTTTTTCTGTACCATACAACGAAAATTTCAACGATACTTTGGCTTTCGATTTCTTTACACTCAATGACAACGGAACGAGGAACAAAGCCATGGGAAATGCCATTTGCCAGTTCGGCCATGCCAACAATGCTTACGACTGGCCCATAACACCACCAATAGCCCTTGATTCTTCTTGGCATATCAGAAAACTCGGGCTATGCCAGACTCCTATACAATAAAAAATTGGGGGCAAAGCAAGGTTGTCTTAAAAGAAAGAGCTACGAACCAGCATACAAAAACTTGTATGTTTGCTTTGCCATTATCTATATTTAGGGTAACTTTGTAGATGATAAGTAACGTTTTGACAATTGATAGAAAATACATCATCATTTGCCACCCGTTTGCTTTATTCTTACAAAAAACTCATAACGTGGGAAACTTGCAAAAGTACCTTTCCACAAATTGCTAACCAATATATCCGCAAACTAAATGCTTGTAAAAACTTACAGCGCAGCCGTCAACGGACTCGACGTGACTACTGTCACTATAGAAGTGAACATCATAAAGGGAGTTATGTTCCGCTTTACCGGACTGGGCGACGCCGCCGTGCGCGAAGGACGCGACCGAATAGCGTCGGCCATGCAGGTGAACGGCTTCAGGTTTCCTACAGGCGACATAACCGTCAATATGGCTCCGGCCGACCTCCGGAAGGAGGGTAGCGGCTTCGACCTGCCACTTGCCATTGCCATTCTTTCTGCCGGGGGCGGCATGGTTTCGGACAAGCTAAGCGAATATATGATGGTCGGCGAACTTAGTCTGGACGGTAGTCTGCAACCTGTACGCGGAGCATTGCCCATAGCCATAAGAGCCAGAGCTGAGAAGTACAAGGGACTTATCGTTCCGCGACAGAACGTAAGAGAGGCTGCAGTAGTGAACAATCTCGAAGTCTACGGCATGGAGACATTGCCCGAGGTGGTAAGTTTTCTTACCGGACAGTCGGATGCCCGACCTACGATGATAGACACCCGCCGCGAGTTTTACGAAAGACAGAGTTGTGCAGGTCCAGACTTTGCCGACGTACGCGGACAGGAGACAGTGAAGCGTGCCCTGGAAGTGGCGGCTGCCGGAGGCCACAACATGATAATGATTGGTCCGCCGGGCAGCGGCAAGTCGATGATGGCCAAACGGCTGCCTTCGATTCTGCCACCGCTGTCGTTGGCCGAAAGCCTGGAGACCACCCAGATACACAGCGTGGCGGGAAAACTCGGACGGGGCACGTCGCTCATCTCTGTACGGCCTTTCCGTGCGCCCCACCACACCATATCCGAAGTGGCTCTGGTAGGAGGAGGCATGACACCTCAGCCGGGTGAAATCTCTCTGGCCCACAATGGGGTGCTGTTTGCCGACGAATTGCCTGAATTCAACAAGTCGACTCTCGAAGTGCTGCGCCAGCCTCTCGAAGACCATAAGATTACAATATCGCGGGCAAAATACACTGTTGAATTTCCTTGTTCGTTCATGTTCGTGGCCTCGATGAATCCCTGTCCTTGCGGATACTACGGCGACCCGACACATCGGTGTGTATGCACACCAGGGCAGATACAACGTTACATGAACAAGATTTCGGGTCCGCTGCTCGACCGTATCGACATCCAGACCGAGATAACACCGGTTCCGTTCAAGGACATTTCAAGCGGAGCACCTGGCGAACCTAGTGCGAGAATACGAGAGAGAGTAATCCGAGCACGACAGATACAGGAAGAACGTTACAAAGCCGACAAGGGCATCCACTGCAACGCACAGATGACAGAACGCATGATACACATCTATGCCGAACCTGACAACGAAGGCATAGAAATGCTCCGTACTGCCATGGAACGGCTGAGTCTGTCGGCCCGGGCCTACAACCGCATTTTGAAAGTGGCACGCACTATAGCCGACCTAGCCGATAGTCAACCGGTAAGACCTGAGCATATAGCTGAAGCCGTATCATACCGCAATCTGGATCGGGGCGACTGGGCAGAAAGAGGATGAACACGAAACGTTGCGAAAACAAACCAAAGATAATGTTCAAATATATAAAAGCCATAGCCTTTGACGCTGACGACACGTTGTGGGACAACCAGTCGTACTTTGAAAGGGCAGAAAAAAGATATTGCGAAATTCTTGCTCCCTACGCCGATGCCGCCAACGTATCTGCCGAACTGTTCAGAACAGAGAAAGCCAATATGGGGCTTCTGGGATATGGTGGCAAAGCATTCACAATATCGCTCGTTGAGAACGCACTGCGCGTGAGCCGATACGCCATAAGGGCCGAAGAAGTGGCGGCCATAGTAGAGACCGGCAAGTCGCTGCTCTGCCTTCCGGCCACACCGCTTCCGGGAGTGCTGACAACCCTCTCGCTGCTGCGCTCAGAAGGTTTTAGAATGGTACTTTTCACAAAGGGAGAACTTCTTGACCAGCACGGCAAACTGGAAAGGTCAGGACTAGCACCTTTTTTTGAGGACGTAATAGTCGTGAACGACAAGAACGAAGAAACCTTCGGATGGCTCTGCCACGACCGTCTCAGTACGACTCCGGCGGAAATTCTAATGGTAGGCAACTCGCTCAAGAGCGACATTGCCCCTGCCCTGGCCGTGGGATGCTACGCCGCATGGATACCGTTCCGCGTAACATGGAGGATGGAACACGCCGAAGAGTTCGAGCACGAACGCATGGTGCGCCTCGACAGTATCGACAAACTGCCGTCTGTGCTCAGCGCGAGGTAGGAACAAGTTCTGGCATAATGAAGACCGAATGAATCTTCTGTTTCTCCTTGGGCGGTATCGTCATGTAGTCTCGGTATAGGTCGCGAAGATAGGCATCGGGATTGCAGGGTGCGCTGAACGTCTTGCCTTCAAACTCTATCTGTCCAAGCGGGAAGACGCTGTCGCGACGGTGCATTATGCCATATCCGTTATTAATCAAGACGTTTGAAATATAGGTGTTCTTCTTTTTCACAGCAAAGGCAATGTTCCACAGAAGACTGTAAAAAAGATAACGAGCTCCGAACCAGAAGAATTCGGCTGTAGCCCGGAACGAATAACAATGGGAATGGTGGAGCACCGAATAGCAGGTGGACATGCCCTTGCCGTATTTCTTGACAAACTTCTTCGGCACGTCAGGATAAGCTATAAACGGGAAAATGTCGACATAGAGTCCTTTAGAATAGGGCAATGAAAAATCATCCCCCGCCTCG
>CALBJK010000181.1 GCA_937892695.1 uncultured Prevotella sp.
TTGTTCCGCATGGCCCGATGGCTGGAACGGCGCACAGCTACAGTACGTAAGGCTTTGGCTTGGATTGCCGGTAAGTTGGGCTTCTTGGCTGTGCTCAATCCCGGACGCTACGTTAAGCTTCTCGACTGGTACATCATAAAGAAGTTCATCGGTACTTACTTCTACTCAATTGCACTGATTATTTCTATTTCAATTGTCTTCGACATAAACGAAAACCTTGCGAAGTTTACGCAGTATCATGCTCCTCTAAAGGCTATAGTGTTCGATTACTATGCAAACTTCATACCCTATTATGCCAATCTGTTCAGCCCGTTGTTCGTCTTTATCTCTGTGATATTCTTTACGTCAAAGCTGGCAGGAAACTCAGAGATAATAGCAATGCTTGCGTCGGGAATGTCGTTTAAGAGGCTCATGCGCCCTTACATGATTTCGTGTGTGCTCATATCGGCCATGTCCTATTATCTCAGTTCATACGTTATTCCGCACGGTACAGTGATAAGGCAGAACTTTGAGACCATGTACAAGAATAGGAAGCGCGACACTTCGGCTGACAATGTAATGCTTCAGGTAGGAAGAGGAGTGATAGCCTATATCCAGCACTACGACAACACTATGAAGAAAGGCTATGGTTTTTCTCTGGACAAGTTTGAAAACAAAAAGCTTGTGAGCCACCTTACAGCCATGGAAGTGCAGTATGACACCATATCGGAGTCGAAGTATCACTGGACCATGACTAACTGGAAGAAGCGTGAACTGCGTGGACTGCGCGAGCATATCACCACGGGTATGCGTAAAGATACTGTTATCCAAATGGAACCTACCGACCTTGTCTATTCTAAAGGCCAGCAGGAGACATTCACTAGTCCGGAGTTGCGTGACTATATCACGAAACAGATGAACCGTGGAAGCAGTAATGTAGTTCAGTATGAAGTGGAGTATCACAAGCGAGTAGCGGCATCGTTCGCTTCGTTCATTCTCGCTACCATCGGCGTTTCGCTGTCGTCACGCAAACGAAAGGGTGGCATGGGCATGGCACTTGGCGTTGGACTGGCTCTGAGCTTCGGATACATCATGCTCCAGACAATCTCATCCACATTTGCAATCAATGCCAATACTCCCCCAATATTGGCGGCATGGATTCCAAACTTTATTTTTGCGGTCGTAGCTTACTTCTGCTACCGCAAGGCACCAAATTAAACAAACATGAATTTTGAAGATTTAGATTTAAACGACAATGTGCTCGATGCGCTTTATGACATGCACTTCGAGACGTGTACCCCGATACAGGAAAAGTGTATTCCGGAAATTCTCGGAGGCCGCGACTTGCTGGGTGTGGCCCAGACAGGCACCGGAAAGACTGCTGCATATCTACTGCCTATATTGAGCAAAATCGCCGACGGCGGTTATCCTAAAGGTTCAATCAATTGTGTGATAATGAGTCCGACACGCGAACTTGCCCAGCAGATAGATCAGGCCATGCAGGGATTCAGTTACTATCTTGACGGAGTGAGCAGCGTGGCCATTTATGGAGGCAACGACGGCAACCGATATGACCAGGAACTGAAAAGCCTTACACTTGGGGCCGATGTCATCATAGCTACTCCTGGACGTTTGCTCAGCCATATCAATATGGGCAATGCAGATTTGAGTAAAGTGTCGTTCTTTGTCCTTGACGAGGCCGACCGTATGCTTGACATGGGTTTCTCTGACGACATAAAGAAGATTGCAAGAGGACTTCCAGATACATGCCAGACCATAATGTTTTCGGCCACGATGCCAGACAAGATTGAAGAACTGGCCAAGACGTTGCTAAAAAATCCTGTAGAAGTCAAGATTGCGGTAAGCAAGCCGGCCGAGAAAATCAAACAGAGCGCGTATGTCTGTTATGAGAGCCAGAAGCTTGAAATAATAAAGGATTTGTTCAAGAAGGGTGACCTGAAGCGTGTCATTATCTTTTCAGGAAAGAAGCAGAAGGTTAAGGCCATCAACCATGCCTTGCAGCAGATGCACATCAACAGTGGCGAGATGCACTCCGATCTTGAGCAGGCGGAGCGTGACGAGATGCTGTATAAGTTTAAGAGCGGACAGATAGATGTTCTTGTGGCTACCGACATATTGGCTCGCGGTATAGACATCGACGACATTGCGATGGTGATAAACTTTGATGTGCCACGCGACGCAGAGGATTATGTACACCGTATAGGACGAACGGCTCGTGCCGACCGTGACGGCATAGCCATTACTTTTGTAAGTGACGAAGAAATAGCTTACTTCAAACAGATAGAGAAGCTTCTAGAAAAGGAAGTTACGAAGATGCCTTTGCCCGAGGGACTCGGTGAAGGTCCCGACTACAGCAAAGGCGGTCGCCTGAGCAAGGGTAGTACTTCGGCCAAGTCGCGTCGCCGTAAAGACCGTGATATGACGGCTCACAAGCACAAACCAAGACGTGACGGAAATGCTGCACAGACGGGCGGACGCAAGCGCGAAGTAAGTGGTCAGAATACTGACGCTGACGGAAAAGAACAAAAGAAACGGCAGACACAGAAGTCTCAAAACGGGCAGGAATCTAGGGCAGGTGATATCCAGAAGCCGGGTGATAACGGTGGTGGCAACGGACAAAAGTCGCAACGTCGTAACTCGAATCGCCGTAACAACAACCGTCGCCGTGGAGATAACAAGCAGAATGATGCAGCCCATGACAACCGAAACGGTAATGCCTCGGCAGCTGATGTCAGGAATGGAGTAGAAGTTGATCGTCAGAACAACCGTCGTAAGCCATCGCAGAATCGTCCAGGACATAATCGCCGACGCGGAAACGGTCAGGTTCAGCAGCAACGTCAGCAGTCATCCTCGCCAGCCCCTGAATCACCTAAGAAATCAGGAGGCATAGGCAATATACTGAAGAAGCCGCTGAAATGGCTCAAATCGTTTGGTAAAAAATAGAAAAACGTACCGTTAAATAATAATAGGTCATCATAAGATAATCCAAATGTGCTCGCGCGGATTATCTTATGATGACTTTTTTATCCAGATGCGCATCAATAGTATAATGGTGCAAATCGGTAGAGGAGACACCACATTGGCGTATCTGTCACTCATGAGAAAATACAGAATAGTCAAAGAGACATTGCCATTATAATATATTGGAGTCTTATAATAAGATGTTGGAAACAAAAAAGTCTTTACTTGAAGAAGTAAAGACTCTGCGGTGTGTACGGGACTCGAACCCGTGACCCCATGCGTGACAGGCATGTATTCTAACCAGCTGAACTAACACACCATTTTGGGAAATCTGGACTAAATTTGAATGAATTGCGGTGTGTACGGGACTCGAACCCGTGACCCCATGCGTGACAGGCATGTATTCT
>CALBJK010000182.1 GCA_937892695.1 uncultured Prevotella sp.
ACGCCACAACACAGGATTTATGGTATTGGACGCTTTTGCTAAAGCGTCCAATATTGTTTTTCAAGACAAACGTTACGGATTTGTCGGAGAGACATCCGTCAAAGGGCGTAAAGTCATTCTGCTGAAGCCTACGACATTCATGAACCTAAGCGGCAACGCCGTACGTTATTGGCTCAATAAAGAAAACATAGACCAGTCGAGACTGCTCGTTGTCGTCGACGACTTGTCGCTGCCCCTCGGTGCTTTCCGTCTAAAGGGCAACGGCAGCAACGGCGGTCACAACGGTCTTGGACATATACAGCAGCTTATAGGCGAGCACTATGCCCGTCTGCGAATGGGGATAGGCAACGACTTTCCACGTGGAGGACAGATTGACTGGGTGCTCGGCAAATACAGTTCTGACGACATGCAGGTGTTGCAGCCATCTATCGACAAGGCCACGGACATCATAAAAAGTTTTGTACTTGCAGGACTGGAAACGACAATGAATGCCTATAACAAACTTGGTAAGAAACAATGTCAGAAACAGCAAGAATAGACAAATGGCTATGGGCGGCACGGGTTTTCAAGACACGGTCGCTGGCAGCCGACGCGTGCAAGAACGGACGAGTCACCATAGACGGCAATAACGTCAAGCCTAGCCACACCATAAAACAAGGTGAAACGATAAGCGTGAAGAAGCCGCCTGTCACCTACTCATACAAAGTGCTCAAGCCAATAGAGCAGCGGGTTGGCGCAAAGATGCTGCCTGAAATATACGAGAACGTCACCGACCCGAAACAGTACGAACTGCTGGAAATGAGCCGTATCAGCGGGTTTGTCGACAGGGCACGCGGCACAGGACGACCCACAAAAAAGGAGCGTCGTGCCCTAGATGCTTTTGTAGAGCCGGCGATGTTCGGTTTTGACGACACCTACGACGAAGAGGATGACGACGATGAAGAAGACTGAAATGGCCATATTCGCATCTGGCAACGGTTCTAACTGCGAGAACATAATATCCTACTTCAAAGATGTCAGCAATGTCAACATTGCGCTGGTCGTTACCAACCGTCCTGATGCCTACGTGCTCACCAGGGCTGCACGATACGGAGTGCCGTCTACGGTAATTGACAAAAAGCATCTCAACGACCCTGACTTTATCATTCCTCTGCTCAATAAATACAAAATAAACTTTATTGTCCTTGCCGGATTTCTGGCAATGATACCCGAATTTCTCACCAAACGTTACGACCACCGTATGGTAAACATCCACCCATCTCTGCTGCCTCTCTACGGTGGAAAGGGCATGTACGGCCACCATGTACACGAAGCAGTAAAGGCTGCCGGCGACAAGGAAACTGGCATCACAATCCATTATGTCAACAGCCGCTATGACGAAGGAGACATAATAGCCCAATTCTCAGTTCCCCTCTCTCCCGACGACAATATTGACGACATAAGGATGAAAGTGCACTTCCTCGAACTGAAACATTTCCCCGAAGTGATAAAAGCCATTCTGTAATATAGAATAATATTTACGTCTGGGAAACGAGCGTTTACTTGGATGGGAAATGCGCCAAAGTGTTCTCTACACGCTGGATGAACGAAATCTGACATTAAGGCACCAACAACTAAACATTAACAATCCCCACTTCATCTATTATAACAAAATCCGGATATTACCAAGCCGATATATAACCGACCGATAATATCCGGACAAGCATTGATTGTTTTCTCCATTCCATAGACATTTGCAATACTATGGGGCTTCAAGCTTTCACTTCATACCATTCTTTTTCAGAACGGACGGCCACCGAAGCCACCACGGGGAGGACGACCACCGAAGCCACCACGGGGAGGACGGCCACCGTCAAAACCGGGACCGCCTGAAGGCGGACCGTCAAAGCCGCGTCGTCGGTCACGCATTTCACGACGCGCTTCCTTACCGCCAAAGATGTTCAATCGATACGTAACATGGAGCATCGCATAACTGTTGATGCTGTTAAACTGCGTGTCACTGCGCTGCATAGCGTTGATGGTGCGGCTGAAATTGCTCTGTTCTTTCAGAATGTCGTAGAACTGGAGCATCACCGTAAGCCGGCGGTTGCGTAGGAACGACTGGGCTATCTGCGCGTTCCATACAAGCTCGTTGGTGTTCATCGACTTGTCGTTGTAGCCACGTCGGCTGTTCTCATGCAGGTCGGTCGAGACAGACATGCCCCAAGGCAATGTCACATTAAGCGAACCACCATATGCAAATTGCCACGTATCGAGGTTGCTACGGCTCTGCAACTTGTTGCGGGCATGGTCGTAGCTGAACGATCCGTCAATTACAGCTTCGAGCCAGTCGTTGCGGTAGCTGCCTTCCAGACGGTTGCCGAGGGTGAGGTTTTTGGTGACGTTCTTCACAGCGTCCGACTTTCTGTCAATCGAGAGGAATCCGACATTGTTGACATAACCTACCGAAGGATTGATGTTGATATTCCAGTGTCCAAGCGTGTCCAGAGACGTACTGAAGATGAAGTCGCCGTCGATGCGCCAGTCACCGTTTATGTTCATCGGCTGAGTAGTGCGTCCGCCCGTGGTTTCATCGTAAGTCACCATATTGCTTATCGAGTTGCGCGTGTTAGAGTAGCGCATGTTTGCGGCGATGAACCGCTGGTGGTTCTGCAAGAAGTTGTTATACTCTATGCGCAGGTTGTTGGTGAACGAAGGCTTCAGTCCTGGATTACCCTTAGTGACATTGAGCGGATCGCTGTCGTCGGTTATGTCAAGCAGCTGCGACATGCTCGGTTGCGAAGTAGAGCCACGGTAGCGTATGCGCAGGTTGTGGATCTTGGAGAAACGGTAGCGGAAGTTGAGCGTCGGCGCAACATTTATCACCGTACGCACCGTGTCGGTATGCACACCGAGATAGTCGCGTATGAAATTAGACTTCTGCGGCTGCGCCATCACGCCCACGCTGAAATTGTACTTGTCGCGAATCATGCGGAACATCAGTTCTATGTCGTGGGTGTAATTTTTATACTCGGAATAACGGCTGAGATCGTCGTCATAGTATTCTTTCCACGGACGGGAGAGCATCGACAGATAGTTGTTCCATCCACGATAGACAGGCGAGATGCCTGAAAAGAAGCCTTCGCCCAGATTGCTGAAGTCGTAGGTGGAACGGTCGCTCTTGCTGTAGCTGTACGTGAACTTATAGCTGAGCTGCAGGAACGTAGCCTTCCACAGCGGTTCGCTGTAGCTGAACTGAGCCGCATAGCGGTAGTTCTTCGAGGGAGTGAGATTGTAGCGGTTGGTCTGATATGTAGAGTCGAGTCCTGCAGCAGTCTGTCTCTGGTACAGATGCACGTCGTTTACCGAAAGGTTCTTATTGTCGGAGTCATTGTAGCTGCCTTCGAGCCGCAAGTTAACGTTGCGTCCTTTGTTGCCTAACCTGCGGTTGAGCTGCAGCGAACCGCCTATCTGCGTCGACCGGCCGTAGCTGATAGAGCTGTTAGTGCTCTTGTTCACCATCAGACTGTCACCGGCCATAACGTCGATAGCCGAATCGTCGAGTGGGTCGTCAGAGTATTTGAAAGGGTCGTCATTGTACGATGCCGACTTGCTGGTAGAGCGTCCGTCATTGGTCGAGTAACTCACCGTCGGGCGGAACATGATGTTAGTCATCGTGTCAGGTTTCCATTCCAGCCTCATTTGGGCGTTCCACGAGTCGTTGCGCGAGAGGTTGTTGGTACGGCTGTTGGAGAACGAGCCCACAGTGCTGACAAAATTCTCGGCCGAACGTACGGTCTGCGCGTCACTGTTGTTATGGTTCCAGCGCACACTTCCGTCAATCTTCAGTTTGTCTACGTCGTAGTTCATGTTCAGACCTATCATCTTCGAGGTGTTCAGTCCGTTGCGTCCGCGCCCGAAGTTGCCCCGGCCTCCCCCACCAGGGAATCCCATGTCGTTGACATTATTGGCGTTGCCGAATATCATCGTGCGGAACTTGCTGTTGAAGTAAGCCCCCATCAGCCGTTCGGCATACCGGTCTCGCGTACCGTATGACAAGTCTACATTGCTGAACATTCCACGGTTCTGTCCGGGCTTCAGTCCGAAGTCGAGCACAGTCTCGTCGTTACCGTCGTCGATGCCCGTCACCCGCGACATGTCGCTCTTCTCGTTATATGCCTTCACTTTCTCGACAATCGACGTGGGCAGGTTCTTCAGAGCCGTCTTTGTGTCGCCGGTCATGAATTCCTTTCCGTCAACACGTATTTTCTTAACCTCCTGTCCGTTGATGGTTATCTTGCCGTCGTCGTCAATCTTTGCTCCGGGCAGTCGCTTCACCAGCTCTTCTATCGTAGAGCCTTCGGGAGTGCGGTAGGCCGAAGCGTTATATATAAAGGTATCCTCCTTGAGCGTCACCTTCATGGCCTGCCCCGTCACGGTGGCACCTTTCAGCGTCAGTGCATCGGCACCAAGCACAACATCACCCAAGTCGGCAGCACGACCTTCGACCGCCTCTATATTTTTGCATAAAGTCTTATAGCCGATACTCGTAAACTTCACGATGTACTTGCCTCCGGCTGTAGACATGAGTGCGAAACGGCCGTTGTCGTCAGTTACGGCACCCGTTACGTATGTGCTGTCCGGCTTTAGCAGCTGCACCGTCGTCTGCGGCATAGCCTCCTTAGTGTCGCGGTCTATTGTCCTTCCGGTTATCTTGGTCTGCGCACACAGCGACACCGAGAAAGCCATAAGAAACAATAATGTCAATAAATGTTTCATTCAGAGTAGAGTTTTTTATTTGTTACTGACTTTTAGACGCGACGACGTGTTCATGGTTTAATTAAAAAGAGAAAATCCATTCAAGAGACGCACCTAAGTGTCGTCTCTTGATGTCAGAAAATGGAATGTCCGGCAGATGGACCGATAAAACTTTTATTGGATTCCATTGGGAATAGGACATTCATTTTGTTTAAAGGCTACGGCTTTCTACTTCATCTTGTCGAATCCTTCGCCGAACACGCCCTGACAGAACGACTGGGAGACGAGGGCTTCGGGGTCGATAGCCTTGATGTAGCGGAACACTTCCTGCGACTCGTACTTGCGGGCAAGGACAATCAGTATGTCGACTTCGCTCTTCGAGTACCATCCCTTGCCGGGTATCACCGTCACACCGCGATGCACCTTGGTGTTGATGACGTTGGCAATGTCTTCATACTTCTTCGAGATGATAATGAACTGCACGGTCTGGCGCGTTCCGTTGATTACATAGTCGCACACGAAGCTCGCTGTCAGCGTAAAGGCGATGCCGTAGACGATGGTTTCCGTGCTGTGGAATAGGATGTAGGACGAACAGATAATAGTGATGTCGATAAACTGCATGGCACGTCCGAAGCTCATACGGAAATGCTTGTTGAGCAGAGCTATGATGATATCTGTGCCTCCGGTCGAACCGTTGTGCGAGAATACCAGCCCGAGTCCCGCACCGGCCAGTGTGCCTCCGATGAGAACGTGCATGAATTTGTCTTCGCCCGGCGTGATTATCTGGAACACCTCGAAGACAGGCTGCAATGCGCCGATTATCACGGACATCATCGTCACACCGATAATGGTACGTATGGTAAACTGCTTGGTCAAAGCCTTGAAGGCGATGATGAGCATTACGACATTGAGTACCCATATAGAAATTCCGGCAGGAATCTTGAAGGCATAGAAGAGCAGAGCCGAAATACCGGCCACTCCTCCCATCACCACTTCTTCAGGAAGAACGAAGGCGGTATAACCTATCGAATAGATGAGAATGCCGAGGAAAATGAAGAACAAATCCTTGGACTGTTCGCGGACACTGATTATATATTTCATAATGTTATTCTTTTATTGTCTTACCCTTTCTCAGACATCAGCCTTTGTCAGACATAAGTCTTTGTATTGTCACGAATGGCTGTCCGCCTTCATCAGCCCTATAAGCCTGAACACACAGAATGCCGTAGCGACAGCAGCGAGTATGCCGCCGACATAGCCCACGTAGGCCACCGACGACCATGTGCAGACCATGCCGCCGAAGAGTGCGCCGCAGCCTATGCCGAGGTTGAAGATTCCTGAAAAGATGGACATAGCCACCGACGAACCTCCTTGCGGTGCAAAGCGTATGATTTCGGCCTGGAACACTACATTGTAGGCTGTGATGACTGCTCCCCAGAACACGCACAATGCCATCATTGCCCATACGGAGTACGATGCCAGCTGGAGCAGCAGCAGACTGACGGCCACGCCGCCCGTGACTGTCATTATGAACGGATACTGGCAGCGGTTGAAGTAGCGCGAGAACATCACGCTGCCTATCATGCCGGCCCCCCCGAACACGATGAGCGTGAGCGTGACCATGCTGTCGCTCATGTGGGCAGTCTGGGCCAGGAACGGTTCTATGTAGCTGTAGGCCACGTAGTGGGATGTGGCCAATATTACGGTCAAGACATAAATGCCCATGAGTACACGGTTATTCAGTATTTCAGGCATCTTGCGCAACGAGAACGACTTGCGGTTGGGCATTTTCGGGAACACAATAGCCAGAAACAATGCTACGACGGCAGTCACGGCGGCAATGCAGAGGAAGGCCATTCGCCACCCTATCTGCAATCCGATAATACGCCCCAGTGGCAGACCGACAATCATGGCCACAGACGTACCCGTGACTATCATGCCCAGAGCCAGCGACTTATGCTCTTCCGGAACAGTGCGCACGGCCATCGGCGCGGCTATCGACCAGAAGATGGAATGGGCGCAAGCCACACCTATGCGCGAAAGCATCAGTGTCCAGAATCCCGTAGCCATGGCCGAGAACACGTGGCTGACGATAAAGAGAACGATGATGGAGAGCAGCAGTTTCTTAAACTCCATCTTGCAGACCATCAGCATCAGCGGCAGCGACAGCAGAGCCACCACCCATGCGTAGATAGAAATGAGCATTCCGGCATGGGCTTCGGTTATGCGCAGGTCGGAAGCAATGTCTGAGAGTAGTCCGATAGGCATGAATTCGGACGTGTTGAACACAAAGGCCGAGGCAGTCATGCCTATCAGCGGCAACCAATTACGGACAGTCATTTTTATGTGTGAATATAGTTTTTTTAGTCGTTTGTTGTTTATTTATCCGAGAATCTGCTTGGCGTGTTCCTTTACTTTAATCTGTTTGGGTGTGAACACCTTCTCTACCGTTCCCTCTGGGCCGATAATGAAGGTTGTGCGCAGTGTCCCCATGTAAGTGCGTCCGTACATCTTCTTTTCACCCCACACGCCGAACTGCTCCACCAGACGTTTGTCGGTGTCGGCAATGAGGGTGAACGGCAGCGAGTTTTTCTCGATGAACTTCTGGTGCTTCTTCGCGTCGTCCACGCTTACGCCCACAACCTCGTAGCCCTTGTCGAGCAGTTCGCTGTAGCTGTCACGCAGACTGCAAGCCTCGCTCGTGCATCCCGAAGTAAGGTCTTTCGGATAGAAATAAAGTACGAGTTTCTTTCCTGCGAAGTCACTCAGGCGGACTTCCTTACCGTTCTGGTCTGTTCCCAATATTTCGGGAGCCTTGTCTCCTATTCCCATTTCAAATTTCAGTTTTGTTTTCGCGGTTTCCCGCTTCCTTATGCAAAGTTAGTGCAAATGAGCGGAATAGAAAACAAACTTGTTTGTTTTTATTCCCGAAT
>CALBJK010000183.1 GCA_937892695.1 uncultured Prevotella sp.
AATATTCGAGGAATTCAAGGGAACCGGCAACATGGAATTACAGCTTGACCGTTCGTTGTCTAACAAACGTATATTCCCTGCCGTAAACCTCATAGCTTCGAGCACTCGTCGTGACGACTTGCTGCAAGATAAAACAACACTTGACCGTATGTGGATTCTGAGGAAATATATTGCAGACATGACCCCTGTAGAAGCTATGAACTCAATACATGACCGTATGGCTAATACACGCGACAACGAAGAATTTCTTCTGTCTATGAACTCTTAATTTCAAGAGAGTAATAGAGCCCTTACAACAATTCTGTGCTTTCCATGTCAGATTGTACCGACTTATGCAGACATGAATAAATTCAGGTCAGTAATAAATCGGAAACATTACAACTGAAAGTCATGGCATTGAACAGAAAACAAGAAACTAAAACGGCACATATTGCCGATTTGGATTAATATGGATAACTGCATCGAAATAAAAGGCGCCAGGGTCAACAATCTGAAAAACCTGAGCCTTAAAATACCACGCAACAAATTCATAGTAATTGCCGGAGTTTCTGGTTCCGGAAAATCTTCACTGGCCTTCGACACCTTATATGCCGAAGGCCAGCGTCGATACGTAGAGTCATTGTCTTCATACGCCAGACAGTATCTAGGACGTATGAGCAAACCCGAATGCGACTACATAAAAGGTTTGCCGCCGGCTATAGCAATTGAACAAAAAGTAAACTCCCGCAATACAAGAAGTACTGTAGGTACATCTACTGAGATTTACGAGTACTTGCGCCTTCTGTTCGCACGAATAGGCAAGACCTATTCTCCAATAAGCGGTGAAGAAGTCAAAATAAATACTACTGAAGACGTGGTAGAATGTGTACAGAAATATTCTACCGGTACGAAGTTCGCCCTGTTGGCTCCCCTGAAAGTAATGGATGGACGAACTGTGGAGAAGCAGCTCGAAATGGAAATGCAGCAAGGCTACGTCAGACTATGGTGTAGAGGAAACTTCATACGTATAGAAGATGCTATTGAAGACAAAGACTTTCTTAAAAATACTCCTCAAGGCGATATTTATCTGCTGATTGACCGTATGAGTGTGAGCGATGACAAAAGTTCAATGTCACGCCTTATTGACTCTGCCGAAACAGCCTTCTACGAAGGCGACGGGAACTGCCGTTTAATATTTATGCCATCGAATATTTGTCACGATTTCTCCACAAAGTTTGAAGCTGACGGCATGACGTTCGAAGAGCCGAACGATAATATGTTCTCATTTAATTCGCCACTAGGAGCCTGTCCGAAATGTGAAGGCTTTGGAAAGATTATAGGCATAGATGAAAAGCTCGTGATCCCGAACAGTACACTAAGTGTGTATGACGGATGTGTTCAATGCTGGCATGGCGACAAAATGGGAATATGGAAAGACGAATTCTGCCGACGTGCTGTTAATGACAACTTCCCGATATTCGAGCCTTACTATAATCTGACAAGCAAACAAAAAGATATGCTATGGCACGGCTTGCCATCCGACAAAAAACGACCAGAAACTGACAGAATTTGCATTGACTCATTTTTCCAATTAGTAAAGGAGAATCAATACAAAATACAATATAGGGTGTTGTTGAGCCGTTACCGTGGCAAGACGATATGTCCGGAATGTCACGGCACACGTCTGAAAAAGGAAGCGACGTGGGTCAAAATCGGAGGAATGAGCATCTGCAATCTGGTTGAAATGCCAATAAAAGACCTGAAAGTATGGTTTGACAATCTAAAACTCGATGAACATGACGCAGCTGTCGGTAAACGACTACTTACTGAAATCAAAAATAGAATTCAATTCATAATTGACGTCGGATTGGGCTATTTAACATTGAACAGACCATCTAACACTTTGAGCGGCGGAGAAAGCCAACGCATCAACTTGACTACCTCATTGGGGAGTTCTCTTGTAGGATCGGTCTACATCCTTGACGAGCCAAGCATTGGACTACACAGTCGTGACACAGACCGTCTGATTCATGTTCTGCGAGAACTGCAATCTCTGAATAATACAGTGATTGTCGTAGAACATGACGAAGACATTATACGCTCGGCAGACTATCTGATAGATATAGGTCCAGAAGCCGGACGATTAGGCGGCGAAGTCGTCTTTGAAGGCCCGATTTCAAAAGTAGCCAAGACTGACCTTCTGACCACAAAGAGCCATACCGTCAAATACCTCATGGGCGAAGAACAAATAGAAGTTCCGAGAAGCCGACGTCAATGGAACAAATATATAGAAATAGATGGGGCTAGAATGAATAATCTGCGTGGCATCGACGTGAAATTTCCTCTTAATGTACTAAATGTCGTAACAGGCGTTAGTGGTTCTGGAAAATCCTCACTTGTAAGAGGTATACTATACCCTGCCCTAAAAAGGCATCTAAATGAAGCAGCTGACGCGCCAGGCGAATATGCATCCATGAAAGGCGACTGGCAAGATATAAAAAGAGTGGAAATGGTCGACCAGAATCCAATTGGTAAAAGCACACGTTCAAACCCGGCCACATACGTAAAAGCCTATGATGCCATCAGACAGCTCTTCGCAGAACAACCGTTAGCAAAACAAATGGGTTTTACATCGCAATATTTCTCATTCAACGCAGAAGGAGGAAGGTGTGAAGAATGCAAAGGAGCTGGAGTGATAACGATTGAAATGCAATTCATGTCAGACCTAGTGTTGGAATGCGACTCTTGCCACGGTAAACGATTCAAACATGATATATTGGAAGTAAGATTCGAAGGCAAGAACATCAGCGATATTCTCGACATGACTGTGTCCGAAGCAATTGACTTCTTTGGGAAATACAGCCAGAATACTATCGTAAATCGTCTAAAGCCTCTCGAAGAAGTAGGATTAGGCTATATCAAGCTTGGGCAAAATTCATCGACACTTTCCGGTGGTGAAAACCAACGTGTGAAATTGGCTTACTTTATCGGTCAAGAACGTATTGATCCCACACTTTTCATATTTGACGAACCTACCACAGGACTACATTTCCACGACATCAAAAAATTGCTGTCTGCTTTCAATGCGTTGATTGAAAAGGGACATAGCATCATCGTCATAGAACATAACATGGACGTAATAAAATGTGCTGACTATATGATAGATCTCGGACCTGACGGTGGAAACAATGGCGGGAATCTCGTTTGTTGCGGTACGCCAGAAGACATTGTGAAATGTCCAGAAAGCATAACAGGAAAATATCTTAAAGAAAAAATCCTACAGCAGTCATAGAAATCGTACAGAATGATTATCTGAAAACAAATACCAAAAGAGAGACTCGCGATTATCGCAAGAAAAGTGATATCGCGGGTTTCCTTTTTACAAAAAGACTTACGAATTATCTAAAATTAAATACTTATCATTACGCAGACAGTCACAAAAAATAATGACAGTCTTCTCATCCTGTCTAACTACAGTAATATCATCAACACGATTGTGACCGACTATCTGCCTAAAACCAGAGATAACGTCCTTCAGCTCTGCTCTGTCAGCCCAGAAGATGCCTCCTTTATCGCCTTCTTTACCCCCTCGGACATATCCTACCCTGAATATAGACTCCATTTGTCCGGAATTAGGATTGTTCAGTTGTTCCGAAATATTATGCGATATGTTTCCACAAAAGTCTTTTTCAAACCATTCTTGCGAAATACCAGCATGCGTGAAAATTGTATCATCGATTTGAAATGCAAATTGAAACAAATGACGATTTTCTGCAAGCAATCTATGAGCGTCCTCAAAAATATCTGGATCGAATCGCGAAGCGGCAGGTGCATTTGGATATAAATAATGGATATCATGGTTGCCAAGAAGCATGACCACATTTCTGTTATTCTTCTTAAAATCAATTATTTGCCTGAGATTAGCTAAAGTCTTTTCTCGCGGAAGGTATTCATAAGGATCGAGATAATCACCCAAGAAAACCACCTTGCAATCAAGATGAGCTTCCACGATGGGTTTCCACAACTTAAGTCCATGCACGTCACCTATCACCAATAATGATTTCATAAGCATCAATATTCTAGAATACAAAAGTACTTAGTTTTATCCGAGATAGAAAATAAATGCACGAAATTTGTTCTATGTTAAGCTCTTTTGCTGTAACTTTGCATGATAAATTTAAAATACTTTGATGAAATATAGCCCGATAAGAAACAGCGACGACGGATACAGACATTATAAAGTTGACAAAGACAGCTTGCTGCTTGAATATTTAATCGCGAACGCGAACGAAAGCCGTAACAAAATAAAAGCAACTCTTCATGGCAGAGGGATAAAGGTAGACGGCAAGACAGTCACCCAATTCGACTTTCAGCTAAAGCCAGGAATGTCAGTATCCGTAAGTAAAAGCAAAAAAAACGAGCCATTCAAAAGTCGCTATCTCAAAATAGTATATGAAGACAGGTGGCTCATCGTCATCGAAAAGAATGCCGGAATACTGTCCATGGCAGGAGGACATGCAGCTCTGAACGTAAAAAAAATATTAGACAACTACCTGCAACATAACCGGTCACGCTGCAACGCACATGTAGTTCACCGTCTCGACCGTGACACCAGCGGTCTTATGGTATATGCCAAAGACATTGAGACAGAAAAAATTCTTGAACACAACTGGCACGACATAGTATATGACAGACGCTACATTGCCGTGCTTAGCAGAGAAGTCATAGAAGATGGAGGAACAATATCAAACTGGCTGAAGGATAACAAAGCCTACATAACTTACTCGTCTGACACTGATAACGGAGGAAAATATGCAATAACACATTTTCATGTATTACGACGCACAACAGATTATTCTCTTGTTGAATTCAAACTGGAAACAGGACGTAAAAACCAAATACGCGTACACGCTGCCGACATGGGACATCCTGTATGCGGAGACCCTAAATACGGCAATGGGGACAATCCAATACAACGTCTGTGCCTACACGCTTACATCCTATGCTTTACCCATCCTATCACGGGCGAACGTATGGAATTTGAAACCCCTATACCCTCTTCATTTTTAAGTCTGTTCAAATAAATCAAAAACAATAGGTTCAACGGGATAAATAGAACATTCTGACAGGAATACAGTCTATGACCTCCAAAACAAGATTATAATAGATGTTTGACTTTATTTCTTTAGGTAGCGGAAGCAGTGGCAACTGCTACTTCTTGTTCACAGATAACGACGGATTCATCATTGATGCCGGTGTGGGTACGAGGCTGCTGAACAAACGGTTAATAGAAAACGGGCTTTCAATACGCCAGATAAAACATATCCTCAT
>CALBJK010000184.1 GCA_937892695.1 uncultured Prevotella sp.
CTTTTACACCGAATCGACTGTTGAAGGTGTGGGCGAGGACGTACCAATGACATTTATCCGCGCACCTTATATAAAAGCCGTAAAGGGCGAAGCCCACGCTCTTGCAACTGTCGACGGTCGTATCGTGGCTGCCCGTCAGGCCAACCAGCTTGTTACGGCATTCCATCCCGAACTCAATGGTGATACCCGCGTCCATAGTTATTTCTTGAACGGAATATGCAAGGTTGCATCGAACAAAGCGAAGTGACCTTTTAATTTTAGAAGGGTGAATGCCCTCCGTTTATATCTGCCGGGCAAGTCCCGGTCTTTATTGTATGTTAAGTGAAGTCGCTAAGATATTATACACTTCTCGACAATCAAGACCGGGGCTTGTCCGGTAATCGTATAGGCAGTTCTGGCATAATCGGTTCTGATTTATGACAGAGAACAATGGTTGGAGTTAACAATAATACTTAGAAGAACATCCTTTGTCTCATCCTTATGAGAGCTTTATACCTATATTGAGGTATTATGCCCAGATAACGTCTGCGGAATGTCTAACAGTTTTTACCTATTATTAAGTATTGTCCATGAAAACAAAGTGAAATACCTTTGCAATCGTAAAAAGAATAGAAAAAACGAGTAAAGTTATGAAGAAATCAACAATCGCATCACTTACGATTGCAGCATTGGCACTCGGTACAACAAGTACAGCAAGTGCCCAGACGCAAGATGAAGAAGTTAGAGATAAAGAATCTCGTCTGCAAATCGGAGGTTACGGTGAAGCTGTGTATTCTCGCAACTGGTATAGCAATGACCCTACACGTTACACAAATCCTTCAGCATCCAAGAATAAGAATGCAAAAGAAGGTCGCTTTGACTTGCCACATGTCGTAATTTACATGGGCTATGATTTCGGAAAGGGCTGGTCGATGGGATCAGAGATAGAGTTCGAACATGGCGGAACTGGAAGTGCATATGAAAAGGAATATTTCGAAGCTCAAGAATACGAACATGAAACTGAGAAGGGCGGAGAAATAGAGCTTGAACAATTTTGGATACAAAAGACCATTCTTCCCGAACTGAATATCAAAGCCGGACATATTGTAGTACCAATAGGTTATACAAATGCTCATCACGAACCACTCAATTTCTTTACTGTTTATCGTCCGGAAGGTGAAAATACTATATTCCCATCTACATGGCATCAGACCGGTTTGAGCGTATGGGGACGTGTAAGCAATTTCATGCGTTATGAAGTACAACTGGTTGCAGGACTCAATGCCAATGCTTTCAGTGTAGAAAATTGGATTGGAGGAGCTTCTCACGTGTCACCATTCGAGTTTGACCCTGCAAGCAAGCTCGGTACAGCTGCGCGTTTGGATTTCTATATACCTAATGGACCGCGTATCGGATTAAGCGGTTATTATGGCTCTTCTGTCAACAACGGATACAATCAGGTTGAAGGTTCAAATTTCCAAAAGAATGGTACTATAACAATAGGAACTTTCGATTTTGACTATAAGGGTCATAATTGGATTGTTCGCGGTAATTTTGATTACGGACATCTTGACGATGCCTGGGAAATCACCAGTATTCTGCAAAACCAGACAAGTAACACATCACCATTCTCAAAGTCGTATGTAGGCGATCAGGCCGTAGCTTACGGACTTGAAGCCGGATACGATGTGTTCTCTCAGATTCCGAGATTGCGTAAAGACAATCAAAAACTGTATCTGTTCGGGCGTTACGAGTACTATGATTCATATCGTCCGGCATCTACTACACAGAATGGAAAGAAGGTGCAGCATGTAGACCGTCCTTGGACAGAACGTGACCGGATGGCAGTCGGCATTAACTATTTCCCTATTAAGGATTTGGTTGTTAAGGCAGAATTCTCGAAGCGTTTCCTGAAATCACCTTACAATGACGAACCTTCGTTCTCAATAGGTGTCGCTTATGCTGGCTGGTTTACAAAATAAAGAATATTTACAATTAATATAAAACTTTCATGAATAAATTAGTTAAAGGAATTCTTTTGATGGGCGTTGCAACATTTGCACTCTCTTCATGCAGCGACGACAACAACGACGTGACAACTGTGGATCCGTCAAACAATCCGGAAGTAAGCGCAATTGCTAAACAGTATCTCGAAGGAACTGTTTATCCTACTTATACTATTCTTGCTAACGGAACTGACACTTTGTACAACAAGTTGTCAGCAATCCGCGAAAGGATGTGGGACGATGATAATACTAACGACGAAATCTCAGACGAAGAACTTAACGACATTGCAGGTGTGTTCCTCCGTGCCCGTGCTAACTACGAGCTTTCAGAGGCTTTTCTTTTCGGCGCAGCTTCTGATTTTGGAATCGACCCTCATATCGATTCATGGCCTTTGGATCTTACCACATTGAAGAACGGTCTGAAGAATACAGCTACTATCGAGTCACTCAAGGAGGATGACGGCACATACGCCAGCACTGCACTTTCAGCAGCATGTCTTGGCTTCCACGGTATCGAATACATTCTTTTCCGTGACGGTAAAGTACGTTCTGCAAACAATTCTTCGATTAACAAGCCCGATGCAGGTCTGGACAATCTGAGCGGTAAACTTGAAATCACATACGCTGCCGCAGTGGCAGGAGATTTGCGTAATAGCTGCGTACAGATGGAAGTAGCATGGAATCCGTCGGCAAGTAAAGAACATAAACAGCTCGTTGCTGACCTCGGCTTGAACGCAACAAAGAACGGTCGCACATACGGTGAAGATATGCTTGCTTGCGGAACACTCGGAAGCTCATATACAAACTGGATCTCAGTTCTGACTGATATAGTAAGTGCAGGTTGCGCAAATATTGCCAATGAGGTGTACGATGTAAAGATGGGAAAGCCATACGGAACATCTTCAGAAGGTGAAGATGCCGACTACATTGAGTCTCCTTACAGCCAGAACTCTATTCAGGACTTCACTCATAACCTCCAGAGTATAGAAAACTCTGTCTTCGGTGGCCGTCCAGAAAACCGTGATGAGAGCAAATCTCTTTATAAGTACATCAAAGACAGAGACTCTAAACTTGCAGGAGAACTGAAGTCTTCAATCGAAAATGCTATCGCAAAGACCAAGGCGATGAAATATCCTTTCGTTACTTACAAGAAGGATGAGAGCGTCAAGACAGCTATCAATGCAGTTTCTGCACTCAACGATAAGCTGAACGAAGTAAACACATGGCTTCAGAAGCAATAAAAATTTATACTCTGTTTGAATAAAGTAAAAATCTTATAAACAATAACGCAGCTTGTATGGCTTCTTGCCATTCAAGCTACGTTTGTCTGAATGCTTTAATTTTTTCAACAATAACAGACATTATGAACAACTTGAACAAATTTGCTCTTGCAGGAATGGCTTTGTTCACCTTTGCTGCATGTAGTGATGACGACACTACTGTTGTGTCGGATGGTTCCGACTACAAGTATGTCGGTAAGGCTGTCGGCAATTTCACCGAAGCCGAGTGGCTACCCGGAGGTAAGCTCGGAACAACAGACAATGTAGGTTCAGCATCTTATCAAGATGAAACGCCTGCTGTCACTAATGCAGGTCTTACATCTAATTTCAATCACGGTGAACTATTCTTCGAGCGTAACTATGTTGAAAGCCTTACTCCCGGAACAGCTTTCAAGGGTCTTGGACCATCATGGACACGTAGTTCTTGCATCCAGTGCCATCCTGGCTACGGTCATGGCAAACGTGCGGGTGAAGGCTTCGGCTCATTGATGAGCAAGTACGATGCCAATACGATGCTCGGTAACGGCTATCTTCTCGTAGTATACCATCCGACGGCCGGTACAGATGCTAATGGAAAAGCTTACGCAGCAAATTCTTACATTACAGAAGTTACTGGAATGCCCCAGACCAAGGCCGCTTCGCCTTTCCTTCCTCCTGTCGACGAAAGCGGCATTTCTATAAAATGGGAGGCTGTTACCTCTATGCCGAGCGGAATTGCCAAGGTTGACAAGAACGGCAAGTTTACTTTCCCGGACGGCGAGGAGTTTCAGCTGATTTACCCCGAAGTGACGATTGATCCGTCTGCATTCAATACCGATCCTGTTCCGACCAACTATGAGGTGCGTCTCGAATCTACTATCGGCATTTACGGTACAGGTCTGCTCGATGCCATTTCTGAGGAAGACTTGAAGAAACAGTACCAGGAGTCGGCAAAGTACGGTGAAGTCAATCCTGCAATGTGGGATAAGTCTAAGAACGACTGGGCTGCTTCGGCATATTATTCGTTGGCTGACGGGAAATGGGCAAACGGTAAAGATGCTAAAAGCGTGAAGGCTATCAAGCGTTTCACTTACGCCATGACTCGTGCTTCTCTGCAGGACGGTCCCGGTGCAAACGCTATATGGAACATCACCAATGTTACAAGAAGCGACCGTCATAAGCTTTACACCACAACTGCGTGGGCAAAAGCTATGTCAGAAAACAAGAATGTCATTGCTGCTATACAAAAAGACCCGAAGTCTCCGTATTATGCAGACGGTACGGCAGAAGGTATAAAGGAGAAAGTTGCAAAACTGCTTGACCCGAACACCGACCAGAGCAAGGAATATCCTGGTTATGTCGATGAAATGGGCGATCAGGACTATTACGACTTCATGGTCTGGCATCGTGGCCTTGCTGTCCCGCGTGCTCGTAACTTGAACGACTCTCAGGTACAGCGTGGTAAGGAATTGTTCACAAAGATGGGATGTGTCAATTGCCATCGTCCTTCTTGGACAACCGGTGATGACAATTACTGGATGCCTAACAATATTGCTAAATTCGGTACTACTCCTCTGCCCCAGTATGCTCATCAGACCATTTGGCCGTACACAGACATGGTTCAGCATCGTCTGTTCATGAAGAATGACATACGTACAGGCTGGTGTCGTACTACACCGCTTTGGGGTCGTGGACTGTCTGCTGCCAATACAGGTGCTGAGGATCGTTTACATGACTGCCGTGCGCGTAACGAGATTGAGGCCATCATGTGGCATGTTTACAGCAAGGAAAGCGATGCTTATTATTCTGCCTCAAAGTTCTACAACCTTCCCAAGGCCGACCGCGACGCAGTAGTCAAATTCCTGCGTTCTATCTGATGATTGATGTTTCTTGTCGGGCGTATTTATAATATTTTCGATAAGATGTAAATACTTAAAGCAGGAGTCTGTCAACACTGAAAGGCTCCCGCTTTTAATATTTTATAGAAGATATTTGTCTGATTGTTGGCAAGATACTAACTTTGCTTACACAACTCAGGTTCTGTAAAATATCAAACTCTTATGGTAAAAAAAATACTTTTCACCCTTTACATATTAGTAATGTTGTGTATGGGGATGACGACGATAATTGAAAAATACAAAGGTTCTGATTTTGTCAGTGAATATGTTTATGGTTCATGGTGGTTTACGGCCTTATGGACTCTGTCGGTAGCTGTCGGCATTTTATATTTTGTAAAGTCGAAGGTCAGACGGCTTTCCATCGTTACGCTCCATATTTCTTTTGTCGTAATTTTGCTTGGAGCATTGTTGACCCATATGTTCTCCGAACAAGGCATGATCAGGCTTCGTAAGGGTGAAGCAGTCGACACTTATCTCGTTCAGGGTAAAGGTGGAAACGTAGAGGAGCACAAGCTCCCGTTCTCTATGAAGCTTAACTCGTTTGACGTAAAATATCATCAAGGGACAGATGCCGTCGAAGACTACGAATCGAAATTTACGATAACAGACGGCAGCAAGACAATCAACGCAAAAGTGTCTATGAACAACATTTTCTCCTACCGTTCGGTTCGGTTCTATCAGGCTTCTTACGATAGGGATTTGTCAGGAAGTATCCTTTCTCTCAATTCTGACCCATACGGCATCGCTGTAACATACGTAGGCTACGCCTTGCTGTTTGTTTCGCTTCTGTGGATGCTCTTCGATGCCAATGGCCCTTACCGCCGTCTGCTACGAAGCGAACAGATGAAGAAAGCTATGTTTGGCATTGCCTTGTTGTTTGGTTTCGGACTGTGCAGCCAAGCTGCCCCTGTACTTCCTAAGGAAACGGCAGAGAAGTTCGGCGAGCTGAACATTCTTTACAATGATCGCATTTGTCCTGTGCAGACATTTGCCATCGATTTCACGAAAAAACTTTATGGCTCGTCTACTTACAAGGATTTTACGCCGGAACAGGTGCTTACAGGTTGGATATTCTGGGGCGAGGACTGGAGCAAAGAGCCGATGCTTAAATTTAAGAATGGTCCGCTGAAAGAAACATTGCAGATGCCCGACTATACTTCGGTAAATGCATTCTTTAACCGCGATCTTGGCGGCTACGTCATCGGCCCTTACGTTCAGGAATATTATCAGGGCAACCACGACAAGTTCCACCAGCAAGTGGCCGACATTGACGACCGCATACAGCTGACAATGGAACTGCGGCGAGGCACACTGTTAAAGATATTCCCTTACACCTATCGTGGTAAAACCGTCTGGTATGCCCCGACCGAAAAAATTCCCGCAAGTGTTGAGAAAAACCATCGGATCTATATGCAGAATGTCTTTCTGTTGCTTTACGACCACGTACTGGCCGGCGACTATGCTAAGGTATATGAGATATTCGGGAAAATGGCACGTTATCAAAAAAATAACGGAGGAACGTCGCTGCCTTCAGACAGCCAGATTCGGGCAGAACGTATCTATAATCAAATACCTTTTGCAACGATATTGTTCATGCTCAACTTGTCGATGGGCTTTGTGATGTTTTTCTTTACTATTCGTAAACTCATTGTTGGGAAGAGTCTCGGACGTGGCATAGACAATACCGTGACAGTGGCCGGTTATTCTGTAATGACTTTGTCTTTCGTGGCTTTGACATTTTGCGAAGTATTGAGATGGATTATAGGTGGCACAGTGCCTATGGCTAATGGTTATGAGACAATGCTGTTTGTGGCATGGACTGTTATGCTGCTTTCGCTTTTCGTTTCGTTAAGATTTAGGATAGTGTTGACATTCGGTTTTCTGATGTCTGGATTCTTCCTTCTTGTAAGTCATATCAGTCAGATGGATCCGCAGATATCACATATTATGCCGGTGCTCAATTCGCCGTTGCTTAGCGTACATGTGTCGATAATAATGTTGGGATTCGCTCTGCTTTCGCTTACGTTCATTTGTGGTCTTACTGCGCTTTTTGTCAGAATGCTCAAACGTCATTCGGAGGAACAGCTTTCTTCTCTTCGACTCCTGTCTCTGATTTTTCTTTATCCTGCTTTGGTAATGCTTGGCTTCGGAATCTTTATTGGGGCAATTTGGGCCAATGTGTCATGGGGGCAATACTGGAGTTGGGATCCAAAAGAGGTATGGGCTTTAATAACGTTGATGGTGTATGCCATAGCTGTTCATTCCGGTACGCTCCCGTCTTTGCGCAGGCCTCTGGTTTATCACGCGTTTGTGGTATTGGCATTTCTTACGATATTGATGACGTATTTTGGTGTGAATTATTTTCTCGGCGGAATGCACAGTTACGCATGAGGCTGAATCGGTCATTGGATTTATTATACTGACACCCTCTGGTCAG
>CALBJK010000185.1 GCA_937892695.1 uncultured Prevotella sp.
TGCCGTATGTCATCAAGTTTGGCATACGGTTCTTTTTTCTGTCCAAACAATGATTTATGCAGGACGATTTTCCCATTCTCCTCCACTTGTGTCAACTCGGCAAAATAACGGCCTATTTTCTTTATGAAGACAACTGTTCTCTTTCCGTTTGCAAATGTCTCTTTTATGCTGTCAGGGTTGTCCAAAACAGATTGCATATTAAGATATTTGCTCACGTCAACATCTTCAGCCGGAATCTGTTTTCCTGCGCCTGAATGATTGCGCAAAGCATGGTCGATGAAATACCCCTTGCCGCAGTATATCCTTTGGTCTGAAATGCCATCTCCTAATAATGGTAAGTATTTTGCAGGAATGTAGGCTATGGGTTCGGGAGTGTTCCCAAACTCATCGAAAATCTCATTGCGCGTTTTCCCCTCTGCTTTAGAAAGGTTTTCTTCTGAAAGCCAATCCAAAATGCGCTCTTCCATTTTCGCGCGTTCTTCAGACCCGACTCTATCACGATTTTGTGCCTCTTGACGCACATCGGCGGATTCTCCTTTGCCGTCACGGGGTTCAGCTCCTTGTCCGTGTTCCGGAATATTCTGCGGCGTGGTGTTGCTTTCAGCATTGTTTTCGCGCTGCCAGACGACGTTGCCGTCCGCGTCGCTGACGCTCTGCACCCTCTCGTCGAACCATTCGCCCGGCACTACCTGCACTGTCTTGCCCCCGACAGGCTCTTCGGTTCGTATCTCTATGCCGTCTTCGGTCATGGACTGGACGCTTCCGCGCACCGGTACGCCGTCATTGTTCAATGTGAACACGTCGTTCAGCGAATACTGCGGACGCGCCTGTCCTTGCTCTTGCTCTCTGCCGCCGGATGCTGAACGCTCCTGCCCGGCTTGGGCTGCACGTTCGCGGCTTGCAGCGTCGGCCATGGCCTGCACGTCGGAGCGCGGCATCACCGCCTGGCTGCCGTCGGCATACTGTACGGCCACGCTCCCGGCAATGGGGTTGCCCTTCCCGTCGGCGGCATCGCCTACGATGGTCAGCTGCTGCTGTCCGCCCTTGCCGTCGCTCACGGTGTAGGTGTCGCCGGGATTGAAGGGCAGCACACCGTCTATCTTGTCGGCTTCCGCTCTGGCATATTCCTGCCTGATGGCTTCCGCAGCCGTGGCCTTCTCCTCTTCGGGGTCGAGCGGCGGGTCTACAGACAGCACCTGTGACGGGTCGCTGAACTCCTGTCTGCCGGTGACAGCGTCGCGGATGATGATGCTCTCGTCCGAATTCTCGCGGTCTATCGTGCCGTCGTCGAGCACGGCCACGTTGCCGCTCACGATGTACACCCTGCGGTCGTTGCCGTCAGCGTCCTGCACCTTCATCGTGGCGGGCTGCACCATCCCCGAACCGTGGTTCACACGGCTGTCCACGGTCAGATTGCTCTCCTCGACGCGGCTGTCCATGTCGTCCTTCACGCGCTGTATCATGCCGTCGAAGGCCGTCCGGGCGTTGGCATAGCCGAGCACGGCCTCTGCCGTATCCTGGTCGCCTTCTTCGCGCAGACGCGCCGCCGTATCCACCGCGTCGCCGATGTGCGGGTCCACCTCCTCTGGCTTTATGCCCAGCCTTCCGGCCAGACGCTCTCGGGCGACGGCCACGCGGTTCTTCAGACCGTTCATCTGTGCAGCGTCGGTGGTGTCGTAACCCGACGAGTATTCGGCATCGGCCGCGTCGGCCTCGCTGTCGTCTCCGCCGTCACGGGCGGCGGCCATCTGTCCCAGATTGTGGCCGCGCATCACCACCAGCCTCTGGGCGTAGTCCCACACGGCTTCTTTTTCCTGTTCGCTCAAATCCTTGTCGGAAAGCCCTCCTGCCATTACCGCGCCGAAGTCGGCGTTGGAGCTGTCGTCTATCTCCTCTTTCAGCGGTGCCCACTTCTCGGCCGTCAGACGGAACGAGGCCACGCGGTCGGCCTTGGCCAGATTGTGGCTGTCCCTGCGGTACTGCACAGCCCTTGCGCCTCTGCGCCCTCCTTCCACGGCCATCGCGCCCGCGCCCATACCGGCCATCGACATCAGCATACCTCCGGCTATGTCTATCTGCTGCTTCGGGTCGATGAGGTCGCCCATCTCCGCGCCGCCGTCAAAAATGGCATGGAGCGGTATGCCTATCTCTTCTTCGAGCACCTCCTGCGGATAGCCGTTCATCCCGGCCATGCCCATATATTTGTTCACGCCCTGCATAAAGCCGCTGCGTCCTACCTTGGCGAACCAGTCGCCCACGCGCCCCATGCCCATCTTCGACAGTGCCGACGACGCGGCCTTGCCCAGACGGATGTGTTCGCCCAGACGCTCGGTGTAGTTCTCTATGGTGCTGTTTGCCACGCCCTCGTAGATGGAGCGTCCGAGGCTCTTGCCGCCCTCCAGACGGTAGCTGTCGGTCTTCGGGTCGTATACCGCGCTGCCGGCATACCGTCCCATAGCGTCGGCTGCGGTCTTCGCGCCCTGCACCGTGCCAGTGAGAGCTGCCGCCGCGCCGATGTCGCCCAGGGCTATGCCCGTGTTCTTCAGGAATCCCCGGGCGGTACGTGCCAGCAACTGCTCGCCCGCCACCTTGGCGGCGGCTTTCGCCCCCAGCTTCGCCCCGGCCTTGGCTATGCCGCCGGTCAGGCCGGTCACGTTGCCGCTCACAATGTCGAGAGCGAAGGGCAGCGACTCTGCTGCTATGCGTCCCCAGCGGTAGCCGTTGCCCAGTCTCTCGTCGGCCTCGGCTGCTGCCGCGTCGGCCTTTGCCGTGGTTTCCAGCATCAGCTGTTCGGCTTCTTTCTCGCGTGCGGTCTTGGCCATGCCTGTCTTCGAACGCACGGCGGCGCCAGCCGTCAGCATGTCACGCAGTCCGTAGTCCCATGTCGACAGGTCGCCGCCGTAGTCCTTCATCGCGCGTCCTGCGCCGCCGAGGAACGTGCCCCCCTTGTCGTCGCGGATGGCTTCGAGGTCGCGTATCAGCTCGCCGTTCTTCTTCGCTGCGGCGAGCAGTTGCAGATATTCGGTGTCGGCAGAGCGTCCCCGGTTGGTCTCCGTGTTGAAAGTATGCACAGCACCGCCGCTGCCACGGGGCGTGTCTTTCCACGATATGCCCTCGGTCGCCTCGTCAAGCTCCTGTCCGCGCCGCTGCAGCAGGGCGTTGATTCTGTCGCGTTCTTGATAGGCCGCACGAATGCGGTCTTTCTTCATGTCGGCCCACGTCTGCGCCGCGTCTGCCTCGGCGCGTGTGCCGTACTCGTCGCCGCTCTCGGTCAGATAGGTCTTTTCTACCTTCCCGGTCATGGCGTTGTATCGCGGCGCGGTCTCCACGACGTTGGGGTTCTCGCCCAGCTTCACGGGCTTTGTTTTCAGCCCTGCGTTGCCCTTGACGGCACGGATGCGTCTGCCTGTGTTCTTCAGGATGTCGGAACTCTGCCTGACCATCGACTGTGCGCTGCGCATCATCCGCAGCCTTTCGGCGGCGGTCAGTCTCGTGGCTTTCCTCTTTGCCGTGGCCGAAGGCTTGCTCCCTGCCTGCATTTTGCCCATGAAGTCCTCGTATGAGTGTCCTACCTGTGCGCCGTTTCTGGCCAGAAGGTCATACACTTTCTTGCGGTTGGCATAATTGCCGTTGCCGGTGAAGCCTTTCAGAAATGACTTGTAGTCTTGGCTGTAGCCGCCTCTCTGAAGAGTGGCATAAACCTGTTTCAGCTTATTGTTGTCTAATGGCATGGTGATTACGTTTGTTTTTGATTACATTCGCCGTACATTCATTTCCGGGCATCCACCTGTAGAGACGACACTCCGGTGCGTCTCCCAAGCAGCCTTGCCACCCAGCGTGTAGAGACGACACTCCGGTGCGTCTCCCCGTCAGAATGCGGATTTTCATTGATATTACAGTTTCAGTCCCGAAGCCCATCCTCCGTTATTTCCCGTTCTCGGCTTTTCCCTTGTGGCTGTTTTGAACTTCGGCTTTGCGGCATGACTCCTCCGGGAGTGCGCCTCTGCTTCC
>CALBJK010000186.1 GCA_937892695.1 uncultured Prevotella sp.
CAAGTCGTTTATTGTTCCTATAATCGGCAAGCCGGCACCTACATTGGTTTCAAAAAGAAACTTAACACCCCGTGACAATGCAGTCTCTTTCAACCGACGGTAAGTTTGATAATCTGAAGATGCGGCCAGCTTATTAGCTGCCACAATTGAAATATTGTGGTCAATCAAGCTCTGATACAAAGCGGAAATTTCCTTGCTTGCCGTGCAATCGACAAAAACACTGTTGAAAATATTCATGCATAGTACCTCATCCATCAGCTTTTTGGTGTCGCTGGGACTGGCTTCTTCCAGTAAATCCTTGTAGTTATCCAGACAGATTCCATCGCGGTCGAATATTGCCTTTCTCGAACTTGCAATTCCGACGACATCCAGTTTGAGACGGTTGCGTAGCTTCAGTTCTTCATATTGGCTGCGTATTTGTTCGATGAGTTTTCCGCCTACAGTCCCCACGCCGCAAATGAAGAGATTCAGAACATTGTATTCGGAAAGGAAGAACGAATCATGTATCACGTTAAGGGCTTTTCTCAACGAGCGGCTCTCTACGACAAAAGTGATGTTGGTCTCTGAAGCGCCTTGCGCACAAGCTATCATGCTTATTCCGCTACGGCCGAGCGTTCCGAACAGTTTTCCGGCGATTCCGGGCGTATGCTTCATGTTTTCTCCGACCACAGCTATCGTAGCCAGTCCTGACTCATAATGCATCGGAAACATAGCGCCGGTCTCTATTTCTTTTGCAAACTCGTCGTCAAGAACCCGAACGGCTGACTCGGCATCCTCATCGCGCACACCTATCGAAGTAGAATTTTCAGACGATGCCTGCGACACCATGAACACACTTATGCCGTTTTGTGCCAAAGCCGTAAAGATGCGGCGGTTCACACCGATGACACCGACCATCGACAGACCTGTCACGGTTATCAACGTCGTACCGCTGATACTCGAAATGCCTTTGATAGGCTTGCCGTCGTTCTCTATTTTGCTCTTTATAATAGTTCCTTTTCCTTCCGGATTGAACGTGTTCTTCACCTCGATAGGGATGTTCTTGACACACACGGGATATATCGTAGGAGGATATATTACCTTGGCTCCGAAATTACAAAGCTCCATAGCTTCGATGTAGCTCAGCTCGTTTATCGTATAAGCAGTAGAAATCACTCTCGGGTCGGCTGTCATGAATCCGTCCACGTCTGTCCATATCTCCAGAATGTCGGCATCGAGTGCAGCGGCGATGATTGCGGCAGTATAGTCACTGCCTCCACGTCCGAGATTGGTTGTTTCGCCCGTATTCTTGTCCATACTGATGAACCCCGGAACGAGAGATATACGTGGCATGTAAGCAAATGTGTCGCGGACAAGACTGTTTGTCAAAACGCTGTCGAGAACATTCTTCCCATTCTTGCGTTCCGTCTTTATGAAGTCACGTGAATCGATCCATTGTGCGCCGTCAATGAGCGTAGCAACGATATTTGAACTCAGGCGTTCGCCGTAACTCACTACCGTATCGAGTGTGCGCTTGCTCAAATCATGGATAAGAAACACGCCGAAATAAATGCTACGCAATTGGTCGAAAAGCGTGTCGACCGTAGATAAAAGGGCATTGCGCCTAGCCACATCGACAATTATCTCGTCTATCATGGCATGATGACGGTCTACCATCGACTGGAATTCAGACTTCCACTCCTCTTCGCCCCTCATAGCCAGACGGGCCGTAGAAATGAGCCGGTCAGTAATGCCTCCGAGAGCACTCACCACGACAATAACCGACTGGTTACTGGCTTCGCTCTCAACGATATGTTTCAGACTGAGAATACTCTTTACGGAACCAACAGACGTTCCACCGAATTTCAATACCTTCATTAATGTGTGGGTTTTACGGACTAAGCCATTTTTGAATACAAAAATACTAATAATAATGGCTGCGTCCAACGAAAATCACTAATAAATGATTAAATTTGCAATATGATAAAAGAATTCCAAATACGCATTTTGCCACAACAGGCATATTCAGAGCAAACGATAAAGGATTACATAGCAAAAGAAGACGGCATCGATGCCCGTACGATAAACGCCGTAAGGGTTTTGAGACGAAGCATCGACGCGCGTCAGCGCACGATATTCGTCAATTTGTCAGTGAGAGTCTACGTAAACGAGATGCCACTTGACGACGAGTTCGTGCACACTGAATACGAAGACGTATCAGACAGACCTGCAGTAATAGTCGTGGGCGAAGGCCCCGGCGGGCTTTTTGCTTCATTAAGGCTCATAGAGCATGGCCTACGTCCTATAATACTGGAACGAGGAAAAAATGTGAGAGACAGAAAAGCAGATTTGTCACAAATAACAAAGACCCAAAAAGTAGACAGCGAAAGCAATTACTGTTTCGGAGAAGGAGGAGCCGGCGCCTATTCGGACGGCAAGCTCTACACTCGGTCGAAGAAACGTGGGAACATAGAAAAAATACTGAATGTTTTCTGTCAGCACGGCGCATCGACATCTATTCTGTCAGATGCTCATCCGCATATCGGCACAGACAAGCTGCCCCGTGTCATAGAGAACATGCGCAACACCATCATAAGCTGTGGAGGTGAAGTGCATTTCCAGACCAAGATGACAGGACTCATTGTAAGAGACGATACTGTTGTAGGAGTAGAAGCCATAGAATTCACGACCGGAAAGCAAAAGACATTCAGCGGTCCGGTGATATTGGCAACGGGACATTCTGCACGCGACATCTACCGCTATATGGCAGACAGCGGGATTGAAATAGAAGCAAAAGGTCTTGCCGTTGGAGTGCGTCTGGAACATCCGGCAATATTGATTGACCAGATACAATACCACAACAAGAACGGGCGCGGACGTTATCTTCCAGCAGCCGAATACAATTTCGTCACACAAATTGACGGACGTGGGGTTTACTCTTTCTGTATGTGCCCCGGCGGATTTGTCATACCTGCCGCAACCGGGCCAAGACAGATTGTCGTCAACGGAATGAGCCCGAGCAACCGTGGCACAAAGTGGTCAAATAGTGGAATGGTAGTTGAGATTCGCCCCGAAGACATTGAAGGCGACGATGTACTGCGCATAATGCACTTCCAGGAAAAGCTAGAGCAGGATTGCTGGCAACAGGGCAACATGAAACAAACGGCACCTGCACAGCGTATGACCGACTTTGTTAATGGCAAGCTTTCCTACGACCTTCCGGCCAGCAGCTATGCTCCAGGCCTTATTTCCTCGCCGCTGCATTTCTGGATGCCGTCATTCATTGCCAAACGGCTGCAGGAAGGATTCAAGAAATTCGGGAAAAAGAGTCGCGGTTTCCTTACCAACGAAGCCACGCTCATAGCTGTTGAGACACGCACATCGTCGCCCGTACGCATACTGCGCGACCGCGAAACTCTCCAACATGTGCGTATTCGCGGACTGTTCCCTTGCGGCGAAGGTGCCGGTTATGCAGGCGGAATAGTTTCGGCCGGAGTTGACGGAGAACGTTGCGCAGACTCATGCACCGAGTATATTGCCGGAATAAAGTAGAAAACAATCGTTCTATTTCTGAACATGTCCTTTTTTTACTGAATCTCCAGCACGTTTTTCTTAATTCTTTGGTTCATAACGAGTTACAGAAACATCATTTATAATTAGAAAGTCCCTTTTCGCGCTCCGATATGCGACATATCGGAGCGCGAAAAGGGACTTTCAGGACATGTTTTTTTACAGTTTGAAAACAACGCATCTGCTTGTGAGACCGCTCCAAAGTGGTATCTGACCAGAG
>CALBJK010000187.1 GCA_937892695.1 uncultured Prevotella sp.
TTGTATCTTGAGGAAGGAGAATACAATAAAGTTCCACTATGAATTATATAGGTTATGTGTGCTGAAATGCCACTACGAAAAATTTAACGGAGTATTGATAATATGAGCCGTTATTATACTTTCTATTTTTTGTCACTGTGTGTTCGCACAATTGGGGTTTTATTTGTAATTTTGCAGTGTAAACAGATATTTATGAACGATAAGATCAGAATTAAAGATATTGCTGTGAGGGCTGGAGTGTCAGTCGGGACAGTAGACAGGGTGCTGCACGACAGACCCAACGTTTCAAAACCCTCAAGGGCAAAGGTGGAAAAAGCTCTCAAGGAAATGCAGTACCAGCCGAATGTCTATGCGAGCGCATTGGCTTACAACAAATCTTATACCTTTTATCTTATTATCCCCGTTCACGAATCGGAGGCTTACTGGGAGGAGATAGAGCAAGGCGTGAAAAAGGCGATGGAGATAAGGCGCGACTTTAACATCGATGTAAAAACTGTTTATTATGAGCGTTTTAACAACGATTCATTCAATGAAAAGTGTGCGCAGTGTATGGCTTCTAACCCTGACGGCGTTATTATAGTGCCGGTCGATATAGAGACGACCAGCGTGTTCACTGACGAACTCCACAAGAGACAGATTCCGTTCATACTGCTCGACTCGTTCATGCCCGACTTAAAGCCTCTGTCCTTTTGGGGGCAAGACTCTTTTTGCAGCGGTTTCTTCGCTGCAAAGATGCTGATGCTGATAGCGTCGAAGGAGAAACGCATAATGCTGCTGAAACAGATGAAAGACGGACATGTCACAAGCAAGCAGCAGGCCAACCGCGAAGTTGGATTCAGACACTACATGCACGACCATTTTCCGAGTATTAAAATAATAGAGTTGCACGTGCCGTTCAAGGCCACAAGAAACGAATATGACGATATTCTGAAAGAGTTTTTCGAACAGAATCCGGACATACACCACTGCATAACGCTCAACTCAAAAGCACATATCGTAGGAGAATATCTGCTAAGAAATAACATGCGTGACATACAGATCATGGGGTACGACATGGTAGCCAAAAACGCCGAATGTCTCCGCCAAGGCAGCATCTCGTTCCTGATAGCACAGCACGGCTACCAGCAAGGCTATTGCTGTGTCGACACTCTGTTCAGGGCTATTGTCCTGAAAAAGAAGGTGCAGCCTATCAACTACATGCCCATAGAACTGCTGACAAAAGAGAACGTCGATTTCTATCGTCGGACGCAACTTTAATGTCGTGAGTCAGACGCAATAGCAAATTGCTTATTTGCAACAAAATATAATACAGGTCAATAATAATGACAAACAAAAAAGGCTTGATTGCCCTAAGTCCACTAATGGTATTTATGGCGTTGTATTTTGCGACATCGACAATAGCTCATGATTTCTACAAAATACCCATAAGCGTGGCTTTTCTTTTGTCGAGTATATACGCCATCGCGATATTCAGAAACGGAAGCCTGTCGGAGAGAATCAAGACATTCAGCAGCGGAGCCGGGACATCCAATGTCATGCTTATGATATGGGTATTCATACTAGCAGGGGCTTTTGCAAACACAGCCAAAGTCATAGGATGCGTGGATGCCACGGTGGATCTCATGCTTAGGATACTGCCCGACAATATGGTTCTGGCCGGACTGTTTCTCGCCACATGCTTCATCAGTCTGTCTATCGGAACGAGCGTAGGCGCGATTGTTGCCTTGGTACCGATAGCATCGGGACTAGCAGCGTCGACAAGTACTAACCCGGCACTGATGACGGCAATAGTTGTAGGTGGAGCGTTTTTCGGAGACAACTTGTCCTTCATATCCGATACTACCATAGCAGCTACCAACTCGCAGGGCTGTAAGATGAACGACAAGTTTAAGGCCAATTCGATCATCGCAATCCCAGCTGCCGTAATTGTGCTTATCGCATACGTCATTTTAGGATTAGGTACAAAAAGCCCTTCAGCTGTGCAGGAAGTCGAATATGCTAAAGTAATACCCTATCTGGCTGTTTTCATGACAGCATTGGCAGGGATGAACGTGATGCTCGTGCTATGCATCGGCATGGGGCTGTGTGGTGTGATAGGTCTGGTTTACGGTTCGTTTGACGTTTACGGATGGTTTGGAGCAATGGGTGATGGTATAATGTCGATGGGCGAACTCATAATCATCACGATGCTTGCCGGCGGACTCTTTGAGACAGTGCGAGCCAATGGCGGAATCAACTATATCATGGAAAGAATAACAATCCACATACATGGCCGACGTGGAGCCGAAGCGGTAATAGGTCTTATGGTTTCAGCGATAGACATCTGCACGGCCAACAACACAGTGGCTATAATAACGGTAGGAGGGATAGCCAAAAGGATAAGCGACAAATATGGCGTAGACAAACGCAAAGCAGCAAGCATTCTCGACACTTTCTCGTGTTTCATGCAAGGCATCATACCATACGGAGCACAGATGCTCATGGCTGCCAGCCTGACAAGACTGAGTCCGCCAAGCATCATGCCATATCTGTTTTATCCCTATACGCTCGGAGTATTGGCAATACTGGCAATATTTTTACGTTTTCCGAAGAAATACTCATAAACAAAATGAACATAATATGTCGTAATTTCTTCAGGCTGATAAAAGCCGGAGCGTTCTACGAATACGAACAGCTTGAGCCGATGTCGGTATTCAAATGGAACAGTCTGCTGACTATTCTTAACAAACATAGAGCTTTGACGCTAGCGGAAAAAGCATTGGAAGACAGTCAGTTTGACACCAGTTTGCTCCCTAGAGTATTTACGGACAAAGTCGGAGAGATGTCCGAAGCCGCACCAGGCATAGACTTTGGGCTGTCACATCTCGCCAATACTTTTCTCGACAAACGTCTTGACTGCATCAGGTCAGGAGAGCTTCATGCGATAGATACCTCTACAGAGACAATAGAAATGCTCGATATTCTGGTTTTCAACATTCATGCATTGTTTACTACTGGCATTACGTTCGGCTTTATTGTCTCAATCGGACAGTATCTGCGATATAAAGGTGAGAAGGTCGATTTTGTTAAGTTAGACAATTGGCTTTCTCGGTTGCATCTGAGGCAAATAGCTCAATTTGAAGGAAGCATCCTAATTACGACATTGGATTTTGACCAAAACGAAATACCGTTTGTCAAACAGGTAGAGCCGAGTTCGTTTCAAATGGCCTACGCGTCTCTAGACAGTAGCATAAACGATATGGCTTTAGAAAATCTAGTTTTGACACAGAGTGCATTGGGAATTGTTACACCCGGTAATCCCAGAGCCATCCTGCACAACCTTTCACATTGCATGAAATTCTTCAGATTTGCCCCTATCGAGACGACAAGCATTTTCTTATCAAATATAAGCAACAGCTTGGCAAAGATTGATGAATAACGCTTTATTCCAAATTGCTATCCAGTTTAGGTTTAATGAGAGCAAATTGGTTTTAATCTATTAATCTTTGCAAAAAACGATATACGTACGTTCGTCTGTATTACCTTTTTACTACCTTTGCAATATGAAACGATTACATCTGTTATATGTTGCCTTGCTGTTCTTTATTATCGCAATGCCTGCCAAGGCTCAATATTCCGGAACGCAATGCGAAGACACGTGTTCACACATTCACGGAATAGACTTAAGCCACTATCAAGGGGAGGTATTCTGGGAAAATGTAGGTAACAACACAAAAATGGCTTATGTCTATCTGAAAGCCACCGAAGGCGGAGACAGAATAGACGAAATGTATGAGTCGAACATCGAACTGGCGCATAAATATGGACTAAAAGTAGGATCTTACCATTTTTTCCGCCCCAGGACAGACCTAAAAAAACAACTTCAGAACTTCATCACCCAATGCAAGCCAAAGGATCAGGATCTTATACCAATGATCGATATCGAGACAAAGAGCGGATTGGAAACGGATGAGTTCTGCGATTCACTTTTCAAGTTTCTGAATATGGTGGAAAAGGCTTACAGGCAAAAGCCTCTATTATATACTGGAACAAACTTTTACAACAGATATCTTTCCGGAAAGCTGGGAGGATACAAGATAATGATTGCCCAATATTCGAAACGGGAACCCGAACTCAACGACAATCTGGACATAACAATGTGGCAATATACAGCCAAAGGAAGGATAGACGGTATTAACGGCTACGTCGACAAAAGCAGGTTCATGAATTCTCACGGATTGAGGGAAATACGTTTCAGACATTTCTAAAATAACAAATCTTAAAAGCAACTAACAACATAAAATTATGGCAATGATAAAATGTCCAGAATGCGGACACATTATAAGTGACAAGGCTCCTTTTTGCCCGTCATGCGGTGTAGAAATAGCAGGAAGAGTGATGAAATGCCCGGAATGTGGCAATGAATACTTTTCGGATCAACCGGAATGTCCATACTGCCATCATTTGACACCAAAGCCGAGCACTGAAACTCCTAAACCAGCTCAGCCTACAAGCAGACCTATTATCGCACAAACATCAAAAGACATAACGGTAAAACAACAGCCAGAACAGACAGTAGCAGGATTTAATGCAGGAAATGTTCCGCCACAGACACCTCCACACAATGTTACATATGGTACAAACGAGACAAATGTTTCACAACCAAAGAAGAAAAACTACACGCTGATAGCTATAGTAATTGCAGCTGCGATTATAGCGTGCGGAGCAATTTTCTATTTTGTGTACCAGAACGCTTCGAACAGCAAAGAGGAGGATGCCTACGAATATGCAATGAACAGCGATGACCCCAACGTATTGCAAAGTTATCTAGACACATATACAGATGCTCCCGAAGCCCATCGCGATTCAATACAGGCTCATCTACAACTGCTTAACCAAGCAGATCAAGAGTGGACAAACGCACTTGTCAGCGGTTCAAAGTCGGCACTGCAAGATTATCTTAACAACCATCCCGACTCACCGTTCAAAAGTATAGCTCTTCATAAGATTGATTCAATTGACTGGGATGCCGCAAGTACGGCCAACACCGTTGAAGCGTACGAGTCATATATCGAAGACCATCCGAATGGAGAATACATTGACGAAGCGAATAACAGCATTAAAGGTCTGAATACCAAAACAGTACAACCCGAGGAAAAACAGATGATAAGCAGCTTGTTCAACAGCTTCTTTATGAGTCTGAACAATAAGGATGCAGATGCACTTTCGGCCACTGTAAATCCGCTACTGACTTCATTTTTAGGGAAACGGGATGCCACACGTAGCGATGTCGTAACATTCATGAACAAAATATACAAAAGTGATATAGAAAAAATGAATTGGCAGTCAGCATCTGATTATACTATAAGCAAAAAGGAAATTGGAGATCAACAGTACGAATACACGGTCACATTCTCGGCGACAGAAGCTGTCACGAAGACTGACGCTACCACTAGCGAGAATAATTATCGCATTAAAGCAAAAGTGAATCCCGACGGACGCATCACAGAATTCAACATGAACAAGATTCTGAAATAATAAAGCTAATAACGTATTCAAAAATAAAGAGTAATGAATGTACAAGTGACTTGAATCCTCGTACATTCATTACTGTTTATATTCCAATTGCTGTAATTATGTCATACAATTTTATTTTTGTTTTTTTAGGAGGTGGTTTAGGGTGCACATTAAGATATGCAATTCAGATGATTATGAAAGCGTATCTTCCAACAATGAATTTTCCAATACCTATATTTACAATTAATGTATTAGGATGTTTCCTTATTGGATTTTTCTATGCATTATCAGACCATTTTGGATTGTCCGACAATACCAGAATCCTGCTTACCACCGGACTGTGCGGAGGATTCACTACATTTTCAACATTCTCAGATGAATGTCTTGGACTGATAAAGCAAGGATATTGGGTCGAGTTCTCAGGTTATGTAGTTCTTAGTGTGCTTTTGGGTATCTGCGCAGTCTTTGCTGGAGGATTTATAGGTCAACACATAAATAAAGCCTAACAGCTGGCCTCCATTATCAAATGTCATTAATATCAACATAACCATGCATAACAGCATAAATTGTCAGTGCTGAAACACTTTTCATACCCAACTTGTTCATCAGGTTTTTACGATGGGTTACTACTGTAGACATTCTGATATTGAGACTGTCCGCAATTTCCTTATTAATTAATCCTTTTACAACAAGCGAAAGCACCTCTGTTTCACGAATTGACAATATGCTGCGTTTATGAGTTTCTATGACAGATGGCAAGTTTCTTCCGTGAGCATGAGCATGTTGTTCAAGAAGAAGCAACGATTTTATAAGATGTTTCTCGGGCTGACAGATACAAATATTATGAAAGCCTTCAAGATATGCATCATTGTCAGATGACGGTATAAGAACTATTGTTTTATAACGACATCGCGTAAAGAATTCTCTATTTGCCAGAACAATTCCTGCATTTACAAAATAATGGAAATAGGAGTCGGGATGATTGGCTTCGAGTTCTGAAAAAGTACCATAACTATCGACGACAATCATCGGCATTATATCTTCTAAGATATGCTTCAACCCTATTACAGCAAGGGTATTTGTCTCTACAATTGCTATTGACGGCCTTGAATTATGAAAAGGTTCCATATTTTTTAGTATATTCTTTCCTTTTAGAGTGAATGCTTCCAAAAAAGTGAAGTTATGTCAATGAAAGTATCGTCTGCATTTTTCTTATAAAGCCGCTGATTGGTGGTCTTCTCCTTCAAACCACCAAGATGCTCAATGTATGGACCGACTTTTATGTAATCGAAAACAGTTTTATTGATAGATGACGGGATGCGGATGCGTCCGCTGTACCAAGCTACTTTCAGACTTGCATACTTAAAATGAATGTATGAAGCCAAGCAGACGACATATTCAGGATTGGAATCACCCCCCATGAAACA
>CALBJK010000188.1 GCA_937892695.1 uncultured Prevotella sp.
CATGGAGGGCCGTCGCTTCCACGACATACGACGTTGGAAAATTGCCGACAAGGAAATCTCTCGCAAGCAGAAATCATGGAACCTTGCCGGAAAAACAGCCAAAGAGTTCTACAAAGTAGTTGATGCAGTCGATGATCTGAATGGCGGCGTACGTAAGTTTACCGCTCCCAAGAACTACTGGCTCGCCATACCGCTCGACCAGATACAGATAAACCGCAACCTCGTACAGAACCCCGGCTACTAACGCTAAGCATAATATTTCGGTAATAATTGGTCATTATTCTACCTTCAGAGTCCCTGCAATGCGAGAGCATTGTGGGGATTTTCTGTAGCTTACGCAGAGTTTGGCGGTTTCTAAAAATCCCACAGATTATCAACATAAACGATTCCTTATACCTTTTTGCTGTAGAAGCGAATTCTTAGGCCCCACCTTTTTGTGACAAATAATCATTCAGTACCGGCAAATAAAATAATCGGTTGTGACCGATATGTCGTGATTTTCATGTATCTTTGTTGTCGGTATCGTTTCGAAATGATATTATCGTGCAATTAATGATAAAAACCTGAACATATTATTATGATAAAAAACAAAAATCTTGTTTGCCTTCTGGCTGCAAGTCTTACGCTTGGGACAATTGCAATGCAAGCTCAGGACGTTGACCTCGACTTCCAACGGTCGGAGTCGCGCGACGTATTGCCCGTTCCAGGACATAAAGTCGACCACCACGGCATCGTGATAAATCCTACGCCACAGAGTCTGACACGTGACGACAGCCGTCAGATAGACATATCCCGGGGTTTTCGTCTGAAGGACCGTCACGGCAAGTTCCCTGCTGTCATCGAACGTCTGTCAGACGACGGTGTGCCGCTGTCTGTCGATTACGGGACAAAAGCGGCTCACAAGCACGGCGTGAAAGCCGTTTCTGGAGCCTATGTCCTGAGCGTCGGCAAGCGCGGCGTGAGCGTCTGGGGCTACGACGAGTGTGGTGCGTTCTACGGACTGCAGACTTTGCGCCAGCTGCTCGACAGTCCTGTCGCCAAGGACAGTAAGCTGCCTTACATAGAGATAAACGACTATCCAGACCTGCCCGACCGTGGGGTAGTAGAGGGATTCTACGGCACACCGTGGTCCCATCAGGTCAGACTGTCGCTCATCGACTTCTACGGACGCTTCAAACTAAATACCTACCAGTACGGCCCTAAGGACGACCCTTACCACAGTTCGCCCAACTGGCGGCTGCCTTATCCCGAGAAGGAAGCCCGACAGATAAAGGAGCTGGTCGAAGCATGCCGCCGCAACTACGTCAACTTTGTCTGGGCGGTGCATCCTGGCAAGGACATAAAATGGAACGAAGACGACTATCAGAACCTGATGAAGAAATTCGGCATGATGTACGACCTCGGTGTGCGCTCGTTTGCAATCTATTTTGACGACATTTCGGGCGACGGTACCGATCCCGTCCGCCAGGTGGAACTGCTCAACCGTCTCGACCGCGAGTTTGTCAAGGCCAAGGGCGACGTGGCTCCGCTCACGGTGTGCCCTACCGACTATACGCGTCTCTGGGCCAATCCTACGCCACAGGGTAGTCTGGCCATCTACGGACAGAAGCTTGACACTTCGGTCAAGGTGTTCTGGACTGGCGATGTGGTTTGCAGCGACCTCACTCGCGAAACACTCGACTGGGTGGACTCGCGCATACGGCGGCCTGCCTACTACTGGTGGAACTTCCCCGTGACCGACTATGTCCGCCACATTGTCATGCAGGGTCCGGCCTACGGATTGGACTCTACGCTCTCGGCGCAGAACATGAGCGGAATGGTGAGCAATCCGATGGAACACGGCGAAGCCTCTAAACTCGCCCTCTACGGCGTGGCAGACTATACGTGGAACATCTCGGCTTACAATCCTTTGGACAGCTGGGAGAGAGGACTTGTCTGTATAGCTCCCGAGGTGAGCGAGGCTTACCGCACCTTTGCCATCCATTCGTGCGACACGGAGACAGGCTATCGCCGTGCCGAGTCGTGGGAGACAGAGACATTCCGTGTCGGCGATTACACCCGGCAACAGTACGACGCTCTGCTCGGCGAATTCAAGAATATAAAAGCCGTACAGGGACAGATGGAAATGCTGTGCCGCAACCGTCAGCTCGTCAGTGAACTGCGTCCGTGGCTCGCCGAATTCAGCAAACTCGGACAGCGCGGAATAGACGTGATGCACCTTATCAAGACATACGAGACAGCCACTCCCGAGGCTTTCTGGAGCGAATATCTCAACAACCGCATGACTCCGGACGACCGCAAGGCTTACGCAGCCCACCGGTCAGGCACGATGAAGCTCCAACCCTTCTACGAAAATGCCATGGACGACATGGCCGACGGTTTTTACACCCGGCTGACTGGCCTGCGTCCGTCCATGCCTAAGCCTGTCGGTTCGTTCGCTTCAGCATATTCGCGCCAAGGACAGTTGATGTTCGACGGCGCCCCAGCCACCTACTACACTTCGGGAACCGGACAAGGTGAAGCTGGTGATTGGATAGGTGCCGACATGGGAGAGGTGAAGGCCATACGCGAGGTGCGCATACTGCAAGGCCGCAACTCTACTGACGACACCGACTACATGGACAATGCCGTGCTCGAATGCTCGGCCGACGGCAAGACTTGGAACACTCTGAAGGACAGTCTGGTACGGCAGTATGATATTGTATGGACAGGACAGCCTTTGATGGCGCGTTATGTACGTTTGCGCAAACTTGCATCCGCCAAACGCAATTTGGTGAGCATACGTTCGTTCGAGGTGAATCCTGTCAGAACCACCAGTCTGGGCTTTGACGTAGATGCCGCCGACAAGGATTCCGCACTGTACGCCTTTGACAACCGTCCGGATACATATTATAATAATGTAGGGACTCTGACGTTCGGAGTGCCCGATGCTGTCCGCTCCTATATCATGCTGACCGATCTTGGTAAAGGCCGGACTGCAACCGTCACCCAGATGGACAAGCAGGGACGTACAATATCCGTACAGACAGTCTCGTCGCCGTTGTTCCGCTTCGCCGTTGATAAAAACGCAAGACGTGTGAAGGTGGACGGCAGGGTAGGGATATTCGAGATTGTCAGACAGTGATTCTTCCTCTCCATTGGGTATGTCTTGACAGTCCCGATTCCCTGATTGTCGTCTGTGTCCGAATGTATGTCTGACTAAAGTAAAAAACCGACAAACAGAACAATCTTTTTGCTGTTTTCCAATATGCCGCGTTTCACGTTCTAATATGCCGCATTTCAGCTTCCAATATGCCGCATATCGGAAGCTGAAATGCGGCATATTAGAATGTCGTTTTGCTGTCTTCCGTAATCCGTTGAAAGTCAACTGATTAAAAGCAGTGCCGGATTTTCCGGATGGAAAGTCTTTTGTTCCGAAATAGAACAACCGTTTTTTATAGTTAGTATTAGGTAATTAGTAATTTGCCGCAATGCTTTGACAAAAATCATATTTCTGTACACAATGCAAAACCTGTTCTCCTTTATATATAATAATGGTGTGATTCCTTCAGTCCACGTCTCTGGCTGTGTTAAAAAAAACTGCCTGTTTGATTTGTGTCATTACAGAAGCAGTTTTTGAAAAAAATATCGATTTGTTATGATGTTGTCGCTTTTTTTAGCTATCTTTGTAGAAAATAAGCTGCACTCGGACAACTATGAGCAAGCTCGTTGCCGCTCGTTTGCATTATTTTTGTAGAAAATAAGCTGCACTCGGACAACTATGAGCAAGCTCATTGCCGCTATAGAGCAGAGGTCAGCGTCGGAACAAGAAACAGGTGTGCCAGCAGGAACGTGGGCTCATCACTCAGGATAAAAGTAAACAATAACAAACAATGAACGATTTCAGAAAATACGCAACAAAGCATTTGGGCATGAACGGAATGGTGCTCGACGACGTGATAAAGTCGCAAGCCCAGTACCTCAACCCATACATCCTTGAAGAGCGTCAGCTCAACGTCACACAGATGGACGTTTTCTCACGACTGATGATGGACCGCATCATCTTTCTCGGAACCGAAATCGATGACTACACAGCCAATACCCTTCAGGCACAGTTGCTCTACCTCGACTCGGTGGATAACGCCAAGGACATATCAATCTATATCAATTCGCCCGGCGGAAGCGTGACCGCCGGACTGGGCATATATGATACCATGCAGTTTATCGGCAGCGATGTAGCCACTATGTGTACAGGCATGGCGGCCTCGATGGCTGCAGTGCTGCTTGTGGCCGGTGCCGAAGGCAAACGCACTGCCCTCACCCACAGCCGGGTTATGATACATCAGCCGCTCGGAGGTGTGCAAGGTCAGGCTTCGGATATAGAAATCGAAGCCAAGGAGATACAGAAGTTCAAGAAAGAACTCTATACCATCATCTCCGAACACTCCCACACTCCGTATGATAAGGTGTGGAAGGACAGCGACCGTAACTACTGGATGACGGCTCAGGAGGCCAAGGACTACGGCATGATAGACAAGGTTATGATGAAACGCAAGTCTGAAGCAAAGTCGGAGAATGACGAAACGAAGGAAGGCGAATAATCCTGGCCTAAAGTGAATAAACACTTGTAAAATCCATCAGAAGATTATAGGACAAAAAGGAAATGCCAAAAAAAGTATGCAGCTTCTGCGGAAGAAGCGAACGTGAAGTGAGACTGCTCATAACAGGACTGAACGGATATATCTGTGACAGTTGTGCCAAGCAGGCTTACGAGATAGTGCAGTCGAGCGGACTGCTCGACGAAGACGCACAAACAAAGGCCGAATCGAAGGACGGCGGCTTCAAGCTCAAGGAAGTGCCCAAGCCGGTGGAAATAAAGAAATATCTCGACCAGTACATCATAGGCCAGGACGAAGCCAAGCGTTATCTCTCGGTGGCCGTATACAACCATTACAAACGGTTGCAGCAGCCCAAAGACGACGACGGGGTCGAGATAGAGAAGAGCAATATAATAATGGTAGGCAGTACCGGAACGGGCAAGACCCTGATGGCACGCACCATAGCCAAGTTGCTTGACGTGCCGTTCACCATTGTCGACGCCACGGTGTTTACCGAGGCTGGTTATGTGGGCGAGGATGTGGAGAGCATCCTGAGCCGTCTGCTCCAGGTTGCCAACTTCGACTTGAAGGCCGCAGAACGTGGCATCGTCTTCATTGACGAGATAGACAAGATAGCCCGCAAGGCCGACAACCCGAGCATCACGCGCGACGTGAGCGGAGAAGGAGTGCAGCAGGGACTGCTCAAGCTGCTTGAAGGTACGGTCGTGAACGTTCCGCCAAAGGGAGGGCGCAAACATCCTGACCAGGACTACGTTCATGTGGATACCCGCAACATCCTCTTCATTTGCGGCGGTGCCTTTGACGGCATCGAACGGAAGATAGCGCAGCGCATGAACACACATACGGTAGGGTTCAACTCAGTGCAGAACGTGCGCAACATTGACAAGGGAGACCTGATGCAGTATATACTTCCGCAGGATCTGAAATCGTTCGGACTGATACCCGAAATCATAGGCCGTCTGCCGGTTCTGACATACCTCAACCCGCTCGACCGCGAAGCTTTGCGCCGCATTCTGGTAGAGCCGAAGAACTCTATCGTAAAGCAGTATGAAAAACTGTTTGCCATGGACGGCATAAAGCTGTCGTTCACAAAGGATGCTCTCGACTTCATCGTTGACAAGGCTGTAGAGTATAAGTTGGGCGCGCGCGGACTGCGGTCGATAGTAGAATCGGTTATGACCGACGCTATGTTCGAGGCTCCGTCAGAGAACGTGAAGACGTTCGAAGTGACGCTCGACTATGCCAAGTCTCAGATAGACAAGTCACATCTGAAAAAACTTGAAATGGCATAATGGAATGCCACTGTCAGGCGACTGACATCTTATTGGCCGTGATTATGGATGACTGCCTGAGCTGGCACGACGGTCTGCCATCCATAATCGCCAGTCTTAAAAAACAACAGGGTCTATCGCCCCGTCCCCTTCCAACCCTAACTATTATAACACTATGACATCGAAGGTTAATCTTAACGACGCACTAAAACATTATTTCGGCTTTGACTCGTTCAAAGGCGAACAGGAAGCTATAATCCGAAATCTGATGGAAGGCAACGACACTTTCGTGCTGATGCCTACCGGCGGTGGCAAGAGC
>CALBJK010000189.1 GCA_937892695.1 uncultured Prevotella sp.
TGAGAAACTGTTATTTTATGCCATCTTTCTAAGGGTGGGAAACTTCAGTAATTTAAAAAATCTTCATTATGCAGACAAAACTTCTCACCGGGATTATAAGCCATATCCTCGGACGGCGTTACTACGCCAACATCATAAACACGCGAGGAACGGCAAAGTGCGAACTCGCCTGTTTCATCTTCCCCACAAAAGGCGAAGCCATGAAGCACCGCGACCGGCTGCTGGCCAACATGTCCTACCAGTATGTAGAGACCGTATCCTTCCGCTCCAGGCGCGACTATGACAAGTTAAAGCCCGTATACCGGGAAACAACACTATCTTCGCGGCATGAAAACAAGTGAACAAACACGGTACACCGTCATGGCCGACGCTACGGACAGCTCGGTCACTCTCTCGGAGGAACTGCTCATGCTCTTACGCAGCAGGGGCACACAGCTGAAGCCGCTGGTCTTCGTCTTCTTCATACCGGCGACACGACGGTACGCCTTCATGCTTAATCCGGACATCGACCGCCCAACGCAGATCGCCGAGCTCCAATGCAACTCCAAGTTCGGCACAGTAGGATTCGAGACGCTCTGCCCGACGGTCAGCCGCATTCTTTACGACTACGGCATCAGTGCGCTCAGATGCAGGCTCGCCGTCACCCCACGCAAGCTGCCCGACGGAAGGCACTACTACCAGATAGAAAGACCTCATTTAGTTAGTAATCAATAATTAGTAATTGGCAGTTGGTTTTTGTGGTGTGTGCCACCCACCTGTAGAGACGCCACTCCGGTGCGTCTCCCAAGCGGAATGCCACATAAATACCAAATACTAACTACTAAACACCAATTGGAGAAATGCAAAAGGAAATAAAATACAACGGCTTCTCAGCCGTACCGTCCGATTACGAGTCGGCTGACGGCGACCTCGCCGCCTCCCTTAACATCGTGCCCGAAGACGGCGCGCTCGTCACCGTCGGGCAGCCCGAAACCGTGCTGCGGCTGCAAACACCCAAAAGGGTAATCAGCATTCACTCTACATCGGCATTCAGCCATTACATCATCCTCGACCCTACAGACAATTCTCTGTCATGGCTCGACAGCGGCAGCATCGACCCCGACTCCAAAGAGCCGACGACAGCACTTACGACGCTGCCCGACTTCGACACACAGGCCGGAATATACGGCATCGAGACCGTGGGCAACACCCTCGTCGTCCTCACCGCCGACGCTATGCACTATCTTCTTTGGAAGGGCAAGGACGAAGGCTATCTGTACCTCGGTACGCATCTGCCCGAATGCCCCATATCATTCGGACTGCAGGGCGAGGTCGTCCGCTCCGACGAGTTCTCCATTTCATTTGACAAGATAGCCGAAGGAGACATCTTCAAGGAGTTCTCCGACAGCAACAAGACACGCATTTCCGACCAGGTGCTCGCCAAGGTCAACAAGTTCATAGCCGAACACTCCACCGACAAGGGACGCTTCATCTACCCCTTCCTCGTACGCTACGCCTACCGGCTCTACGACGGATCGCTCACCATGCACTCCGCGCCGGTGCTGATGATTGCCTCGTCCGACCTCGCGCCGCAGGTGTTCTGGTCGCACATCACCGGAAAGGGCTCCTACACCGATGCCAAGCTCTACATCGTGGCCGTCGAACAGAAGCTCGACTATGCAGTCATCAACGCCTCGCGTCTCGAAGACCTCAGACTGTGGAAGGACATAGTGCGCTCGGTCGATGTCTTTGTCTCCAAGCCCATCTATACGTATGACCAGAACGGCAAGTGTGAACGGTTCACCAAGTCAGAACAGTACGGCTCCTACTGCGTATGCAAGCACACCAACCAGAAGGCCGACACAGCCAAGTTCCCCCTGCGATACCAGAAGAGGACCTTCAACGAACTCTACGCCTTCACCTTCGACCCCCAAAACCTCAAATATCCCTCGGCACGCCTGATGATTCCGCGCCGCTCCGCCGACACGGTCAAGGAGGACATACGGTCCGTCTCCCAGTTCTACCTGCTCGAAAGCGTCAAGCTCGAACAGCTCGCCACCGTGCGCACACCGCTCAACGTCGAGGAAGACTACCTGCAGTCGCTCCTCACGCGCGAGGTGATGACCGACGACTATGACAGCCACGACCGGCTCATACCGCGCTACGCCTTCGCCTACAACGCTCGCCTCAACATGGCCAACCTGCGCAAGGTGCTGTACGACTCGTTCAACGCCGGGGCGCAGTTCGCCTTCACCGACGGATATGTAATGAACGGCAGCATGCCCGGCATATTGGACAGTAAAATCTCCTACTGCGTATTCTTCTTCATCAAGCAGGACGGACGCGACATCGTAGTACAGGGCGAGTCATACATGCTCGGCAACCTCACGCCCACGCTCTTCCTCTTCTATCCCAACGTCAACGCCTACAAGGCCGTCATCGTAGAGTGGAACTCGTTCCCCTCATGCCACGAGGTGCAGCTCGAACAGCACAGCTTCCTCAACGGGGCGTTCTTCTTCGGAGGATGGGACGACCCGGCAGAAAACGCAACCACACCCACCGCGTCGTCGGATGAAGACAGAATCGTCGACGTGCCCAACAAGATCTACACGTCCGAGGTCAACAACCCCTTCTATTTCCCGGTCAAGGGCATCAACACCGTCGGCACGGGCGCCATCCTCGGCATTTCCTCAGCCGTCAAGGCTCTCTCTGAAGGACAGTTCGGACAGTTCCCTCTCTACGCCTTCACCTCCGAAGGCGTGTGGGCGCTCGAAGTGTCGTCCTCCGGCACCTACTCGGCACGACAGCCTGTCACGCGCGACGTATGCGTCAACTCCGGCAGCATCACACAGATAGACTCCGCCGTGCTCTTCGCCACAGAACGGGGCATAATGCTCATCTCCGGCTCCACGTCGGTATGCATCAGCGACTCGCTCGATGCCGACACGGCATTCTCCATGACGCAAATGCCGTATTCGGAAGAATTGTTGGAAAAAAACGGCATGACAGCAGCGGATGTCTCCGTCATACCGTTCAAGGATTTCATAAAAGAGTGCCGCATGATATACGACTACACCAACCAGCGCATCGTCGTATATAATCCGGAACAACCCTACGCCTACGTCTATTCGCTCAAATCGAAGGCGTGGGGCATGATGCAGAGTACGATCGGGAGCAGCGTCAGTTCCTATCCCGAAGCTCTCGCCATGGATAAGAACGGCAGTCTCGTCGACTTGTCTCTATCCGGAGCCGGTAGTGCCAACGGTATCATCCTCACCCGTCCGCTCAAATTCGGCGCACCCGACGTTCTGAAGACTGTCGATACCGTCATACAGCGCGGCTACTTCCGAAAGGGACACGTACAGTGTGTGCTCTACGGCTCGCGCGACCTGTTCAACTGGCAGATGGTCTGCTCCTCACGCGACCACCGTCTGCGCGGCTTCCGGGGCACGCCATACAAGTACTTCCGACTCGCCCTGCTCTGCCAGCTGTCAAGCGACGAACGTCTCTACGGATGCACCGTACAGTTCACGCCGCGATTCCAGAACAGACCAAGGTAACTTTGCTCATAACACCGCAACCGCCTTACGTATGTTTGCTGGCATGGCGCACAACTTGTTGTCGCTACGGGCTTTCTCCATGTCATAGTCAGACTGCAAGCCGTGCCATATTTCAGCGTTTATGCCTGTAATTTCTTATAATATTCACAAATATCGTGAACTGTTTTTGTGCTCAACAAAAACACAATCATTGTTTTCTATCAGAACGGGTGCTGGCGTATCCTCAGCCGTTTCGTCCTCCACGTCAGCGTGTTCTTCATCTTCTCTTTTGTCTCCTCAAGCCGTGCCTGCCAGTTTGCCGTGCTGCCAGGATTGGTCATGCCCATCCATTCGGCCAGCACACGCACCACGAAGTACTTATGTATCAGCTCTTTAAGCAGCAACAGCGTCGTATGCGAAAATTCCGGCGGAAGCGTCAGCTCTATCGTATATTCTTCGTGCTCCACAAGCGAATTGTCAAATACCTCACCGCCGGAACACTCCTTTTTGGTAAAAGGGTAGAGGACTTCCACACACTCGGCGTGGGCGAGGTTCAGCATTCGCGTCACCAGATTCTCGTTGCCGCCCTGCGCCACGTCGAACACCTGATGGCGGGCGTGGTCGTCGTCGGTCTTCATCACGTCGCCTTCCACATACGAATAGCTCTCCACGTCGTAAAGCAGCTCTTCGCGTCTGAACACCAGCGTCGCCTTCACACTCTTCATGCACCGTCTTATCCGGCATTCTCCTTTCGTCTCCATACCATCAAAATTTTGTTATCCTGAAATACAATCTTTTTACAATGACCTTTACCCTTGTGCCTTTGTTGCGGTTGCAGGCCTCGTAGGGCGGCAGCGCCTGTTCACGGCATTTCTTAACGACTGCATCGCACGTGCCGCCAGCGTGGCGTAGTCGGCTGCGTCGCCTTTGTCCGTCACCAGATACCAGTCGGCCACGGCAGTGTTGCGGATATAGTCGTGCACGGCCTCGGCCATGCCCTCAGTGGCCGCCTCGTCATAGTTGCCGGGCATCGACAGATGCAGCGCAATGTCGTCCGGACTGTCCTGAAGGATGTCGTCCGCACTCAGGGCCGACTCGTCCAGATATTCCGCTACCGCCGTCTTCACCTCGGCAAACGCCCGTTTCACCGAACGCAGTATCTTGTCGCGGTTGTCCGCATCCATCGACGCGAACATGTAGGCCACTTTCCTGTAGTTTGTTCCGTCGTCGGCCATGCGGCCACGCAGGTACGTCTCGTTGGATATGTCGTACAACAGCTCTGCCATCGTCACAGTCACATGAACAGTCTTTTTCTTTGCCATAATCATATAGTCTTTAAAGGTATCGCTCACTCCCTGCCCGGACGGCGCGGACGCTTACGATGGTACAGCATACGCAACGCCTCCTCCATCTTCGATGCCGCTTCGCCCAGACAGCCGTCGGCCTCTTCCTTGTTCGCCAGCCTGTACCATCTGCCGAGCACCGACCGCACCAGATATCCGGAGATGGCGGCCCTGACGCTCGGGGTCAGTTCCTCATTGTAACATTCCGACACTTCAAGCTCCGCCTCGAAATCCTCCGTAGGCAGGTCGCTGCCGGTCAGCAGCTCTTTCAGCTTTGCGTTGGCTTCGGCCACCGACTCTTCCCAGAAGAGTTGAAGGTCTGCCTTGTCGGCTTCCGTCAGCGTGATGCAGCGGTATGCGCCGTCGTCGCCGGTCATCTTCGCTCCGGCGTATTCCGAGACCTTGCATACCTCATTCCACACGCTTTCCTTTGTTATGTATATTGTAATAGTTGCCATCACGAAAAACATTAGAACAACAATTTCCTCACAATGACTGACAGCGGCTTGCGCAGCGCATACACCGCCAGCGACAGCACGGCGGCCACAAGCCACCAGTAACCACCAATTATCCCAAGTGGGTCTAACCATCGGAAATGAAAGGATAGTAAGGTGATGTAATATCACTGATTTA
>CALBJK010000190.1 GCA_937892695.1 uncultured Prevotella sp.
TTCGACCTGCCGGAATGAAGAAACAATCACCCTCCTTTACCGGATAGCGTGCTATGGCATCGACGATGGTGTCATTTTCTACCATTTCCTTGTACTGTTCAGGGGTTATCTTCTTTTTCAACCCGCAAAGCAGAGAGGCACCTTTGTCCGAATCCATCACGTACCACATCTCAGTCTTGCCACGCTCCTTGCCTTGCTTATGGGCTATTTCATCATTGGGATGCACCTGGATGGAAAGATCCTGCTTGGCATCGATAAACTTGATGAGCAACGGGAATTCGTTGCCGAAACGCTTATAGTTGTCTTCGCCGACAAGTTCCCCTTTAAGTTCGGCTACTACTTCATTGAGTTTCTTACCGGCGTATTCGCCGTCTTTTACCACTGTCTCGTTGTCCTTTACGCCTGAAATCTCCCAGCTTTCACCTACGTTTTCCTGCTTGACATCAAGATGTTTGAAGGAAATGATTTTCTCTCCGCCCCATAGAGTGGACTTCAAGAGAGCATTAAACTTTAATGGCTTCATAATTATCTGTTTATTGTTGTTTGATTGTGTGTCTACTATATCCGTGCGACTGTCCTTTGTCATGTCCACTCACAGCAGACCCTATCATCTGCTCCGCCAGAATGCGGGCGTGAATATCACAAGCACCGTGAATATTTCGAGACGGCCTATGAGCATCAGACTGGAACACATCCATTTTGCAAGGTCGGGAAGCATGCTCCACGACATCGTAGGACCTATTTCCAGACCGAGCGTCGGGCCGACGTTACCCATGCAACTGAGCGTTATCGTCACCGCATTGGTATTGTCGATGCCCAGTGCTATCATCGTAAACGAGCACACCAGACACAGTATGAGATAGACAGTAAGAAAAGCCAGTAACGTCACACGCTTGCTCATCGGCACATCCACTCCGTCAACCTTCAGAGGCAGTACTGCATTGGGATGCAATATCTGCCGGAACTCGTTCTTTACTATCTTCAGCAACATGACACCGCGCACACATTTCAGTCCGCCACTCGTCGAACCGGAACAAGCCCCGATAAACATACAAGCCGCCAAGGCCACCCATGTAACATGAGGCCATTTGCCGGCATCGTCGTTTACGAACCCGGTAGTGGTGATGAACGATACCACCTGAAACATCGAGCACCTCACGGCCCGTTCTATGTCATAACCGCTCTTCATCACGAGCTGTACCGCTATGAACAGAGTAAATACCGCCACCACAATGAAGTAGAAGCGGAACTCAGAGTTCTTGAACAACATACCTATCTTCCGGTGCGAAGCCGTCACATAGAGAACAGTGAAGTTTGTGCCTGAAACGAAACAGAAGAATATCAGAATGTACTCAATCAGCGGATTGAACATAGAACTTGTGTTCATCGTCGCAAACCCACCTGTCGCAGCCGCACTCATAGAATAGTTTACGCTGTCGAACAGTCCCATCCCAGCCATACACAGACAACCTACACACGAAGCCGTTATCACAAGATAAATCATCCATATCCATTTGGCATTGGTACTGAGCCTTGGATGGAGCTTCACTTTCAACGGTCCTGTCGCCTCGGCGGCAAACACTCTCACCGACCCTCCTATCAACGAAGGAAGCAACGCTATTGTGAAGAAGACTATACCAAGACCGCCAATCCATTGCATGAACGAACGCCAGAACAACAGTCCGTGTGGCAAAGACTCAACGTCGTCAATGACCGTAGCCCCGGTAGTAGTGAATCCGGACATCGTCTCAAAATAGGCATCAGTGAAACTTTTCAAATAGCCGCTAATCATAAAAGGCAATGTTCCGAACATGCTGAACACAACCCACGTAAGAGCCACCACAAGATAGGCTTCGCGACGTGACAGATTGTTATCGCCATTGCGTCCTGCCCAACGCAGCAAAACACCGGCCAGCACCGTCATCGCCAAAGCTAAAAGAAATGCCATGGAATCGTCCTCGCCATATCCAAAAGCCACAGCCAGACACACAGCCATGAAAGAAGCCTCGATGAAAAGGAGCGACCCTATAATCTTACATATGGTTTTCCAGTTAATCATACGAACAGCTTCTCCACGTTCTTTATGTTCAAGCCATTGCAGAACACCATCACCGAATCGCCGGCGCATATACGGGTGTTGCCCGATACGAGCATACCCTTTCCGTTACGAACAAGTCCGCCAATGGTAACACCTGACGGCAGACCGAGGTCGCGTACATCACGGCGCGTCACCCTTGCACCTTCTACCGGTACAAATTCGGCCACATCGGCGTTCACCGTCATAAGGAAACGCACGTTGTGGACATTGGCGTCGAGCATCATCTGATAGATATGGCTCGCCGCGATGGCCTTCTTATTGATTATCGTGCCTATGTCGAGACTGGCAGCCATGCTGATGTAGTCGATATTCTCGACCATAGCCACCGTCTTTCTTACCCCCATCCGCTTTGCCGTAAGGCAAGCAAGGATATTGGTCTCCGAATTATCGGTCAAGGCCACAAACGCCTGTGTGCCCTTTATTCCTTCCTCGTTGAGCAAATCCAGGTCGCGACCGTCACCATGTATAACCAACACGTTTTCGTTGTCGATGATGTCATTGAGCTGTTCGCAACGTTCTTCGTCGGTTTCGACTATCTTGACATTCATGTAGTCGGGCATAGTCTTCACCGCTCTGACAGCTGTCGCACCACCGCCCATTATCATTACATTCTTCACGTCGACATAGTTTTCCTTGCCTACAATCTTGCGTATGTACGGTATGTACTGCTTGGTAGTCATGAAGAAAGCCAAGTCGTAAGTGTGCAGCGAGTCGTTACCTCCAGGTATGATAGTCTCGCCGTTACGCTTTATGGCTACAATGTGGTAAGGGTCGTCGGGACCGCACAGTTCGCGCAGCGGCCGGTCCAGAATCTCACACGACTGGCGCAGCTTGATGCCAAGCATCACGAGTGCCCCTCCATGTACGTTCCACCGCTGTCTTACCCACGACATCTTTAGTCCGTTGTTTATGTCTTCGGCTGCAAGCATCTCCGGATAAATAAGTGAACTGATACCCAGGTTTGCAAAGAATTCTTTAAGGTCTGGCTCTACGTATTCGGCATTGTCTATTTTTGCAACAGTCTTTACTGCCCCCATACCTTTAGCCAACATGCAAGCCGTCATGTTCTGGCTCTCGTCTGGAGTGACGGCAATGAACAAGTCGGCATGACCGACTCCGGCCTCTCGAAGAGCTTTGATGCTGGTAGGCGATGCCTCCATGGTGAGGAGGTCGTAGTCGCTTCCGATTTTTGAAAGTCGGTCTGCATCAGAGTCGATGAGGGTTATGTCCTCATGGTCGCGCGATAGCAGACGCGCCAAATGTCTTCCGATAGCAAAAGCACCGGCAATTACAATTTTCATCTTATTTTCCTTTTAATTGAGAGTCTGGCTCCGACACCAGATTTCAACTATATTTGTTTTTTACAGCGTGGCTCCTTGCCAATCCCATATATGACAAAGAAAAGGAATCATGCGCCTTGTCTTTATGGTATCGCTCAAATATCTGCGACAGCCTTTTTTATGCTTTCCTTATCTATTCCTGCTATTTTGTGAAGTTCGGCTACAGCTCCGTGTTCGACAAACTTGTCGGGCAACCCCAGACGTACAATTTTAGGACAGAAACCATTGTCCGACATCCATTCGAGCACTGCCGATCCGAATCCTCCGGCTCGTATGCCGTCCTCGACAGTGACAATACGCTTGAACTTCTGCGCTATTTCCCTCAACATATTGCCGTCAAGAGGTTTTACGAATCTCATGTCGTAGTGAGCCACGGCCAGCGAAGGTTGTTCGGCAGCAAGTTCGTCGATTGCCTGCTCGACATCATTGCCTACCGGGCCTAAACTCAGAACAGCCACATCGGTTCCTTCACGCAATTTCCGTCCCGTTCCCACTTCTATCTCTTCGAGAGGACAACGCCAGTCGGTCAGAACGCCCCGTCCTCGCGGATAGCGTATGACAAACGTACCTTTGCCCGGCAGCTGTGCGGTGTACATAAGCCGTCGCAGTTCGTGCTCGTTCATAGGCGACGCAATTGTAAGATTAGGCACAGGCCTCAATGCCGCGATGTCGAACGCGCCGTGATGCGTTGGGCCGTCTTCGCCGACAAGTCCTGCACGGTCGAGACAGAACACGACCGGCAAGTTCAGAATGGCAGCGTCGTGTATAATATTGTCGTAGGCGCGCTGTGCGAATGCGCTGTATATGTTGCAGAAAGGAATCAGTCCGTCCTTGGCCATTCCGCAAGAGAATGTCGCTGCATGTCCCTCGGCTATGCCAACATCGAACACACGGTCAGGCATTTCCTTCATCATTATGTTCATTGAACATCCCGTCGGCATGGCTGGCGTTACTCCGACTATTCTGTCATTGCTACGGGCCATTTCGAGCAGAGTCTCACCAAATACATCCTGAAACTTAGGCGGAAGTCCCGACTGGTCAGACGTGAGGCGTTCGCCCGTCTCAGGGTCAAACTTTCCGGGAGCGTGCCATACGGTCGCCGCCTTTTCGGCCGGCTTGTAGCCTTTACCTTTGGTAGTGTGCAGATGGAGCAGTTTAGGACCGCGCATGTCCTTTATCTGACGCAGTACACGCACCACCTCGTCCACATCATTACCATCAAAAGGCCCGAAGTAGCGTATGTTCATCCCTTCGAATACATTCTGTTGATGGCTTATGGCTGACTTCAGCGCATTTGTAAGCCGGAGAATGCCGTTGCGTCGGTCGGCATTAAGATAGCCCTTAGAATGGAGCCAGCGCGAAGCCTTGAGCCTCAGACGGTTGTACATTTCGTTGGTATCCAGAGCAAGCAAGTATTTCTCCATTCCTCCGACAGCCCGGTCTATGCTCATATCGTTGTCGTTGAGGATGATGAGCAGGTCGTTGGGCGAGGACGAAACATTGTTCAGACCCTCGAAGGCCAGTCCGCCACTCATGGCCCCGTCGCCTATTACGGCTACTACGTGACGGTTGCCATGCCCGGTATGACGTGCAGCCACGGCCATACCCAGGGCGACCGAGATTGAATTGGAAGCGTGTCCGCACGTGAATGTGTCGTATTCGCTTTCTTCTGGCGACGGGAACGGACGCAGTCCGTGAAGCTTACGGTTTGTACAGAACACGTCGCCCCGCCCTGTCAATATCTTGTGGGCATAGGCCTGATGGCCCACATCCCAAACTATGCGGTCATCGGGTGTATTGAAGACATAATGCAGTGCGACGGTTATCTCCACCACGCCTAGCGATGAGGCCAGATGACCCGGATTGACCGACAGTTCGTCGACAATGTCCTGGCGCAGCTCACTGCACACCTCTGGCAACTCAGCCGTACTTAAACGACGCAAATCCTCAGGATACTTGATTTTACCTAAAAGCCCTAACTTTGTCTTGTCCATTAATCTTTAAGCCCTTTCTTGGCTCGTATTTCTTTATACTGAATATCTTCTGAACGATAGTGCAAAC
>CALBJK010000191.1 GCA_937892695.1 uncultured Prevotella sp.
TCCGGTCTGGGTGTTGTACAGTCCGTCGCTTTCGTCCTTTATGCCTTCTACTTTGCCGGTAATGGCGTTGGTTGTGAGGTCTAGGATATAGATGCCGTTAGTGCTGCTGACGTATGCCTTGGTGTCGCTCACGGCGCAGAACGAACGTGCGTCGGCAGAAGCCTTGTCGCCGTCAGTCTTCAGCTCTTTGATGCTGGCTTCTATCTTCATTGTCTTCGCGTCACATACAGTGATGCGCCCTCCGGTGGTCTGGTCGTCACTGTAGTCTTGCTTTGACATGATGTACATGCGGCCATTGTGTATTGCGCCGTATTCGGCAGTATTGCCGAGCGACTGTCCGGGGTTGTTCTCCTTCACGACATTATAGTCCCATGTGCCGTCCTCGTTGAGAAAGTTGACAGAGCTGCTGTTGTGCCCGAACCAGTCTTCGTTGACTATAAATACGCCCTTGGTATAGTCTTTCTGTTGTGCCGATGCCGACAGGGCAGCCAGTGAGGCGGTGATGAATAATGTAAAGATTCTGTTCATGTTGTTGATGTTTTGATTATTGTTTTATATGAATGTTTTTTTGTGTCCTACATTTTATTTTGCGGCTCACCTGAGATTTTCCGTTGAGGAGACGCACCAGAGCGGTGTCTCTACACGCTGGATGCCCATGTGCCCCGTTGAATGTCAATCTGTGTTTTAAGCGGATTGCCATCCTTCTGTAGAGACGCTACTTTAGTGCGCCTCTCAAGCGTATGTTTTTCCTCTTCTGTTGCTTCTGGGATACATGCAGGTCTGTGGCGCGTCCCACTTCGGTCGACGTTTCTCCTATCCATCCGCAGTTTTGCAGTATGGCGGTGTACACTCTCACAAAGTCGGCTCCGGGCAGACTGACGCTGCGGCCTTCGCTGTCGATCGCATCGGCTATGTCGAAGCTGCACAGCGCGACAGAATCGTTGGGATGGTTGTCGACGTAACCCCATGGGTAAGACGAGAGCACATAGTACTGTCCGTTGCCGCTCGTGTCGTGTCCGTTCTGGGGCAGAAGAGTGCCGCCGAACGTTATGTTGTCGTCTTTCAGCCATTGAGGATAGTAGTCTTGAGTATGGAAAACGTTCTTTTCCAGATATCCAGAGCTGCCGTCATTGGCTTCCCATCTGATGTATCTGCTGTCGGCAATGTGGCTGTCGTCGCCTTTGACAGGCGTGTGGTTGGAGGGTGTGCGGTGATAGGTTACGGCGTAATTTCTCTTTACCGCAGGGTTATGCAGTTCGCTCCCTGCCAGTTCGTACCATTCGTCTTCGTCGGGCCGCCCGTTCATATTACGGTCCAGAGCTACCATTACTATTCCCGGCTCACAGCTTCCTCCCCGGTTCTTGCCCTGTTCTGGCTTGTCCGAATAGAAGGCGTTACCCTTTATGTAGAAGTCTTTCTGGCCTGCGACGTTGACCACGGTGTGGTCGAAGGCGAACGTGACATAGCCGCCGAAAGCTCCGAGCGACACTATCCCGTCGTCCGTTATGTCGTCTTCGGCCTTTCGGCGCATGTCCTCGGCGTTGTCACCTTGCTCGTAGAGAGGCATTACGTTGACAAACTGTCCCGGGGCAGGGCAGTATTCGTACACACTTGCGGTGAACGGACTGTACTCCGTTTCTTCGTGTACGACGCTCACGACAGTATGATGCTCGTAGCTCTGTGACCCGTCGCCGATGCTGAACGTCAGGTTGTAGTCGCCCTCTTCGGCTGAGATAAACGTGTAGTCTCTGTCGGTAGCCACAACCGAATCGAGTCCAGAGGGAGTACGGAGAGTCCACCGGTACGAATCGCCGGTGAAGGCGGGTGCAAGCACCAGCTTCTGCATACGGGGCAGATAGTAGTGGTCGTCCAGTCCGAGACTCACCTGTTCGTCGTCACGGCTGCACGACTGGGACGATAAGGCTACAGCCCCCATCATAAGACCGCAGCATGTCTTCAGAATTCTATTTCTTGTAAGTTTCATGTTCTTCTTAAAAGCTGATATTGTTCAACGTCCTTATCTTTCCAGGAAGGCGATATGGGCAGGTATGTCGCCAGTGCGCACGCTCCATTTGCGCCGTCCGTCACGGCCATAACAATGGAGCACGCCGCTCGAAATATAGTTTTTGGCATCGGTCACGAATATTTCGCCCGTCTCTGGATGGATGGCAATGCCGTAGGGCACGGCTATGTCGCGTTGTGTGCCGTCGGTGATGAACGAATCGCTCACGCGCCGTTTATTCCTGATGTCTACGATGCCGTAGGTGACGGTGTTGGTCTGTGAGTGGTCGTTCCACGCCGTGCTGTAATAGTAGAGCGAGTCGCCGCTGATGGCGAAGTCGGAACAGGGAATGTTGAGTGTATCGGTCACTTCCATCTCGTCGCGTCCCGGCTGCTTCTGCATTACGTACAGATTGGACTGCACCTTGCCGTAGTCGCCACGCGAAGTAACCCAAAGCCGTCCGTAGCGGTCGGCACGGATGTGGCAGAGATTTACGCCTGTCGGAATCTTTCTTATCTGTCTGAAGTCGCTGAGTTGTATCACCGAGACGGTGTTGTCATACTTCGGAGCCATATATCCGCCCGAATTGGCGACATAGAGCCGGTCGCCGAGTACGGCCATTTCTTCTGGCTGGTAGCCCACGGTGCAACGCCCGACAGTCGTGAGCGATGTAGTGTCAACCTTGTAGACGGCTCCCCTGACTGCATCGGGATTGTTCAGCTCTACCGGCCCTACGTAGGACGAGACGTAGGCATAGCCCCGGTCGAACGTCACAAACCGGCAGTTGGGTATGTTTATCTGTGTGATGCGTTTGCCCGAATGCGCATCGAGCACCTCTACCTTGTTGGAACAGTTCACCACGACGTACATCTTCGAACCGTATATGCGGATGTCGTTGCCCACATCGCCCAGTTCCATAACGACGTTAGGATTGCGTTCGGCGTAGATGTTGCGCATGTATACGCCTTGGGCATAGTCAAGAAAATCGAGCGTACACTTGTTGCTGCCCATGTTGCCTTCGTTGAGCAGATACATGCCGACGACCTTCTGACCCGGCGCAAGGCTTACGGGCAGACGGTCGTACTGGGTGGGCACTACCGTTTCTTCCTCGCGACACGAAAAGAGAGCGAGCGAAGCCATGAGTATTATTATAAGCCAGAGTTTGTTCATATTTCAAAAGTAAGAGTGAGCCGGAAGTTGCGGCGCGGCATGGGATAGTTGAGTATCACGTCGTAGTCCTGGCTGAAGAGGTTGTTCACTTCGAGCGTGGCCTTGGCCGAGTAACGGCTCCATCGGAACAGTCTTGTCACCGACATGTCGCTCGTGTACCACGGCTGTACGTGGTTGTAGACGATGTTCTCCTGCTGGTTGTAGCGTTGGCCGGTATAGACGAAGCTGTAGTTGAGGCTCCACTCACGCCACTGTGCCTGCACCGTCGCCGAACCGCTGTGCCATGGTATGTATGGTATCTGGTTGCGGTAGTAAGTGTCGGCAGGGTTGGTCACGTCGATGGCTTCTTGATAGGTGTATTGCAGCCGGGTCGTGATATATAGCTGGCGGATGGGCTGGAGGGTCAGTCCGGCTGTAACGTCCACACCCGTTATGCGCACCCGTCCGAGGTTGAGCATCGTCCATCTGAACTGCGCCCCCTTGGGATATGCCACAATCTTGTCGCGTACATTGTTGCGATAGACATCAGCCCGTATGTCCCATGCCGTGACTATGCGGTCGGTGTGCCGCCGGCTTTCGTATGAGAAGCCAGCGTCATACTGCGTGGCGCGTTCGGGCGACAGCCGGGCGTTGCCCATGTCGGTGTAGTAGAGGTCGTTGAACGTAGGCATACGAAAACTGTGTTTGGCAAAGGCGCGGAAGGTCAGTCCGTAGCGCACCAACGGCTTGTAGGCCACGAACAGTGCAGGCGAAAGGGCGTTCTTGTCGTCGGGCGATATGGCCGTGCGCAGCCGGTCGTGTATGTGGGTGAAGGCGAGGCTGCCCTGAATCTTTACAGGTCCGAGCGTTGCAGCTGTGGCCAGTGAGGCTATGTGGGTCCATCGGGTGGGGTAGACGAAGCTCGTCAGATTGGCATCCATTGTGTTCCAGCGCAAGTCGTACGACGCAGACACATCCCAGAAACTCGTAATATTATATAGGTGTGAGGTTGAGGCGTAGAGTTCCTTTTGCCGGTAGACGTTGTCGATGCGGGCAGTGGTTGTGTCGCGGTTTACGTATTTTGTCAGATAGTAGGCATACTTGGCCATCAGACGGGCGTGGTAGCGGCGTGAGAAGTCCTTGGTTATGTAGCCCTGTACGAAAGAGTTGTTGTCCCAGATGCGTTCGCCTCGCCGCCACACGTTGTTTACGATAGCTCCGGGCACGCCGCGTTCCGAGGTGTAGTTGTAGGCCTTGGCCATCCACGAACCTCCGTCAAACGTGCCGAAGAGCGCACCTTCAAGACGGGTTGAGCGTATGTCGCCGTTCTGTCTTACGGCGGTGGTGTCGTACATTGTTTCGTCAGAACCTACGGCGCGGCGGCGGTATCGGAACTTATACTTGCCGCTGCTGCTGAGCCATTCGCCGCTGAACGATGCAGCGACGCGGTCGGACAGCTTCAGCCCGAGAAGTACCGAGGGGTTTACGAGGTCGAACGACCCGCTCTTGAGCGTGGCTTTCAGACTGTAGGACAGTCCGGGGGCGAAGGTAGGACGGCGGCTCCACAGATATATCGACCCGGCCGAAGCGAAGTCGGAAGCCGACTGGAATATCTCGCTCTTCTGTCCGTTGTACAACTCTATTTCGCCGATATTGTCGAGCGAGAACATCCCGAGGTCTACCTGTCCGTTCTGTGCGTTGGCGAGCTGCACCCCGTCGTAGAACACCCCCACGTGGTTGGTGCCCATGCTGCGTATGTTGACGGTCTTGATGCCTCCCACTCCGCCGTAGTCCTTGAGCTGCACTCCGGCAAAATAGCGTAGCGCGTCGGCCACGCTCAGGCTGTTGAGCCGCTGCAGGTCGTCGCCGCCGAGCTTCTGCGGGGCGATGACGCTGCGCGGATTGCGTGAACTGACAATCACTTCTTTCAGACTGTATGTGCTGTCGCGCCGGACAGTACCGGGTTGCGCCGCGACAGCAGTCGCAGCCGACACGAGCAGCATGACCAGAAAAGTTTTTCCTGACATATTCAAACGATATAGTCCACCCTGCGGTCTAACCCACGAGACCGCTTTGGCGGTGAAGAAGCTCCGGCAGGTCTTCTGACTCGTCGCCCGGACGCGAACGCCTTCCCGTACAAATGTACAGTGGCTGTCGTTGTTCGTGTCCCGATAAGGGCGGCTCACAGCAGCGGGACTGTCGGGGATTTTCACCCCGTTCCCTTTTGACGGATTGTGCTCTGGGTAAACGTTCCTTTTGCGCACCTCCGACCGAAGCCGTTGCAAAGTTACTGCAAAAGAGTGAAATACAAAACAAACTCGTTTGTTTTTTATTTCCGAGTGCAGCGTAACTTCTCCATAGTTACTGCAAAAGGGCGGAATGGCGTGACGGCAACTCTATCCGTTATTGGCACGATGCAGGTATTCATTAAACAAGTTTATGTCCACAGCTTAGAGGCGATAGAAGCAAATTCCACCTTACCGTCAATATAATCAGCAAAGACCTCCATGGCCGGCTTGCCTTCAGGCAAATGGCAAGAGCCGCAGCCGCCGCACGCCGGGAATTGGCAGCTGAACCGTTCGCGCACGAAGTCGATGCGCTCTTCTCTGTCTGAAAAATCAATCTTTGGTGCTATCATTTTCTCTGTTTATCCTAAACTGGCTATTCAAGGGCTAGTAGTCCACGTATAAATGTTTTGCAAAGATAAGAAATATATTCTATTCGTGCATCTTACGTTTGCAAAGAATTTGTGCCTTTACGAGTGTGATTGACGTATGGAATTATTCTTTTAAATCGCATATTTTTATAATAAAACGACATAAAATTTGTTATTTATATTTCTTTTTGATAACTTTGCACTTAAAATAAAAGTCAAAAGGTAAGAGAATCTATGGATTTATTTGCAAGAAAGAGTATCTGCAGCCTGCTGCAGGAAGCGAAAGAAGAACAACGGCAAGGCATGAAGCGCGTGCTTGGGCCACTTGGACTGGTGGCTATGGGAATAGGAGCTATTATCGGTGCGGGCTTGTTTTCTGTCACTGGTGTGGTAGCTGCCGAATACACCGGTCCCGCCATTACAATCAGTTTTGTCATCGCGGCGTTAGCCTGTAGTTTTGCAGGATTGTGCTATGCCGAGTTTGCATCTATGATACCGATAGCTGGCAGTGCCTACACTTACAGTTATGTGACAATGGGCGAGCTGGTAGCATGGATTATAGGTTGGGACTTGGTGCTTGAGTATGCCGTAGGGGCTTTGGTGGTTAGTATCAGCTGGTCGGGCTACTTCCGTATGCTCATGGCCGACTTGGGGTGGGACGTGCCGCTAGAATGGAGCAGTTGTCCTACTGACGGCGGCATAATGAATTTGCCTTCTGTTGGCGTGGTGATAGCGATGAGCGCATTGCTGATAAGGGGAACAAAAGACAGCTCTGTCGTCAATGCGATAATTGTAGTGCTGAAGTTGGCCATAGTGTTGCTTTTCGTCTTCGTCGGATGGAAATATATCAAGTCCGATAATCTCACTCCTTACATACCTCAGAACACCGGCTCTTTCGGCGAGTACGGCTTTTCAGGCATCCTGCGTGGTGCGGCTGTGGCCTTTTTTGCTTACGTCGGGTTTGATGCTGTGAGTACGGCGGCTCAGGAAACACGTAACCCTAAGCGCAATATGCCCATAGGACTGTTGGGGTCGTTGGTGGTATGCACGGTTCTGTACGTACTGTTTGCCTACGTTATGACAGGGGTGGCCAACTATACATCCTTTAAAGGTCTGGACAGTCTGGCTCCCGTGGCTACAGCCATTTCCCAGATGGGGACACCCGGTGCTGACGGAGTGATACATTCCGACTATCCTTGGCTCAACAAGATAATTGTCCTGGCCATCGTGTGTGGCTACACAAGCGTTATTCTCGTGATGCTTATGGGGCAGAGCCGTGTGTTCTTCAGTATGAGCCGCGACGGCCTGCTGCCCAAGATGTTCAGCCATCTCCATTCGCGTTTCCACACCCCTGCCAGGAGCAATCTGCTCTTCATGGTGGTTGTCTCGGCACTGGCCGCCTTCGTACCTGCCCGCATAGCCAGCGAGATGGTAAGTATCGGCACTCTCTTCGCTTTTATTCTCGTCTGTGCCGGTGTTCTGGTAATGCGTAAAACCATGCCCGATGCACCGAGGAACTTCAAGGTTCCGCTCATGCCTTACGTCCCCATACTTGGCATAGTGACATGTCTGGGGATGATGGTCTTTCTTCCGGCTGACACATGGCTTCGGTTGGTGATGTGGATGCTTGTGGGCATGGACATCTATTCTTCATACGGCATAACGCACAGCAAGCTGGGCAACGGCACCCATAAACGTCATGGCCAGACTGCGCTCAATCTGATAGGCATATCGCTGTCTTTCCTCTGCGTGATAGTGGGATTCTGGCATCAGATGACTGTTGGATGGGGAGCAGACAAGACGCTGCTCGCAATAAGTATCGTGTTCGGAGCGGCGCACCTTCTGTTCTATCTGGTGCGGTTCGCAAAGGTTCATGACTAAACAGCGGTGTGTCCACAGCCATCATTATCTTCACCAAGACCGGCACTGGCGGCACCGACCGTGTGTGGTTTTACGACATGCGTGCCGACGGCTTTTCGCTAACCACGCAGCGCACGCCCACGCCCGAACAGAACGACATTCCCGACATCATAGCCCGCTTCGGCAACCTCGAAGCCGAGACCGACCGCAGCCGCAAAGACCAGTCGTTCTTTGTAACGGCAGATGAAATCCGCTCCAATGACTACGACCTCAGCTATAAGCGTTATCATGAAGTGGAGCGCACGCCTGTTCATTACGATGCCCCTGAGGTTATCATTGCACGCATAGAGGAACGACAAGCCAAGATAAACGCTGCCTTTGAAGAGTTTAAGAAACTGCTAAATTCGTAATGGTATGAAGGTGGATAAGACGAAAATAGAGGACATTATACTTCCGAAACAAAGCTTCAAATGGACTGACGAAAACTCAGACCGAGAATATCTGTATATTGATTTGTCATCGTTTGATAGAAAAACAAAGAGAATTTCAACAACACTCGTTGTAAATGTGTCAAACGCTCCAAGTCGAGCTAAACAATCCGTGCAAACAGGAGATATTTTGTTTGGAACAACGAGACCTTTATTGAAACGTTCTTGCATCGTAGATGAAAAAAATGATGGACAATTATGCAGCACAGGTTTTTGCCTTATAAGACCTAATACAGAAAAAGTTAAGTAATGTTCAAAAAATAACTTCCGCAAAAAATCTGCGATCAAGAGCATTTGA
>CALBJK010000192.1 GCA_937892695.1 uncultured Prevotella sp.
GTAATGCCCATTGAGGAGATGCACCGGAGTGACGTCTCTACGTCGGATGCCCGAAAGTGAATGTCTGGCAGATGTAGCATACTGATTAAACTTGTGTTTGACTATTGGTAACATGTGGACATTCATACACTATTTTAATAATCATCAATTGGTATTTAGTAATTGGTATTTAAGCCCACAGGTTGTATTTCAAGTCCTTGCCGTGCTGATTCCTGTTTTTGCATTTGACATGTCAGTTTAAAGAAGCAATCTCAATATTTAACCTTTATTTACTGTAAATACGGTTCGTGATTTAAAAATTTCCTTAACTTTGCAAAAAATAATTAGAGTAGGTCTCGAAAGCTGGGCAACTTCGGCAATCGGTGGAACTCTGATTTTGACTGTACCTAATAGGTAAAAAGAATATACAATCTAAATTCAACCGAATCGACCAATGAAGCCTAAATAGGAAACGTGAAATATCTGGAACAGGCTTGTCTTTAACGGTTCAAATCGGAGAAAGAAAAATATATTTTAACTAAAAACATAAATAGTATTCATGATGAAGCACCAAAGTAAAGGATTCTCGCTGTGCGGTTCTGTCTGTGCCAGTCTGTTGATGACGATGGGGTTGACAGCCTTCAGTATAGATTCTTATGCGGAATACCATCCGCGAGGTGGAAAAATGGTCCAGAAACAGGATCGTGTAGTTGAGGGAACGGTAGTGGATAAAGTCACTGGCGAAACTATCATCGGAGCTACTATCTCTCTTAAAGGTACTGGCGTAAAAGCAATCAGTGACATTAACGGAAAGTTCTCAATCGATGTGAGCCGTGCGAAACACCCTGTACTCGAAGTGAGTTACATTGGTTATACCAAAGTCGAAATTGATGCAGAAGATGTAGGTGTGCTTACTATTCAGCTTGAACCCAGCGATGCCACTCTTAATGAGGTTGTAGTCGTAGGTGCGGGAACACAGAAGAAAATCTCCGTCACCGGATCTATCGCCTCGATCAAGGGTGACGAACTTCGGGCACCGTCCTCTTCGCTTACAACCAACTTTGCCGGTAAGCTCGCCGGAGTTGTTGCTATGACAAATACCGGTGAGCCTGGACAGGCTTCCGAATTCTATATCCGAGGCGTGGGAACGTTCGGCGGCCGAGCCACACCTCTTATATTATTGGATGACGTAGAAATATCGGTTGGTGACCTCAACGCCATTCCTGCCGAAACCATAAAGAGCTTCACCCTGCTGAAGGATGCATCGGCAACGGCCATCTACGGTGTGCGCGGAGCCAACGGTGTGATGCTCATCACTACCAAAAACGGTTCGGAGAACACCAAGGCGCGTGTCAACGTGACTCTCGAAACCACGTATGTCCATCCTACCAAATTCCCGGAATTTGTCGACGGAGCCACATACATGGAACTCTACAACGAGGCTCTTCTTGCGCGTGTACCCGGATCGCCCGTGCGCTACACCCAAGAGCAGATAGACAACACGCGCAACCACGTCAATCCATACGTTTTCCCCGACGTGAACTGGCGCGACGTGCTCTTCCGCAAAGGCAACTGGAATCAGCGGGCCAACATCTCTGTGCAGGGCGGCGGAAACAGAGCCACCTACTACATGAGTCTACAGGCAAACCACGACACCGGCATCATCAAGGCTCCGTCTGACTATTTCTATAACAACAACATACAGAATTGGGGCTACACCTTCCAGAACAATATCGGTTATAAGTTGACCCGTACTACCAAGCTCGACCTGCGCATGAACGCGCAGATACGAAACATGAAAGGTTCGGGACGCAGTACGAGCGACATCTTCAGCCAGCTCTATTGGGCCAATCCTATCGAGTTTCCGGCGACATTTCCGGCACAGCCCGGCGACCTTCACACACGTTATGGCAGTTCTGTCATTTCGGGCGAGACCCTCAAGACCAACCCGTTGGCCTTCATGCTCGGCAGCTTTTCACAGCGCAATGAGAACACTCTCAACACGTCACTGAAGCTGGAACAGGATCTCGACTTCGTGACCAAGGGACTGTCGTTCTCGGCTATGGTGAACTGGAAGAACTGGTCGTATTCTACCTATTCGCAGTCGATAAATCCCTACTACTACCGCGTGAAAGACGACAGCTGGGGCGGACTGGATAACCCCGATGTTTTTGAGTCGGAGCGCGTAGGACTGCCAGGTACAGACTTTGTGGCTGAGACCGACCCTTCGAAGAACAACAACCAGACATTCTACCTTGATGCACGGTTGATGTACAACCGTTCGTTCGGACTGCACTCTGTCGGCGGACTGCTTATGTACATGCAGCGCGAAGTGCGCGACCTGGCTCTGCCTCAGCGCAATCAGGGCTTGTCGGGACGTGTAACCTACGACTTTGACAACCGCTACTGGCTGGAGTTCAACTTCGGCTACAACGGTACGGAACGTCTGCCCGACGGACACCGCTTCGAGTTCTTCCCCGCCGTGTCGCTCGGATGGGTGGCCAGCGGCGAGAAGTTCTGGAAACCTATTGAGAATGTTGTCAACTTCTTCAAGCTGCGTGGCTCGTACGGACTCGTCGGCAGCGACGATACCGGCCTGGGAGCAGGTGCCCCCCACTTCCTCTTCTTTGATACAGTAGATGTTGGCGGAGGCGGAGGATTCACCTCGGGGCCAAGCTCGGATATGGCTTATTTCAAGAACGGTCCGGCTGTAAACGGTTTTGCCGTGCAGAATCCGGTATGGGAACGTGTGCAGAAACTCGATGTCGGTGTGGACGTAGAACTGTTCCATCAGTTCAACCTCACCTTCGACTACTTCCATGACCATCGCTACAACATCTTGCTAAAGCGCGGCTCTTGGCCTTACCAGATGGGCTACTTCAATGCCGTGCCGTGGAGCAATATCGGTTCGGTCGATAACTGGGGATATGAGTTCAGTGCTAACTGGAAGAAAGAAGTTGTAAAAGACCTTTACATCGATGCGCGTTTCAACTTTACATACACGCAGAACAAGTATAAGGATGTCGACGAACCTGCTTACCCGTATGTATGGCAGACTCAGACCGGCAAGCCAATCAGCCGCACAACCGGTTATATTGCCGAAGGCCTGTTCAAAGACGAGGAGGACATAGCCCATCATGCCAAGCAGAATCTGGGCAGCACCGTAGCTCCCGGCGACATAAAGTATCGCGATGTCGACGGCAACGGCATCATCAACAGCGACGATCAGGTTATGATTTCACCCTACGGATCTATGCCGCGCATACAGTACGGTTTCGGGCTGAGTGTGACGTGGAAAAAGCTCGACGCGAGCGTGTTCTTCAACGGCTCGGCCAAGCGTACGGTGATGATGAACGACGTTCGTCCGTTCGGTTCTGACCGCAACAACATGATGAAGTTCATAGCCGAGAATCACTGGTCTGAAGCCAATCCAAACCCCAATGCCGCCTATCCGCGTCTGGGACTGACCGACCAGCAAGTGGCCAATAATACTCAGCCGAGTACATACTGGATGCGCAACGGCAACTTCCTGCGTTTCAAGACTCTCGAAATAGGCTATTCATTCCCCTTCTGCCGTGTCTATTTCAGTGGCGACAACATAGCGGTGTTCAGCCCATTCAAGAACTGGGATCCCGAAATATGGTGGAACACCTATCCGCTGTCGCGTTCGTTCAACCTCGGTGTGCAGGTCAGACTGTAATTCAAGGGCTGTTTGAACAACAAAGTATCTGCTTAATATCTGATGAATCTTGCTATAATAAAAGATTAGACAATGAGAACAAAACATTCATTATATAAGAAAATGTTGAAAAGAGGCGGCAAACTGCTTGCCCTCTCAGCTATCATGGTTGCAACGTCGTGCGATTATCTCGATGTTGCGCCTCCTGTCCGCGCCACTCTGCCCGATGCCATGAAGGACAAAAACGCCGCTATTTCGTGGCTGCAGTCGTGCTACGAACCGCTGGCTATGCAGAGTCCTTCGTCGCACACGCGCTATGAGTCGTCCACCGACGAGTTTGTCCTGCCGCAGTTATGGGGCTACGGGTCACAGCTCATTTCATGGAACCAGATGTCGGCCGGCGGCTCAGACATCAACAACAATACCGACCGTGCACAGAACCGATGGTATGACTGTTACGGCTATATAGGTCATCTGCACCTCTTCCTTTCGCAGCTCGACGCACTTCAGCCCCTGAACGTCACCGAAGAAGACCGTGTGAGGTTCAAGGCCGAAGCCAAGTTTGTAAAGGCTTACCTCCATTTCCTGCTTCTGGAGCTGTATGGCCCGATACCTATTATGGACAAGCAGCTGCCGCGTGACACACCGGCCAGTGAGTTTCCCGGACGTTCCCACTTCGATTATTGCGTCGATTACATTGTTGGACTGCTCGACGAGGCCGCCAAAGAACTTCCTTCCACATACGCGCTCGACGACACCTACAACCGGGGCAATGCCGTCATCTGCAAAGCTCTGAAGGCCCGTTTGCTGCTCTATGCGGCATCGCCTCTGTGGAACGGCAGCTTCCCTTATCCCAACTGGCGCAATACCAATTATGAGACTCCCGGCTACGGCAAGGAACTTGTAAGCACCAAGTACGACCCCAAAAAGTGGGAACGCGCTCTGACGGCATGCAAAGAGGCTCTTGAGTTTGCCGAAAAGGAGGGCGGACGCAAACTGATGGATGTAGAGACAGCCATGAAGATGGCCGAAGACCAGGGAGTACCCCTGCCTTCTGTCCCGGGAGTGTCGGCCGACACGCCTGAAGGCAAGGACTTCTTGCAGCACGTGCTGCTGATGCGCTACATCACGGCTTCTGACGAGACCATGGGTAACAAGGAGATGATATGGAGCACGCCAGACCACGACTCCAACTATGCCGTACAGCTGCCACGCCGCTGCTACCTGCGGAGTAACGGACAGTGGTGGAACGGATGGAGCGGTATTGCTCCGACTCTTTACTCCATCGAGCATTTCTACACCAAGGACGGCGTTTTGCCGGATAAGGACAAGAACTTCACCCCGAAGGAAGAGTGGCTGAAGTCGGCTGAGATTCCAGGACGTGGTGACATCATCAATCTGAACGTCGACCGCGAGCCGCGCTTCTATGCAACATTCTCTTTTGACGGCGACGAATACGGGTCGCTCATACGCAACGGCCAACCCTTGACAGTGAGACTGCGTGACAAAGACCAGCAAGGATACAATCCCGAACAGGCCAACCGTGATCTGTGCCAGACAGGATTCTTGTCTAAGAAAATAGTTCCGCCAAACATCAAGTTTACCGACGGAGGAGACAATGTAGGCAAGTGGTATCCGTTCCCGGTGATTCGTCTGGCCGAGCTTTATCTTGATGTTGCCGAGTGCTACGAAGAGTTGGGCGATACGCCGAATGCCCTGAAGTACCTCAACGTTATCCGTAACCGTGCAGGAGTGCGTTCTCTCACTACGGCTGACATAACATCAGACATGCCGTTGAGGGAATGGGTACACAACGAACGGTTCATCGAACTGTGGTTCGAAGGCCAACGCTACTATGACGTGCGCCGGTGGATGACTGCTCCCAAATATCTCGGAGCCGAGAGAGAAGGACTGAATTCATACGAAGGACGGCTGTACAATCCTACTTTCGAACAGTTCAACCAGCGTGTCAAGATAAACCAACCGTTCACATGGGACAACCGCATGTATCTCATGCCGGTTCGGCAGAATGAGCTTTACAGCAATCCCCAACTTGTCCAGGCACCTGGATACTAATGTAAAATAAGGTGAATAGAACGAGTCTTTAACATCAAACGACAATCAAAATGAAAACGAAACATATAAACATGGCGGTGTGCGCACTCGTTATGGCCGGTGCTTCGGCTTGCAGCAATGCCGAATACGAGCTGGACAGACTGTTTCCTGAGAAGTATCACAGGATAGTCTACATCCAGGACGAGACAGATGACGGCTTCACCGTCTACGACATGAAGGATCAGACCAATCTGACGTTCAACATCATAAAGGCCGGAAGCGACCCCCAACTCGATGCAGACGTAACGCTTCAGGCTGCAACCAAGGCCGAACTCGACTCATTGCGTAAGGATTACACTCTCGTGACACCCGACTGCTACAATGCCCCTGCAAGTGTGCATTTCGCACCGGGCGAAGAATTCAAGGAGGTGAGTGTAGGCTTCAACCTCGAAGCCCTGAAGAAGTTCATGGCTGCCGACAATACAGGCAAGCCCGTGGCCGTGGCCTTGCATCTGGCTCAACCGTCTACGGCTACTATCAACGAAGAAAAGAGTTTCATCATACGCACGTTGAGTATAGACAAGCCTTCTCTGGAGTATGTCACCCCGACGCTGCGGCTCGGAATGCAGGAAAACGCCGCGACCATCTCCCTTAAGCTAGGACTCGACAACGTATGGGACTTCAGCTGCCAGCTCGACCAGAGCGGAATAGCCCAGATAGTAGAGAAATATAACAAAGACAACGGAACCGGTTACGAACTGTTGCCTTCCGCCGCATACAAACTGAGCAGCGACAAGTTCAGCTTCGTAAAGGGAGAAAGCGAGTCGTCCATCAAGCTCAATATGACGGCTGAGGCTGCAAAGCTCGACCTTGGCAAAACTTATTTGTTGCCGATACATTTGTCAAAGTCGACAATGGAAGGCATCAACCTTCCGTCCGAAGACATGTTCGTTGTCGTGAGCGGAAAGGTGGACATAACTCTCGACATGCTCAGCAGTCCCTGTACGCAGGGTGACGACGGAGCCGGGCTGCCCGGACTGATTGACAACAACACCTCTACGTTCTGGCAGTCGGTATGGAAGACGCAGTACATGAACGCCGAGTTCGGCCATTACTTCGACGTGCACCTGACCTCGGCATTCGCCAAAGAGCTGAAGTTCGCCTATACTACACGTGACTATGCCCCGATTCTTCCGCTGGAGATAAAGATAAGCGTCAGTGCCGACGGACAGAAATGGATCACTCTTGCCCAACTTGAAAAGGACAAGGACGGACTGTGCGATATAAGCGGACGCTTCGTCTCCAAAGTCTACAAGCTTTCCTCGGCTGTGTCGTATATACGCTACAGCGTGATGAAGACCAACAACGGACGGCCGGGAGTCGACGGTTCGGCCAGCACGGCCATAACAGGCTTCGAACTCTGGGGCAGGTAATGTTTTTATAATTAGTAGTATTTAGTACTCGGTATTTGAAATTACTAACTACTTATCATCAGGTCTGTGCCAAAATGTCAGAACGTCTGACATTTTGGCACAATTTAGTTGTTGGTACGTATATTGTATGAAAGAAGATGAAAGTCTTGAAAGGACTTGATAAAAAGATAATAATAAAAACAAAATATTTGGAGGAATTGATTATGTCACAAGGTTATAAAAACGGTTGGTTGCCAGATGTGTTCAACGATTTCGTGAATGTCCCGAAAGTGAATGCTACTGCTCCTGCTATTAATGTGAAGGAAAGTGAAAACGAATACACTGTAGAGCTTGCCGCTCCTGGTATGCGTAAGGAAGACTTCGAGGCTCACATCAATGAGGACGGCGACCTCACCGTAAAGATAGAAAGCAAGCGCGACAACAAGGAAGAGAACAAGAAAGCTCATTATCTGCGTCGCGAGTTCTCCTATTCTAAGTTTGAACAGACTCTTATCCTGCCCGATGATGTCGACAAGGACAAGATTTCGGCTCATGTCGCTGACGGTGTGCTTACTATAGAGCTTCCTAAGATAAAGAAAGAAGAACACAAGGTCGGTCGTCAGATTAACATCGGCTGATTGTCGTAATCCGTTTTTATGTGTCTTTCAGTGAAAATGAGCTGAAGACGGATTATATATAATAAAGGTAAAGGCTTCGGCCGACAGACTGTCTTGATAACAAGTAGTCTGTCGGTCGAAGCCTTTTTATGTCAATATGACCGTCTGTGACGAAAAAGACCCTGCAATGACCGAAAATCACCCCGTATGTGTCGCCATATTGGCTTAACTTTGCATCGCTTGTCTCTTTGCTGACAATCTGTCGGGCTGTGACAACGGCTCGCAAATAATGACAAGGCAGAAATTCATAAGACCAGTCAGAAGCAATTTATTTTAGAAATATGAAGGCAATCAATTTTGTATTAGCAGCGGCCATCGCTTTGGGTGTATCGTCAGGATGCCTGGCCGCAAGTGTTACGGCCGACTCTTCGCCGTCGTCGGCCAAGACCATCAGCCCCGGCGAGTTGTGGAACGACAATAACGGTGTACACATCAACGCCCACGGCGGAGGAGTGATGTATTATAAAGGTACTTACTACTGGTTCGGCGAACATAAGGCTTCCAACACCAGCTCGGCTCTGGTAGGGGTGAAGTGCTACTCGTCGCCTGATCTTGTCAACTGGACCGACCGTGGTGTGGCTCTCGCCGTGAGCGACGAGAAAGGCAGCGACATAGAGCGAGGCTGTACCCTCGAACGCCCCAAGGTAGTGTACAACAAGAAGACGGGCAAGTTTGTCATGT
>CALBJK010000193.1 GCA_937892695.1 uncultured Prevotella sp.
GCTACACCTTCAAGATGGACTACTACTGGATGATGGGCGACAACCGCCACAACTCTCTCGACTCGCGCTACTGGGGCTTCGTGCCGGAAGACCACATCGTAGGCAAGCCTATATTTATCTGGTGGTCGCACGATCCCGACCGTAGCGGATTCAGCGGAATAAGATGGAGCCGTCTGTTCACATTTGTGGACAACATCAAGTAACCGGCATTCCGCTACATCTGACAGATGAAAGTCTATCCTCCGGCTCGCAGTAAGCGACGGTGCGGATAGAAGTCATCATCGGACAAAGGAAAAGGTATAACACGAAAGACAAAGAACATCGCCGCTATTGAAAACAGCCGGTTATCTCATATTATCGCTGGCTCTGGCAATCCTGCTCATGCTGGCTGTCAGAGCCTTTGTTTTCACCACCTATATCGTACCCTCCGGCATTGGAGCCGGACTGGGCGAGGGCGACTTGGTGGTGGTGAACCGGCTCAGCCATGCGCTTCCGCAGCGCGGCGAAGTGATAGTCTATCAGAGTGGTGACGACGAAAGCATGGGGCGGGTCATTGCCGTGCCCGGCGATACAATACGGTTTGAAGGCAAGTCGTTTGTCATTCCTGACATAGTGCAGTGCAAATATTGCGGAAGCACCCACTGCCGCCACTACCTCGTCGTACACGACAACGACAGCAATCTCGTCCATCAGACCCATATCGTGGGCTGTGTCAGGCTGTTGTTCAGAAACCAATGGTAGTAGCAGTCGATGGCTGGTCTCCGACCAATTATTATGATGTAACGGTCTTCTTGCCCGTTACTGTTCTTTCTGACAAAACATCCAACAACGACCGATGGAAACATTATACGAATCGACAGCTCTTCTTTCCTCCACTTATTTCGGACCGGTACAATGGTATCAGAAACTCAACAGATACAAACGGTGCGTCATCGAACGCTTCGACAACTACACCAAACAGACCTACCGCAACCGTTGTGTCATAGTTACGGCCAACGGCGTGCAGGCTCTTACCGTGCCAACCAAGAGCTACGACACGCCCAAATACCCCATGCGCGACATACGCATAAGCGATCATGGCGAGTGGCGGCATCTGCACTGGAATGCCATAACCTCGGCCTACGGCGAGAGTCCATTCTTCGACTACTACGCCGACGACCTGCGTCCATTCTTCGAGAAACACTGGGAGTATCTTTTCGATTTCAATCTTGAAATCACCCACACCATGTGCGACCTTCTCGACATACGCCCTACGATAGCCTTGTCCGACGAGTATGCAATACTGCCGTCTGCGAGCGAAAGTCCCGGCACCGTGCAAGAACGTCAGCATGTCGCCGATTTCCGCGACGTGATACGCCCGAAGCATCCGCAGCCCGACCCCGACTTCGTTCCTCGGACATACTATCAGGTCTATGCTTCGCGCCACGGCTTCCTGCCCAATCTGAGCATTCTCGACTTGCTTTTCAACGAGGGACCTGAAGGTGTCTTTTATTTATAAAGCCAATACTGTAGGAATCCGACCTGCCGAAAAGACCGCCTTTCCGTCACAATTACTCTAAATACGCCGAAAAGCCGTGTCCAGATTTATACAGACACGGCTTTTCGGCGTTGTTATAATGTCTCGGGGCAATTGCTAAACTACTGTCAGGCACGTCTTATTTCGTGTATCTGAGCTTCACGAGCACGGGATAGTGGTCGGAAGGCAGACGGCGCACATACTTATTGAGTCTTAGCTCCTTGGGCGAGTTCTTGCCTTGTTGGGCTTCGGCTTTGTACTCGGGATCAGGAGTCCAGTAGGCATCGGTGAGCACACCGTAGCGTTCTACCTCGAAATCTGGAGTGACAAACACGTGGTCGATGCGGCTGTCGCTCTTCATGTCGGAGCTGAAGTCGTTGAACGTGCCGTTCTCTGCGAATCGGTGGCGTGTCACGACGTACGAATCCTTGAGTCCGCCGTCCTTTGTAAAGATGGTGTAAATCTCGTTCTTTTGGTCTACGTTGAAGTCGCCGGTGAGTATGGTGTGTGCCCCTTTGGCTATTTCTCCTATCTTCTTCACCACGAGTTTGGCGGCTTCGCGGCGTGCCACTATGCCTACATGATCCATGTGGAGATTGAAGAAAAAGAATCTGAATCCTGTCTGTTTCTGTTCGAATTCGCCCCATGTGCAGATGCGTATGCATGCTGCGTCCCATCCAAGCTTAGGCTTGTCGGGAGTCTCGTTTAGCCAGAAGTCGCCGTGGTTGATCAGCTTCAGACGGTCTTGCTTGTAGAAGATTGCCGAGTGCTCGCCTGCCTCCTTGCCGTCGTCGCGTCCTACGCCGATGTGTCTGTAGCCGTCGAGTCCATTGGCCAGGTCGTGGAGTTGTGCTATGAGCACTTCCTGTGTGCCGAAGATATCAGGGTCTTCAAAGTTCATCTGATCGCAGATTACCTTGCATCTCTGCGGCCATCCGTTGCCGTTGCGTGCGTCGCCGTCGTTCTGGTTGCGCACGTTGTACGTGCCCACAAACAGCGACTGGGCGTTCATGGCCAGTGCCACAACTGCGGCCATTACTGTCAATACATAACGTTTCATGTTTTTATTGTTTGGTTTGAATAATATCCTTAGTGCCGGCTCTGCCTCGTTGCCAGGTCCGGAGTAAGCGCCAATCACGCTTCACGATTTGTCGGCTTTGTTACAGAGAACGGTTGCAAAGGTAAACAATCCCGATGATACGGCACCGAGCGTTTGCAAAAGTTAACGCTAAATAAAAAACAGTGCAGATTATGTAAACTATGTGTCAGGCAGACTGTAAACCGTTGTCTGGCACATAGTTTTCTGACAGAAAAGGTTTAACTTTGTAATCCGGATAACCAACTGCAATCAAACAAATCAATACAATCGAATAATAAATAACAAATGAGAAAAACTATTCTGAACATCTTCACCGCCTTGTGCGTCTTCTCCTCTGCGGGGGCGGCCAATGTAGTCGACTACGTAAATCCGCTTGTCGGCACAGCTTCAAAATTCGAGTTGTCTACCGGCAACACCTATCCTGCTATTGCCATGCCGTGGGGCATGAACTTCTGGACGCCCCAGACCGGAGGCATGGGCGACGGCTGGACCTATGTCTACTGGGCCGACAAGATTCGTGGTTTCAAACAGACCCATCAGCCCAGTCCATGGATCAACGACTACGGCCAGTTTTCTGTCATGCCCGTAACCGGCAAACCGGTATTCGACCAGGACAAGCGCGCTTCATGGTTCTCGCACAAGGCCGAGACCGCCCGTCCCTACTACTACAAGGTATATCTGGCCGACTACGACGTGACAGCCGAGATAGCTCCGACCGAGCGTGCGGCCGTGATGCGTTTCACCTTTCCTCAAACCGACGGCGCGTATGTCGTGGTAGATGCCTTTGACAAAGGCTCTCACGTACAGATTGTCCCAGAGAAAAACATGATTGTGGGATATACTACCAAGAACAGCGGAGGCGTACCACATAACTTCAAGAACTATTTCGTGCTCGTCTTCGACCGTCCCTTCACCTATAAGGCTTCTGTCGCAAGCGGCAAGATTACCAAGAACAGTCTCTCTTCGACCGACAACCACGCCGGGGCTATCATCGGATTCAAGACCGACAAGCGTGGCGAGCAGGTAAGCGTCCGCGTGGCTTCGTCATTCATCAGCCCTGAACAGGCTATGCTCAATCTGCGCGAAGCGGGCAGCGGATCGCTCGACGAGGTGGCTGCCAAGGGCCGTGCCCGATGGAACGAGGTGCTCGGACGTATCGAGGTAGATGATGACAACACCGACCATCTGCGCACGTTCTACTCCTGTCTGTACCGTTCGCTGCTCTTTCCGCGCAATCTTTCCGAGGTGGCAGCCGACGGCAAAATAATGCACTACAGCCCTTATAACGGCAAGGTGCTGCCCGGCTACATGTTTACCGACACCGGCTTTTGGGACACCTTCCGCTGCCTCTTTCCTTTCCTCAACCTGATGTACCCCTCGGAGAATCAGAAGATGCAGGAAGGACTGGTCAACGCTTACCTCGAAAGCGGATTCCTTCCCGAATGGGCCAGCCCAGGCCATCGCGGCTGCATGGTAGGAAACAACTCGGCTTCGGTCGTGGCCGATGCCTATCTGAAAGGTCTGCGCGGCTACGACATCGACAAACTGTGGCAGGCTCTGCTCCATGATGCCAACGCCGTCCATCCTCAGGTGTCGTCGTCGGGTCGTGACGGTTTCGAGTTGTACAACAAGTTCGGCTATGTGCCTTGCGACAAGAAGAGCCAGAGCGTGGCCCGTACTCTTGAGTATGCTTACGACGACTGGTGCATATATACTCTGGGCAAGGCTCTCGGACGGCCCCAAAAGGAAATAAAGGTCTATGCCGAACGTGCCCTCAACTATCGCAACGTGTTCGACAGGTCTATACGGCTGATGCGCGGCAAGAACTCGAAAGGCCAGTTTGAGACACCTTTCAGGTCGACCGACTGGGGCAGTTCCTTTACCGAGGGCGACACTTGGCACTGGACATGGTGCGTCTTTCACGACCCACAGGGGCTAATCGAGCTTATGGGCGGCAAGGACAGCTTCAACGAGATGATGGACTCTACTTTCATCAAGGCTCCCGTAGCCAAGACCCGCATGATACACGAAGAGCGAGAGATGCAGGTTATGAACATGGGACAGTACGCCCACGGCAACCAGCCCATCCAGCACATGATATATCTCTACAACTACTCCGGACAGCCTTGGAAAACCCAGTACTGGCTGCGCGAGGTGATGGACAAACTCTATTCTGCCGCTCCCGACGGCTACTGCGGTGACGAAGACAACGGCCAGACTTCGGCCTGGTATGTGTTCTCTTCGCTCGGCTTCTATCCCGTATGTCCAGGTTCGGGCGAGTATGTCATCGGTACGCCTTACTTCAAGAACGTCAGGCTCCATCTTGAAAACGGCAACACCCTCACCATCGCCGCCGACGGCAACAGCCACGCCGCCAAGTACGTGCAGTCGGTGAAGCTTTTCGGACAGGACTATGCCAAGAACTACTTCCGCCATGTCGATCTTATGAAGGGCGGCCGCATCGACTTCACCATGTCGTCGAAGCCGTCCTACACCCGTGGCACAGACGAGAGCGCATACCCATATTCTTTCTCGCGCGAGATGAAAAAATGATGTCGGGCATTGTTGTTTTATGGATATGACACCCCTATCCGAAGCTTTTCATCCGCAAGTAATCTGCCTGAAAGATACTCTTTGCCGTATATTCCCAGAAACATTGTTAATTTAGAATCTCAATTTCTATCATCGGTTGAATAACCGTAGTTTTCTTACCGTTCGCATGAGTGTTTATAGAACGGTTGGCACACGGAAAGACGAGCGTTATGAACTTTTTTCAAAAAAAATGCGGCCGTGGGCGTAACTTTTGCGTTCCACAGCCGTCTTTATATTAGAAGCGATGAATAAAGTCAGTTTTCGGAATGATGTTCTGCCCCTGAAGAATGTGCTCTTCAGGCTGGCTCTGCGTATCACGCTTAATCGCGAAGAGGCAGAAGACATCGTTCAGGACACGCTCATCAAGGTTTGGAACCGACGTGATTCGTGGAACGAAATAGAGTCGATAGAGGCTTTCAGTCTGACTGTATGCCGTAATATCGCTCTCGACCGCATAGCCAAGTCGGAGAACCGCAACGCTTCTCTGGATGACGGAGCCGGTACAGAAAAACCTGACAACGCTCCGACTCCTCTCGAACAGACCGCGCGGAACGACCACGTAAGAATAGTAAGAGAGATTGTCGACAGCCTTCCCGAAAAACAGCGCAGCTGCATACAGCTTCGCGACTTTGAGGGAAAAACCTATAAGGAGATAGCTTCCATCCTCGGCATAAGCGAGGAACAGGTTAAGGTGAGCATCTTCAGGGGGCGTCAGACCATAAAACAAAAATTTCAGCAATTTGACAGTTATGGACTATAGATACATTGACCAGCTTTTGGAACGCTATTGGAAATGCGAGACTTCTCTCGAAGAGGAGCAGATATTGCGTTCTTTCTTCTGCCAGACTGACATTCCGGCAGAGTATCGCAGGTATCGTAGCCTGTTCGTATATGAGCAAACCCAGCCCAAGACCGAAACGCTCGGCGAGGACTTTGACGAGCGTATGGAGCGGATAATAGATGCTCCGGTGATAGTCAAGGCTCATATTGTCCCGTTGAGGCAGCGTCTGGCTCCGTTGTTCAAGGCAGCAGCCGTAGTGGCTGTAATACTAACGCTGAGCAATGCCGCCCAGTTCTCCTTTATGGAGGAAGGTACGCAGAGCGTTCCCGTAAGGACTGCCCGACAGCCCAGTCACGGCGTGTCGGTGGCTTTGGGCGATTCGATGAAAACCGACACTGTAAAGGTAGGCAGTATAGAAGCAGCGCAGCCTAAAGGGTCGGAAATCATTCTAAAGTAAGATATTTCTATGCTTTCTCTAAAAATAAATCATGTTTAATTAAAACAAATCAAACGTGAAGCTGTGAAGCTTCAAGTTCTCTCAAATTTTCATAACATACTAACGTTGGAAGAAGGGCAGCTCTCGCATGAGGACTGCCCTTCATTCTGTCATGGCGGCATATGCCGTAGGCGTTATGTCTGAATAGATTCCCGCCCTTTATGTGACGTGGAATCACTGTCCGGAATGGTCAGAGGTCGTCTTCGAGAGCTGTGCTTTTGGCGTAGGCTGTGCTTTTGGCTTCGAAGAAGTCGGTCTTCACCATGTTGGCGTTAGAGTATTGTGACACCCACTGCATGGCCTCCGGCTCTTTGCGGTTGTCTTCGAAAAGATAGCCGAAGCCGATGCTGTTCCATCTGAGATTGCCCAGATAGCGGATATAGTCGTTTATCATCTGTCCGTTGAGTCCCTGTATGTCGTCGCCGATTACATACTGTCCCCATTCTATTTCCTGTCTTACGCCTTCGCGCATCATGTCTTCATACGTCTTCAGTTTGTCGTCGGTGAACAGCTCCGGCTCTTCTTTCTTCAGTTCGAGGATGATGTTCCGGAACAGCCATAGATGGGTGTTCTCGTCGCGGTTGATGTAGCGTATCTCCTGAGCCGACCCCGACATGCGTCCGTTACGGCTGAGATTGTAGAAGAACATGAAGCCGCTGTAGAAGTAGATTCCTTCGAGAATGTAGTTGGCGATGGCTGTCTTCATCAGTGTGAAGCCGTCCTTATGTTCCTGGAAGTCGTTGTAGCAGTTGCCGATGAATGTGTTGCGGCGCAGCAGATGTTCGTCGGTCTTCCACTGATATAGTATGTCGTTGCGCTGTTCGGGGCTGCATATAGTGTCGAGCATGTAGCTGTAGCTCTGGCTGTGAACGCACTCCTGGAAGGCCTGTATGTGCAGACAGAGATTCACCTCGTTGGCCGTTACATACTCGGTTATGGTTGGCAGGTTGGTCGACTGCAATGAGTCGAGGAACACCAGAAAGCTCAGTATCTTGTCGTAGGCCGTGCGTTCGGCGCGGTCGAGCTTTGGGTAGTCCTTCGTGTCTTGTGTGAGATTTCTTCCGGTATCCAGAAGTTGTTCATAGCCTGGCGGTACCAGTCGCTTACCCATTGGTAGCGCATGTTGTTGAAGTCGTTCAGATTGGTGGTGTTGCCTCCGATCATGCGTCTGAGCCTCACGTCGGTATCACCGTGGGGGTTGAATAGCGGGTTTCTTTTCAGTTCCTTTGTTTCCATTTTTCATCGGGTTTGTATGACGGTCTGTATGTTGTTAGCTGCTTTTTCCTGTTTTCTTATCGTAAGTGTCTGTTGTTTACGACGCGCAGCTTTCACATTCTTCCACTTCGAGCGACTTGCTCCGTATGTAGTAGATGGTCTTCACTCCGCACTTCCATGCCAGAATATAGAGGTCGAGCACCTGTCGCATGGTGTACTCGTTGGTGATGTAGAGATTCATGCTCTGCGCTTGGTCTATGTGGCGTTGGCGCACACCGGCGGCTCGAATGCTCCACCGCTGGTCTATGAGGTACGCGCTCTTGTAGAGCCAGTAAGTCTTGTCTGTCAGCGAAGGAGCCACACGCGGCAGCATGGCTCCCTTCTTCTCTTCGAGGAAGAACCGTTTCATTATCGGGTCGATTCCGGCTGTAGTGCCTGCCACGATGCTCGTACTGCTGGTCGGGGCTACGGCTAAGAGGTAGGCGTTGCGCATGCCGTCTGTGGCTACTTTGACGGCCAGTTTCTGCCAACGCTCCGACGAGTATCCGCGTTTTGTGAAGTAGTCGCCCGTCTGCCAGTCGCTTCCTTCGAAACAGGCGTACTGCCCCTTCTCACGCGCCAGGTCGCTGCTGGCCTTGATGGCGGCATAGTTGATGCGCTCGAACACCTCGTCCATGAACGTCAGATGTTTCTCGCTCTCCCATCTTATGCCGCGTACGGCCAGAGCGTGGTGGTATCCGCTCACACCCAGTCCGATGCTGCGGTATCGGCGG
>CALBJK010000194.1 GCA_937892695.1 uncultured Prevotella sp.
ACGAGAAAGCTCTCAACGAGGTAATGCCTGTGGCATTCAGCATAGTAAAGGATACGGCGCGCCGATTCGCCGAGAACGAAGAGACCGTGGTTACTGCTACAGATTTTGACCGTGAACTGGCCTCCAACCCCAAGAACGACTTCATCACCATCGACGGCGACAAAGCCATATACCACAACCATTGGACAGCCGGAGGCAACGACCTTAAATGGGAAATGGTTCATTACGACGTACAGCTCTTCGGTGGTATCGCTCTGCATCAAGGCAAGATTGCCGAAATGGCAACTGGTGAAGGTAAGACACTCGTAGCCACTCTGCCTGTATTTCTCAATGCCCTTACCGGCAACGGCGTACACGTGGTGACAGTCAACGATTATCTGGCCAAACGTGACTCCGAATGGATGGGGCCGCTCTATGAGTTCAACGGTCTGTCTGTAGACTGCATCGACAAGCACCGCCCCAACTCACCAGAACGCCGCAAGGCATACATGGCCGACATCACCTTCGGAACAAACAACGAGTTCGGTTTCGACTATCTTCGTGACAATATGGCCGTATCGCCCGCCGACCTCGTACAGCGCGCACATAACTATGCCATCGTCGATGAGGTCGATTCTGTACTTATCGACGATGCACGTACTCCTCTTATCATCTCTGGCCCTGTACCAAAGGGCGACGACCAGATGTACGAGGAATACCAGCCGCTTGTTGAAAGACTTGTAGACGTACAACGCAAGCTCGCAACTCAATTCCTGGCCGAAGCCAAGCAGAAAATCACCGAAGGCCAGAAGAAAAATGACCAGAAACTGCTCGATGAAGGATTCCTCGCCCTCTACCGTTCTCACAAGGCAATGCCTAAGAACAAGCCTCTCATCAAATATTTGTCAGAGGAAGGTATCAAGGCCGGAATGTTGAAGAAAGAGGAGTTCTACATGGAGAACAATAACCGGCGTATGCCAGAAGCCGTAGAGCCGCTCTATTTCGTTGTAGACGAAAAGCTCAACAGTTGCGACCTCACCGATAAAGGTACAGAGTGGCTTGCCAATCAGGTACAAGACCGCAACCTTTTCGTCCTGCCAGACATCACATCCGAACTCTCAGAACTCGACAATGAAAAAGGTCTCACCGATCAGGAACGTCTTGACAAGAAAGACGATTTGCTCAATCACTATTCTGTTCAGAGCGAGCGTGTCCACACCCTACAGCAGTTGCTCAAAGCCTACTGCATGTTCAACAAAGACGATGAGTATGTCGTTATTGACGGCGAAGTGAAGATTGTCGACGAACAGACCGGACGTATCATGGAAGGTCGTCGCTGGAGCGACGGTCTCCATCAGGCCGTCGAAGCCAAAGAGCATGTCAAGGTAGAAGCTGCAACCCAGACTTTCGCTACCATCACGCTTCAGAACTACTTCCGTATGTATCACAAACTTGCCGGTATGACAGGTACAGCATCGACCGAAGCCGGTGAATTCTGGGACATCTATAAACTCGACGTTGTAGAGATTCCGACCAACAAACCAGTCATCCGTAAAGACCTTGACGACCGTGTCTATAAGACAGCACGTGAGAAGTATGCCGCCGTCATCGACGAAATCGTTGAGATGCGCAACAGCGGACGCCCGACTCTTGTCGGCACTACCTCGGTCGAAATATCCGAGCTGCTGTCAAAGATGCTCAAGATGCGCCACATTCCACATCAGGTGCTCAATGCCAAATACTACCAGAAAGAAGCTGATATCGTAGCCGAGGCCGGACGCAGCAATCTTGGCATGGTGGAAATAACCGACGAAAACGGCAATAAGCACACCGAAGAGCGAATGCTCGGAGCTGTCACCATCGCCACCAATATGGCAGGACGTGGTACCGACATAAAACTGACACCCGAGGTCAAGAAAGCCGGAGGTCTGGCTATCATCGGTACAGAGCGGCATGAAAGCCGTCGCGTCGACCGTCAGCTGCGCGGACGCGCCGGTCGTCAGGGCGACCCTGGAAGCTCTGTCTTCTACGTCTCGCTCGAAGACAAGCTCATGCGTCTGTTCGCTTCAGAGCGCATTGCCAACGTGATGGACCGTCTCGGCTTCAAGGACGGCGAACGTATAGAAAGTCCGATGATTTCGAAAAGCATCGAACGAGCCCAGAAGAAAGTCGAGGAAAACAACTTCGGCATACGTAAGCACTTGCTCGAATACGACGACGTGATGAACAAGCAGCGTAGCGTCATCTACGAGAAGCGACGTCACGCACTCATGGGTGAGCGCATCGGCATGGACATCACCAACATCATCTGGGACCGTGTTGTAAACATCATCGAGAACAACGACTATGCCGGATGCCGTGAAGAATTCTTGAAGATACTCGCTATGGAATGTCCGTTCACAGAAGAAGAACTTCTAAACGGCAAGCGCGACGAACTCGAAGAGAAAGCCTTTCAAGAGGCCATGGCTTCGTTCAAACGTAAGACCGACCGCATTCAGAATGTGGCATGGCCTACCATTAAGGAGGTCGAAGAGAATCAGGGTGAGCTATACGAGCGCATAATGGTTCCCATCACCGACGGCAAACGTGTCTACAATATTCCTTGCAACCTGAAAGAAGCCTACCGCACCGAGGCGAAGGACGTAGTGAAGCAGTTTGAACGTGTCATCATGCTCCACATCATCGATGATTGCTGGAAGGAGAACCTAAGACAGCTCGACGAGCTGCGCCATAGCGTACAGAACGCTTCTTACGAACAGAAAGACCCGCTGCTGATATTCAAGCTGGAAAGTGCTAAACTGTTCGACTCTATGGTCAACGATATGAACAACCGAATAGCTTCAATCCTCACACGTGGCCAGATACCAGAGATACAGCAGGTAGAGGAAGCTGCTCCCGAACAGCGCAGCCAACGCTACAACGAGCAGAAGCAGAATCTTGAAGACAAGGCACAGCAGACTGCAGCCAACCAAGATACACGCGAGAATGCACAACCCAACCATTCGCCATACATCAAGGACAAAATGCCGGGACGCAACGACCCTTGTCCTTGTGGAAGCGGAAAGAAATTTAAGAATTGTCACGGACGCGGACTGGTATAATCCACTTACACCCGTACAAACTGCATAATAAAAGCCGGACCTTTTGAGTCCGGCTTTTATTTTTGCTCATAGATTGGACTTCCATGCCATTAGGGATGACCAGAGTGATGTCTCTAAACACTGGCTGCTCGTGGATGCTAATTTAAAAGCAAAAGATATTGATAAGCGGATTTCCTCCCTCTTTGTTGAGATTACGCCTCCTCCGGTGCGTCTCCAAGCAGATTGACCAATAAATGAATTTCGATTCAAACGTTTTGTTTAAGCTCTTCTACAAAACGGTCAATCTTTCTCATTTCCTCCGGAATAATAATTCTCTGTGGACAATGCTCTATACACTGTCCACATCCGATGCAGTGGCTCGATTGTCTGAGCTTTGGCACACTCCGGTCATATCCTATAAGAAATGCGCGTCGCGCCCTGCGGTAGTCAGGGTCTTGGCTGCCCTTGTTGGGCATGTTGCTTTCTTTTATACATTTATTATAATGTGAGAAAACTGCCGGAATGTCCACTCCGTACGGACATGGCATACAGTAGTTGCACTCGTTGCACGGGATTGTCTTCAGATTGTAGATGTCGTCGGCAATGCCCATCAAGAATTTCTCCTCCTCCTTTGTTACCGGCTTGAGCGGACAGTAGGTGCGCAGATTGTCCTTGAGATGTTCCATATAGGTCATTCCGCTAAGTACGGTGAGTACACCTTCTGGCGTACCTGCAAAGCGGAATGCCCAACTTGCAACGCTTTTCTCCGGCTCTCTCTCCTTCATCTTGGCCACAATAGCGTCAGGCACATTGGAGAGCCGCCCACCGAGCAGCGGTTCCATTATAACCGCTGGTATGTGGCGTTTGTGCAGCTCGTTGTAGAGATAGACGGCATCGGTATTGGTATCGTTTATCTCGTTGGCATATTTCCAGTCAAGATAGTTCAGCTCTATCTGCGCGAAGTCCCAGTGGTAGCGTCCTTCGTCGTGCCATTTCAGAGCGAGGTCAAACACTTTGATGTCGCCGTGATAGGAGAACCCGAGGTTGCGAATGCGTCCTTTTTCCCTTTGGCTGACGAGCCAGTCTAGAATGCCGTTGTCGATATAACGGCTGTAGAAATCTTTCATCCCATCCTCTCCCATGCCGATGGCGTGGAGCAGAAGATAGTCGACATAGTCGACCTGTAGCTCCTTTAGCGAGTTTTCGAACATCTCCATCGACGCTTCGCGGCTCCATGTCTCCGGGGCAAAGTTGGACAACTTGGTTGCTATAAAATATTCGGACCGATTGTGGCGGCTGAGAGCTATGCCCGTAGCATGTTCGGACTGTCCCTGACAGTAGGCCGGAGACGTATCGACATAGTTAAGACCGTGCTCGATGGCATAGTCTATCTGACGGTTGACCATGTTCTGGTCTATTGCGGCATCAGGGTTCTCTCGTCCCGAGCCTCCGCCGACAACCGGAAGACGCATCATACCGTATCCCAGAAGCGACACTTTCTCTTTGGTCTTAGGATTGACACGGTATGTCATCTTGCCTTTTGGCGGTTCCTGGTTTTCGTTACCGCCGGTCGGCGTAGTGTTCCTGCATCCTGCAAGTGCGGCCGTAGCCGTCACTGTTCCGGCACCCAATATCTTGATGAAATCTCTTCTTTTCATAAAATGCTTATTACGGGCTTCATTCCCTTTAATTGTTTTGTACTTTTTTGCGAGTCAAAGTGCCGCACCGGCTATACCGTCCGGTGGGCCTCATGGCCTTCTACGTATATAGCACTGTAAGGACGTGCCGGACACAGGTTTTCACATGCACCGCATCCGATACACCGCTCGGTTTTGACGGCGGGAATCATAAGCGACTCTTCGTCGTTCGGATCAAGCTTCACCATCGTTATTGCTCCGACCGGACAATGGCGGGCGCAGTTGCCGCACGACACACCGTCGGTCACCACTACACAGTTCTTTTTCACCCATACGGCATGGCCTATCTGTATCGACGACTTGTCGGCTTTGTCAATAGGGCGTATAGCTCCCGTCGGGCACAGGCTGGAACAGCGTGTACACTCGGGCCGGCAGTAGCCACGCTCATAGCTCATGACAGGCTGCATCAGACGGTCGAGCGAAGACGAAGGCCGCAACACGTCGTTAGGACATTCGGCTACGCATAGCTGGCACCCAGTGCAGTGGTGCGCCATATTATCGGCCGAGAGCGACCCTGGCGGTGTTATGGGGGTGTGACGTTCTGGCGCAATCTTGTCCTTTATAACGGCCAGACCACCGTCTACCTTTTTCTTCTCTTGTGCAATGACGGCCGCCGTGGCCAGCGAGAACGTCCCGGCGAGGAAGTTGCGTCGGCTCTGTCCGGTCGGTGTAGTGTGCAGCTGTACGGCATTGGACTGCTCGGCTGCACGGTCTGGCGTCACAGCCACGCCGTCCTTGCCGACTGTGTGCCGGAAGCTGATAGCATGTTTGTGGCAAAGGCCGACACAGTTTCCGCACGTAACACAGCGACTATGATCGACGCTGTACGACGAAATGTCGATACAGGCAGCTTTGCAGTTTGCAGCGCAGCGGCCGCACTTTACACATTTGCTCTCGTCAATAGCTATCTTGAACCATGAGAAACGGGCAAGCAGACTGAGCAGTGTACCGACAGGACAAACGGTGTTGCAATATGTTCGTCCGTTGCGCCAAGCCAGAAAAGCAACGACTACGAAGATAACGGCAGCGATGGCAAAAGTGACAGACGAACGTATCCAGATGTCGCGTTCATAGAAGGCATAGCTCCCGACCTGTTCTGCAATCCAGGCCAGTCCGTTGTTTGCGAGAATATATATGGGCTGAAACAGATTCTGGGCTATGCGGCCATAGCTGCCGTAAGGGTCGAGCAGAGCCGTGAGCGAACCGAGTCCTAATGCTATTGCGACAACTAGCACAAGGAGCAGAGGATATCTGAGCCATTTCTTTTCGGGCGAATATGAATATGGCTTGCGCTTACCACGCTTGCCGATGTGGGCGATGATGTCCTGCATGATGCCCAGCGGACAGACGACGGAGCAATAGATGCGTCCGAAGATAAGGGTAATGACCGCAACGACAATTATGGCTACGGCGTTAAGGGCGAGCATGGCGGGCAGGAACTGCAGTTTGGCAGCCCATCCGAACCAGTCGTCAAGTGTACCAGTGAAGTCAAGGAAGAGCATAGTGACCACCGCAAACATAACGGCTGCAATCAGTATTCTGACGTTTCTTAACATAGGTCGTAATGTTTTGAGGTTACAGTCTTTTGATGAACCATCCTCCGAGGAACGTCTGCAAAGCCATACCCGGTATGGCCATACAGAAAGTTGTGAAGAACGGAGCGGTCACAGGCATGATGCAGGCTTCGGCCAGAAGTCCGAGCGACTGGGCTATAACCACGGGCAGAGCCAAGACCGCAAACGATGCCGAATGCGACTTATGCGCCGTGAAAGATGCCGCAGCCGCAAGCAGAACCGACTGTACGGTCATCTGGACGAGCATGAGCTGACCGGGCATTCCGGTCAGCCAGTGGTTGAGAAGAGGCGACAGTATGCCTGCAGCCAGACCGACAGTAAAGCCATACTTGTAGGCTCCAACGAAAGTGAAGAAGAACACCGGCAGAAAAATCTTGCCGCCGTCGGGCACAAGGTGGCAAAGCATGGGCAGAAGCACATTGCCGACGGCCAGAGCCAGAGCCAAGGCGTATGCCCGCACATCGGCTGGCGATAAAGAATAAATAGTTACGCTGTTGTTTTTCATATTAATATTATTGTATTTTTTGTTCTGTATTTTCGTTCTGACAGCTTTCAATGTTTACCAGGAAAGCCGTCACGATTATTCCATTTTGACAAATTCGTATTTCAGATAGTTGGATCCTCCCTTCTCGTCCTTCCTTATCTTTACTGCTACACTAACGACGCGCTTTTTGCCCAAAGCCTTACATGCCTCTGGACTTATCTCGCGTGTGAAGTAGACTTTCGGTTGTGCAACACAAGAAAGCGGCAAAAGGAGCAGTAACGTCAGAGTCGTCAATTCCTTCATTTTCTATTTTGTTTTGATTGTTTCTATTGTAAATTTGTTCATGCCAGCAGCAACCGCTTAATCGTAGCGGAAACTGCCAGAAACGGATATGTGGAACAGCAGATTTTCGATGCATCTGGAGACGCTCCATAGAGTGTAGCCCATGCAATGTAATCATCGGAATATCATTAGCCTCATAAAATCTGAAGAACCGTACACGATTTCTGCAAAGTTAATAAAAAGACAGGAAAAAACGCGACTTTATAAGCAAAAAAGGTAATTCGGGTAATTGTTCATGTAATTATGGTAATCACTATTACGAATAATGCCATGCTGTAGAAACGACTCTCCGTAGTGTCTCACAAGAGTAAATTTTCCCCAAAGAGCATACCTACTGGACTCAATAAAAAACGACAAAAAGAACAATCTTTCACCCAGTGTCCTGATACGCCCCTTTTCACGTTCCAATATGCGGCATATCACGTTCCAATATACGGCATATCAGACGCTGAAATGCCGCGTTTCAGAACGTAATTTCACTGCTGTATGCAACCCATTGATAATCAGTCAAATAAAAGATATATAAAAAATAAATACAGAATACCCCCATTGTTCTGAAATAGAACAATTCAATAAGACGTTTCCTCCTCGCCAGACAATCTGTCGACGCAGCCAAACCAAATTGTGCAATAATATTCGCTGACACATGAAGTTAATGTATATTAAACAAAAACGCGTACGACAAGTGTTTTAATGTAAGTTTAGTAACTTTGCGTTTATTGCCCTGTAAGGTATAGACCGGGCATAAAACAATAAGCTCACGCATACTGGCTGCTTGCAGTACAGCCGCTGCAATAAATCCATACTCCATCCGCAACATGAAGAAAAAAGCCGTTTTCATCATAAATCTCGTTTCGGGAACATCCGACAAGGCTTCTGTCCCTGAACTGATAAACAAGTACATCGACAGGGACAAGTTCGACCATCAGACCGTCATAACACAATATGCCGGACACGCTACCGAGATAGCCAACCGCGCAAAAGCTGACGGCACAGATGTCGTCGTAGCCGTAGGCGGCGACGGAACGGTCAACGAGGTGGCACGCGCCATTGTCCACTCCGACACTGCTCTCGGAATAATGCCCTGCGGCTCAGGCAACGGACTGGCACGCCATCTGCTGTTGCCTATGAATCTGCGCCGTTCCATAGACATCATCAACGAATGCCAGATACGCGACCTCGACTATGGGGTGATTAACGGCTACCCATTCTTCTGTACATGCGGAATGGGCTTCGACGCGTTCGTGAGCATGAAGTTTGCCGAAGCCGGCAAGCGCGGGCCTATAACATACGTGGAGAACGTACTGCGCGAAGGACTGAAATACAAGCCGGAGACCTACATCCTGCAAGACGAGAACGGCACCATCAAGTACAAAGCGTTTCTCATATCCTGCGCCAATGCCTCGCAGTATGGCAACAACGCCTACATCGCCCCCCAAGCCTCGATGAGCGACGGGTTGCTCGATGTCATCATCATGGAGCCGTTCGACGTTATAGAAGCTCCGCAGATAAGCATCGACATGTTTAACAAGACACTCAACAAAAACTCCAAGATAAAGACTTTCCGCTGCCGCAAGCTTCATGTCCACCGCAGCAAGCCCGGCGTAATCCACTACGACGGCGACCCGGTGATGACTGGCGAAGACATCGACATAGAGCTAAAACCCAAGGGCGTGAAGATGATAATAAACCCCTTTGCCGACCGAAACGTCCGCAAGCCCAACGTCATACAGAACGCCACGGCCGACCTCTTCAACGAGATAAACGTCGTGCGCGAGGACATAACCAAACAGGGCCGCCACATACACGAAGAACTGACAAAAATCATACAACGCCGGTTCGGTCAATAAGGGAAAAGCCTCATTAACTTATATAGTCAACCCTAAAACTGACTACAAGCCATGAAACGATTTCCGATCATACACCAACACGACTCCATGCAATGCGGCATAGCCTGTCTGCAAATGGTATGCAAGCATTTCGGACGGAATTATACCTCGGACGCACTATCCCAGATATGCTTCGCCACTACCGAAGGTGTATCATTGCTCGGACTGAGCGAAGCTGCCGGACGGCTTGGGCTGCACACCGTATGCGGACTGGCCACGGTCGAAAAACTCGCTGATGCGCCGATGCCCTGCATCCTACACTGGAACCAGAACCACTTCGTCGTACTCTACCGCATACGTCGGGGGAGCAAGTTCTACATAGCCGACCCGGCCAAGGGAGTTGTCTGCTACGACCGCAACGAATTTGCCGCACACTGGGCTAACACCCGTTCCGGTGACTGCGACAAGGGCATAGCTATGTTCATAGAGACAACGCCGCAATTCTTCGAACATAAAGAAGGCACAGCCGAATCTGACTCACCGCGCAAACAGGGCGAACGACGATCCTTCCGCTTCCTCTTTGGATACATCAAGAAGTATCGTCGGTATTTCGGGCAGATAGTGCTCGGACTGGCCGTGGGCAGCGTGTTGCAGCTGCTGTTGCCGTTTCTCACCCAGTCGATTGTCGACGTGGGCATAAAGAATCAGGATATAGGCTTCGTATGGCTCATTCTTTTAGGCCAGCTCATGCTGACATTCAGCCGCACGGCCATCGACTTTGTACGGCGGTGGCTGCTGCTGCACATCAGCATGAGGATAAATATCTCGCTCGTGAGCGACTTCTTCATCAAGCTGCTACGGCTGCCAATGTCGTTCTTCGACACCAAGCTCATGGGCGACCTCATGCAGCGCATGACTGACCACAGCCGTGTCAACGACTTTCTGACACAGCAGACACTCAGCATAATGTTCTCCTTGCTCACCTTCGCTGTTTTCTCCATCGTGCTTTTATGCTACAACAGTATGGTGTTCCTCATCTTCGCCGTCGGCAGTCTGCTCTATGGTGCATGGATGACCCTGTTTCTTCGGCGGCGCAAGGTGCTCGACTATGAAATATTCGAGCAGCAGTCGCGCAACAACAACAAGACCTACGAGTTTATCACATCCATGCAGGAGATAAAGCTACAAGACTGTGAGCAACGTCGCCGATGGGAGTGGGAGGACGTACAGGCCGACCTTTTCAGGGTGAGGATGAAGTCACTGAAGTTGCAGCAGGCCCAAGAAACAGGCGCAATACTGATAAACGAAGCCAAGAACATCGTCATCACTGTCGTGGCGGCTACTGCCGTCATCAACGGACAGATGACCCTCGGCATGATGCTCGCCGTGCAGTATATCATCGGACAGCTCAACGCCCCTGTCGAACAGCTGATGGCCTTCATCTATTCGCTACAAGACGTAAAGATAAGCCTAGAGCGCATAAACGAGATTCACGGCATGGCCGACGAGAACGGTGGAGGCAACCTGCTCACCGCTCTCGCCGACCCCGACAAAGGCATCAGCATCGACCATATCGACTTCAAGTACGACCCTCACGCCCTTCGAAAGACTCTCGACGACGTTACCATCAGCATTCCGCAAGGCAAGACAACAGCCATAGTAGGAGCTTCGGGCAGCGGCAAGACTACGCTCGTGCGTCTGCTGCTTGGCTACTATCCGGTGCTCGGAGGCAGCATCAGCATCGGCGGTGTCGACATAAACCGTCTGGACAAGAAATGGTGGCGGCGGCAATGCGGCGTGGTGATGCAGGACGGCGTAATCTTCTCCGAATCGATAGCCCGCAACATTGCTGTCGACGACGGCGAGATTGACCTGCAACGGCTCGACAAGGCGGCCTCGATAGCGTGTATCAAAGACTTTGTGATGTCGCTTCCACTGAAGTTCGACACCAAGGTAGGGCGCGACGGTGTCGGGCTGAGCCAGGGACAGAAACAGCGCATCCTCATAGCACGTGCCGTCTACAAGACCCCCGACTACATCTTCCTCGACGAAGCCACCAATTCGCTCGATGCACAGAACGAACGACTCATCACCGACAACCTCGACCGTTTCTGCAAAGGACGCACGGTCATCGTCGTGGCTCACAGGCTGAGCACTGTGCGCAATGCCGACAATATTGTGGTGCTCGACGGCGGGAAAGTGGTCGAATGCGGCACTCACGACAGCCTTACCGCACGTCATGGTGTCTACTACAATCTTGTAAAGAACCAGCTTGAACTTGGCAACTGACATATCCCGACAATATAAAAAAATGGATGTCCGCATGTTACCAATAGTCCAATACAAGTTTAATCAGTCTGCTGCATCTGCCAGACATTCACTTTCGGGCATCCAGCGTGTAGAGACGTCACTTCGGTGCGTCTCCTCAATGGGCATTACTCAGGTTATGCTCAAGAATAAATCAGGATGGCATTCCGTTTGTGAGACGCACCAAA
>CALBJK010000195.1 GCA_937892695.1 uncultured Prevotella sp.
GTTCAGAGCACATTCCACACTTTCAAACCCAACCCTAATGAATATACCATCGACCACGGCGACACTATCGTCAACCCCATCAGCGGCACAGGGCGCAGCCAAAGAGCCCTTGAAGCCTCGGCATACATCGAGGACGAAGCCCGGCTGGGGCGGCGGTGGACGCTGGAAGGGGGCTTGTGCGCCCACGTTTTCGGTACGGAAGGCAAAACGTTCGGTTCTGTCGAGCCACGGCTGTCTGCAAGGTACGAGGCAGGAAAAGCTGTTTCGCTGAAGGCTTCAATAACGAGGATGACGCAATATGTCCACAAGATAACCAACGCTTTCATTGACCTGCCCACCGACTATTGGGTTTTGACGACTAAAAAGATGCAGCCATCGTCGTCGTGGCAGGCTTCGGCAGGCTTTTACGCACGCCCTGTCATGGGGCTTGAAATAAATATCGAGGGTTTCTACAAGCAATCGCAGCACCTACTGATGTACACCGGCGGAGCAGGAATAGCACCGCCTTCCAACCGTTGGGAAACCGAAGTGATAGACGGACAAGGCCGGGCATGGGGTGTAGAGACCGATGTGGCGTGGCGGAATGGGCCGTTGAGCATCGAAGGAAGCTACACCTTGTCATGGACAAAAAGGCGTTTCGACAAGTTTTACAGTGGCGGATGGTTCTACGATAAGTTCGATAACCGCCATAAGGCTAACATAACGGCGCGGTGGAAAATGGGCCAAAGGGTTGCCGCCTATGCCTCATGGATGTACCACACGGGCAACAGAATGAGCATCCCGACGCAAATCGTAAACGTGCCGGGGATGAACGGACAGACCCAAGGAACTGATTACGTTTATGAAAAGCCCAACAACAAGACCCTGCCGGCGTACCACCGGCTCGACATTGGAATAGATTTCCACCACCGCCTGAAGCATGGACGCGAACGGATATGGAACATCAGCTTCTACAATGTTTATTGCAGAATGAATGCGTTGTACTACGACCTGAGAACGCACGACGACGGAACCCACTACGCCAAAAGCATCGGATGGCTACCGATTCTGCCGTCGTTCAGCTACACATTGAAGTTCTGACCTTATAGGTAAAGCCTTGCAAAGAGGGTATTAAGCCAAGAGGCCGACCGAAAAAATAATAGAAAAAACGAAGAAGACATAATCAAAATGGAGATGAAACATATATTTTCCACATTGCTTTCGACCATGGCTTTAGCTGTGTCGATGGCCTCGTGCCAAGTCGACGAAGAGATTAACGGCATGGGCGACAGCCCCTTGACCGTGGTGTATTGTATGCCGTGCGATACCGATTCGACGCTCGTCAATGTATCGATGAGCCAGCCTTTCGGCGATTATAAGCCTTTAGATAAAATGCCTTCTGGCCTTGAAGTGAGCTATTCGGTTAACGGACAACGGCGTGAAACGTCGTTCTTGAAGGCTGGCGGACAGTACATAGGCAGCGACCAGCTGCCCTGTTGGCTGTTCAAGGTGGAAGGAAAGCACCGTCCGGGCGACAAAGTGGAGGTGGCGGTCAATGCCGACGGCCTAGGTCGGGCAACAGCTTCGACTGTCATACCGGACAAACCGGTGGTGGAAGGATTAACCATAACGCTCATCAAAAAACTTTACAACGAGTACGACAGGATTGCTCTGACCTTCAAAGACAATCCAAATACGGAGGACTTCTATGCTGTATCTGTGCAGAAAATGAATATAATATATGGCGGCGACACGGTCTATTCGGAGAAAGCAATCGACCCGACTGCTGACCCTGTTTTCGGCTTCCATTCCGACCTTGACGACATGTTCGACTACGACAACGACTTCTTCGCTAACGTCGTGATATTCGACGACAAGGCAATCAGAAGCCCCGAATACACCTTACATCTCGACATCGACCGCGACGAAGAGCACGACAACGTGCTACAACGTTACTTCAAAGTGCGGCTCTACCACGTATCAGGCGACTTCTATCGGTTTTTCAAAGCCATCAACGATCGCGACAACAACGGCTTGGGCGAAATGGGATTTTCCGACTTCCAGATGTCGTCGTCAAACGTTGCGGGCGGTTTCGGCCTCGTGGGTGGATGGAGTCACGCCGATACGGAGTGGACAAAATGAAAATGGACGCAACAATACGCCCATTTTATTCCAAATCATACTTGATCATGTACGGTGGTGTGTTAAGTCGCTAAACATGAAAATAGGAGGTAAACGCAACGATGGGCGTTTACCTCCTACTCTATTATTTGCAGAAACAGATGTTTCTGTAGCGCGATGGCGACCGTAACAGCATCACAACGCCGTTGCGGTCGTATGGCAATTCCTTTCCGGCCTCTATCTTAACGGGTGTGTCGAGTGCAACAGTCTGTGAATTGACAACTGTGAAGTAGGTGGTCGCAAATGTCTTGCGTGCCACTTCTTTTTCGTCTTCATAGACGATGGCATCGGTCTTTATTTCGCCGCCCAGCTCAGGGGCGACATAGTAGAATGCGGAAACCGAAGAAATGTACAAAGCCATGTCTTCGACGTTTCCTGTTGCAAGCGTTTCCCAGTTTTCTCCGTCGGTCGAATATTCTATGGCCATCTTCTCGCCCGAGAAATCCTTGTAATTTGTGTTGACCTCGGCAACCTTCGAACTGAACGAAACCGTCACGTCGTCGGCATCACTTGTATCGAAAAAACGCGAGTAGAGAGCTGCTTTCCAAGGTTTTTGCACAGTGGAAGACACTGATGCAAAGTAGGTCGTGTTCTCGTAGTCGCCACCGGCAACGTTCCATATCAGAATTTCCGACGAGCTGCCTTCAATCAGGTCTGTTGTCCAGCTGTTGGTGTCGAACGTACCCTTCTCAAAGTCTTCGGCAAGCGGAAGGGCGTATGAAGAAGGCATGTTGAGAGTGACAGCTGTAGATAGCGGCACTTCGGTATCGTTGCCTTCAGCTTCTACTGTGGCCGATATGGCGAATGTATGCTGTCCGGCCTTGCCCTCCACTACGTGCTTGATGGTCGCCGAAGTACCTGCTTCGTCAGCTGTTACGGTAGCAGTTTTTTCTGCCCGTCGGGCGAAATGGCAGTGACAGCTCCTACCGTCAGACCTACATACTGCGTCGCCTTGTTCTGGGCAGCTGCTGTGAAGGTCTGGCTTGCTGCAAGTCCGGCAACAAGACAACAGTAAATGTTGTTCATCTGAAACTTTATTATGTGATTAAAAATAAAAATCCGAATACAATCAAATGCTCTCAATTGTCCGAGTGCAGCTTATCTTATGCAAATATATATTAAAACCCTTTTATAATGACGCGCATCGGATTAAAATAGATTAATTTGGCTTCCAATCGGCTTACTATTTGTAATTTCGCGGCACGAACATATTCGTATAGGCTTGTGGTGCGCCAGTCTGCCCCAACTAGCCCGAACATATATTTCTAATGAACTGGTTTTTAAGAAACGGAAAAAAGATGTTGCCCGTGGCGTTGCTGCTTGTCGCCGCTGCGGGGTGGACAGTATGGCGGTGTCTTCCCGCCGACGAGAACGGCATGATTGCCAGTGCCGTCATTGTTGAGACACACTCGTGGTATGAACTCTGTGCCGACGGGCGACCGGTAATTTTCTTCACTTCATTGGCCGACGACTCAACGGCTCAGAATATAGCTTCGACTTCAGAGGCTGTAAGAAAGACAGACTTGAATGCCGGATGCTGGATTAACCGTATGGCCGTGTTGCCATCCTGCTCCGGGCGCATAGTTACGGCCAATCCAGACTCCACACTGAAGTCGGGTGACGCGAAACTTATAGCCAAGACAGCTCGCAATACGACGGCCTCGCTACTGAAAAGTCTGAAAGCCGAGAACTACGAACTCGACTATTATCTTCGTGTACACGGGGTACAGGATGACGGCTATGCGTCGGTTGCCGCCCTTTCAATGAAGATGAAAAAAATGATGCGTCAGGCTGAGGCAGCATTGAAAATACTCAACAGCATATCACCGACCCGACATCTGACGTTGCGTCGCCGCTGTTTGTGCAAGGCGTTTTATCGCGATGAAACCGGACGAATCGACAGTCTGGTATGCATCCGTCGGACTGTTTCGCATGACCGTCGGGCCATGCTCATCCAGACCGCCGATGGTATTGTCCCTTCGTCGGCCCATCCTCAGACCATCGTGCCTTGGTGGACCAAGGACGATAATGAGATTCTCGTTACCGGCTTCGGTGGAATGGCTTATTCCTCGATGGAATCGTTGAAGACAGCTCCCTTCATTGTTCCCGGACGTAAGCACGGACCGGTACACGATGTTCCCCGGCTGCTTGCTCCCGACGGTTCGCCGGTGTTCGCTTCGCGCGGACGTTTCCTGGGCATCGTTATAGGCAACCGCATTTTCGGTCGTCGCGACATCAAACGGCTGTTGCGGCAGGAAGGAGGTTGGTTATGAAGATATTCCGACTTGTTTTTCTGTCTGTTATCATCGTTCTGTGTGCTGTGTCGTGTGGTCGTCGCAGCCACGAGGGACAGCAGACTGTAAGGCGTGACAGTACGGTCTATAGGGGCGGTGTCAAGGCCGGTCGCTACGACGGCTACGGCGTTCTGACCGTAGGCGCCAGCGTGGTTTATGCCGGACAATGGGAAAAAGGCCGGCGCGAAGGCCGGGGAGTTAGCTACCGGAGCGACGGACAGCGCATCGACGGACTCTGGCATGCCGATACGCTCCTGAGCGGAACTATAGCCGACTCGGCTGGTACTTACACCGGCGAACTCAGCCGTCAGGGCATACCTCAAGGGCACGGCATCTATATGGCTGCCGACCGCAACTACTATCAAGGAATGTGGAACGACGGCCAACGCAGCGGTTTCGGATTCGCTCTGTCGCCCCGTCGTCATATACGTGCAGGTGAATGGAAAAACGACCGTTATCTCGGCGAACGGCTCCACTACACGGCCGACCGTATTTACGGCATCGACATTTCGCGCTTTCAGCACGATGTGGGCCGTCGCCGACACTCTATCGACTGGCCTTCGGTGCGTATAGTGCATTTGGGTACAATCAGCCGCAAGCGCGTGAGCGGGAGGGTCGATTATCCTATATCCTTCTGCTATATAAAGTCGACTGAAGGAAGCTCACTGCGCAACCGCTATTTCCATTCCGACTATGCGGCAGCACGACGGCAAGGAATACACGTAGGAGCCTACCACTTCTTTTCTACTCGCACGTCGGCTGCGGCCCAGGCCTATTTCTTCCTGCGCCATTCTACATTCCGCAGCGGCGACCTTCCTCCTGTACTCGACCTCGAACCAACCCACGACCAGGTGCGCCGTATGGGCGGACCGACGGCCATGTTCCATGCTGTTAGGACGTGGCTGCGCATTGTGGCCAGACGCACGGGCACACGACCAGTGCTCTACATCAGCCAGACTTTTGTCAACCGCTATCTGCCTTACGCTCCCGACCTGAAGCGCGACTACAACATCTGGATTGCACGTTACGGCGAGTATAAGCCCGACGTTCACCTGATTTACTGGCAGCTGTGTCCGGACGGCCGTGTGCGTGGCATTCGCAGCAAGGTAGATATCAATGTCTTCAACGGCTATCGCAGCGAGTTTGAGGAGTTTCTGAAGAACGAAGCGGTGAGGTGAATCGGTCGGTCTGGACAACAACCGACCGGTGAACAGATTGTGTCGGAAATGTTTACTTTCAATATGTAACCGTTTTTCGGGTTTTAAGGCCTTCGCTGAGAATTTCCTTTCATAATTATGTGAAATCAAGTCTCCATAACTCGCGCAAAATCCATCGAATCGTTCTCCCGGACAGAATATGCTATAAATGACGATTTTATGTTCCAAATAGAATGGTCTGATTTATAGTATGTTACGTCTGCGGTAATGAGAATAGATGGAAATAATCTGCATAACAATACAAAAATACGATGAAAAAGCCGCCTTTCGAGCAGTATTCTGCTGTATGAAAAGCGGCTTTTCACGTTCTAAAACGCGGCATATTGCGCTCTGATATACCCCATTTCATAGATTAAGAACGGTGAAACTGTGTTTTGATCCCTGTTTTTATGTTCTTTAACCTCTATTTCCCCGAGTTTTTCCAGACAAGAATTTTACACAAAAATGTTGTCGGAACGAGGTTTCAAATTGAAATTTGCTTTGTCGAATGAGACACATGTGTGATGCTTGAAAGACACCCCGGAATTATTTGAATGATGTATGCTTGTCGCTTGGAAGACAACCCGGAGGGGGTGTCTCTACAGGTGGTCGCTCGTTGACAAAAAATCGGATGATAATCCGCTCACTCTTCGCTTTCGCCATCCATTATAGATGAAATGTAGAACGCTCCCTTTTTCACGAATACGGAATCTGGCGGGAGTGTCTCAACAGGCGTTACGGCAGTGTATCCCAGCCCGTTTGTGCCTGTTGCCACTTCAACCGGTCGGAATACCACATTGCCCTTGCCGCGCGAGACGAGCAGGTAGATGTATTTGCGACCGTTCTTGCTGACGATGGCTTCGTCGGGCATGGCCTTGACCTCGGCATCTCCGGTGCTGATGATTCCGGTGACGAACATGTCAGGCATTAGCCTTTCTCTGGCCGCACTGGGAAGACTGACGTGTACGACAATCGACTTAGTGGCTTCGTCCATGGCCGAATTGATTTCGTAGATGCGTCCGCTAAGTCGTACGTTATGGTTGCCGGTGAGTCTCATGTCGACATTCTGGCCAATGCGCAGACTTGGAATGTCGCGCTCGAATATGTTCAGGTCGCAGTGCATACGTCTGTTGTCGGTGACGGTCATCAGCGATGTCTGCATATCGACGTAGCTGCCTGTGTTCACTTTTATCTTGCCGACAACGCCCGAAATCGGACTTTTTACAGGCATACGGGTTACGAAACGGCCATGTGAAACGCCGCGCGGACTGATTCCTAGTTGTTGCAACTGACGTGAGAGTCCGGCCATTTGTGCACGGGCTAAGCTATAGGCTGTACGTGCCTGTTGCAGAGTCTTCTTCACTCCGGCTCCCTGCGAAGAGAGCAGTTTCTGGCGTTGCAGTTCTACGAGTGCGGCTTCGGTTTCGGTGTAGGCCGTGAGATAGTTTTTCTGTATCTCGATGATGTCGATGTTCTTGACGTAGGCTACGGTCTGCCCACGACCGACGCGGTTGCCTTCGTTGACGGTGATGGACCGCACAACGCCGCCCATCAAGGGAGATACCTCGGCACGGTTCTGTGGGTCAAGGCTGAGTCGGCCGTTGGCGCGTATGGTGTGGCCGAGCCGTCGGGTATCCATTTGGCCGAGAGCTATACCTACGGCCGACATTTGTTTCTCTGTCAGGGTGACCTCGGTTGTCGGCGCTTCTTCTTCGGGCTTGTTCTCTTGTTCGTTCTTGTTACCTCCGCACGCCGTCATAAGCGCTACAGCCATTATTGTCACTATTGTTGTTTTCATCGTGTTTTGTCTTATTGATATGTAGTTCTTGTTATTCGCTACCTCTAATGCTTTCGAGCCGGATTATAGCCTGATTGAAATCGTTGATGGCTTGGACATAGCTCATGCGTGTTTCTTCGGCGGTCTGCATGTTCTGCAGCAGTTCGACGTAGCTTATTGATCCGTTTTTGTACGCCGTGTGGCTGATGCGTACCATCTCGTCAGATTTGTGCAGGGCTTCCCGGTCATAGTAGTCGAGCGTGCAGCGTGCTTTGGCGTAGCTGTCCATAGCTGTCTGGTAGTCAGTCTGTAGCGAACGGAGCTGCTCCTGACGGTTCAGTTCGGCCATATCCACTTCGCGCTTTGCAGCCCTTACCTTGGCACTTTGTGCCCCGAACGAGAGCGGCAGGCTCACACCCACTTCAAGCCCCATCAGGTCGCCTTTGCTGAAGGGTGTACGGTCGACATTGTAAGGGTTGAGTCCTCGGATGACGGCCTGGATGGTTGCGCCTATTGACACTTGTGGCATCCATCCTTGTTTGATGCTGTGCAGATTGCGGTCGGCTGCGGTCACTTCGTTCTGAAGAGCTGCACCCATAGGGGTAGAGGCCGCGTCGAAAGTGCCAGGATTGCCGATGTCGAGACGTTGCAGAGTATCCCCGACGGTTGTGACAGCCGAGTCGGTGTTCATCCATAACATGAGCTGCAACTGGGCAGTATGTACGTCGCGTGCGGCGTTGGCTACGGCTGTGCGGTTCTCTCCGGCCAGACGTTCTATGTTCATCTGTTCAAGTCTTCCGGTTTCGCCTGCGCCGAGCTTGTCATTGGCTATTTGCAGAAAATGGGTGTAGAGGCTGTCTTGTGACTGGAGAATGCGCAGCCGTTCGCGCATGAAGGCCAGTGTGAAGTAGGCACTCTTGACATTGGCGGCAAGTTGGTTTCTGGTTACGGCCATGCGTCCGCGCTCTACGTCGGTCTGTGCCTTGAGCAGCTTGCTCTTCGACGAGTAGACTGATGGCAGGTCGAACGTCTGGCTGATTCTGACCGAATTGTCCGTACTCAGCCCGGTAGTGAAGTCTTGTCCGAACGACAGTTCGGTAGGTGCGAGGTCGAAGGATGTCTTTTGCAGGTCTTCGGCTCTTAGTACTGCTATTTGTCCGCTTCGTAGGATCAGGTTGCGTTCCAGGGCTGTGCGCAGACAGTCGGAAAGCGTCATCGGTGTCTGTGCAGCGGCAAACGCCGGAAAGACAACCATTAACATTGTGAATATTCTGTTCATTTATTTGTAATTTATTGTTTGTCGTGAAACTTACATCCGGCGTTATGCTGCTTGGATGGAGGTATATGGATTCCTGACACTTGTGCAGTGATTAAATGTCTGCCGGGGGGCTGTGATGTTCTTTCTTCAGTCTTTGGGAGCCTTTTTCTTCTTTTCCGTGAGACTGTATATCGCTGGCAGCACAAAAAGGGTGAGGACGGTGGCTGTTATCAGTCCGCCGATTACGACCGTGGCAAGCGGACGCTGCACTTCGGCTCCGTCACCCTGCGACAAGGCCATGGGAAGGAATCCCAGTGAGGCGACGAGGGCGGTCATAATGACCGGACGCAACCGCAACATACATCCTTCTATCACGCGGCAACGTACATCGTCCATGCCTTCACGTGCGAATGTGTTGAACTGGTTGATGAGCACCAGGCCGTTGAGCACCACCACACCGAAGAGGGCTATGAAGCCTACTCCGGCTGATATGCTGAAGGGCATGCCTCGTGTCCACAGTGCAAAAATGCCGCCGATGGCCGAGAGGGGAATGGCGGTGAAAACGATGAGCGTTTCGCGCAGACTCTTCAGGGCAACGTAGAGCAGAAAAAGGATGAAGACAAGAGCAACGGGCAGAGCCACTCCCAAGCGGGCTTTGGCCTCGTTGAGGTTCTGGAACTGGCCGCCGTAGGTGTAGTAGTATCCTTCGGGCAGGTTCAGCTCGCTGTCAAGAATTTTGTCAATCTCGTTGATGGTGCGCTCCACGTCGCGGCCTCGCACGTTGAAGCCTACGTATATCCTGCGTTGCCCCCCGTCGTGGGTTATCTGTGCCGGAGCTTCCTGATACTCTATTGCCGCTACCTGGCTGAGAGGGACGGTGCCGCCTACGGGAAGCGGAAGCGAAAGGTTACGGAGCGAAGAAATGTCATTGCGCAGACTCTTGTCCATACGTACTACGATATCGAACCGCCGGTCTTCTTCGAATATTTTCCCGGCTGTGCTTCCTGCAAAGGCCGTTTTCAGAATGTTGTTGGCATCCTTTATGGATATGCCATACTTGGAGAGAAGGTCGCGGTCGTACACCACCTGGATTTGGGGTAAGCCCGAAACTCGTTCGACAGTTGGCTCCGTTACGCCCTCAACGCCGCGTATGAGCGAGGCCACGCGCTGTCCTGCTGTCGAAAGCTGCCCGATGTCGTTGCCATATATCATTATGGCAACGTCCTGCTTGATACCAGTCACCAGCTCGTTGGTGCGCATCTGGATGGGTTGCGACATCTCTACGTTGAGTCCGGGGATTACGCTCAGTGCTTTCTCCATCTTTTCCATCAGCTCGGGTTGGGTCTTGGCACTGGTCCAAGTGTCTTTCGGAGCGAGCGCAATCATCATGTCGGCACGCTCTACGGGCATAGGGTCGGTAGGAATCTCCGAACTGCCGATGCGGCTGACGGCCTGTTTCACTTCGGGAAACTCCTTTCTCAGTATGGCTTCGGCCAGCGAGCATGTCTTTATCATCTGTGAGAGCGAAGTTCCTTGTTTCATGCTTATTTCGGCTGCGAGGTCGCCTTCTTCAAGGTTTGGAATGAATTCGCCGCCCAACCTCGAAAACACCACCAGACTGAGACCCAACAGTACCACCATCGAGGCTATGAGCTTTCGGCTATGGCCGAGACAGAACGTCAGCACCGGACGGTAAAGCCGGTAAATGCGGTCCATCATACGGTCTGTCAGATTGGAACGGTGCGTGGTTTTGCGTGAAAGCAGCAGTGACGATGCTGCCGGAATGTAGGTGAGGGAGAGTATGAATGCTCCGAGAATGGCGAAGAACACAGTCATTGCCATGGGTCGGAACATCTTTCCCTCTATGCCCACGAGAGTGAACAGCGGAACGTAAACGGTCATTATGATGAGTTCGCCGAATGCCGCAGAACTCATCATCTGGCCTGCGCTGCGGGACACGAGCGAGTCCATCTGTTTGCGGTCCAATACTGGTGGTGGCGGGGTCAGACTTCCGTTATGTAATCCGACACTGAATTCTTTCATCTTATGGCAGACGCATTCTACTATGATGACCGCTCCATCGACAATCAGGCCGAAGTCGATTGCACCGAGACTCATAAGGTTGCCGCTTACGCCAAACACCCTCATCATTCCGAACGCGAACAACATGGACAAAGGAATGACCGAAGCCACTACAAGTCCGGCACGGACGTTGCCGAGAAAGAGCACTAGTATGAAAATGACGATGAGTCCGCCCTCAACAAGATTGCGTGTGATGGTTCCGGTGACGCGGTCGACGAGTTGTGTCCGGTCTATGAAAGGCTCTATCACCACACCTTCGGGCAGACTCTTCTGTATCTGCGACATGCGGTTCTTGACGTTGGCAATCACTTTCTGGAAGTTCTCGCCTTTGAGCATGAGTGTTATTCCGGCCACCACTTCGCCTTCGCCGTTGCGAGTGACTGCTCCATACCTGTTAGCAGTACCAATACGGACATCGGCAACATCGCCCAAAAGCAATGGCACACCGTCAACCGTCTTTACGGGTATGCGCCTGAGGTCGTCGAGTGATGTGGCAAGACCAAGGCCGCGAATGAAGTACTGGTTGCCGTACTGCTCGATGTAGCTTCCGCCCGTGTTCTCGTTGTTGTTTCCGATGGCGGTGTAGAGTTCAGGAATGGTTATTCCAAAACCATTTAGACGGTCGACATCTACGGCCACCTCGTATTGCTTGACGAAGCCTCCCCATCCGTT
>CALBJK010000196.1 GCA_937892695.1 uncultured Prevotella sp.
GACATCTCTACGTCGGATGCCCGAAAGTGAATGTCTGGCAGCTGTAGCAGACTGATTAAATTTGTATTGGACTATTGGTAACATGCAGATATTCATATTGATTTTTATTTTTTCGGACGCACGAGCCGTGCTTCCCTACCTATTTCGATGGGGCATCTAAATTCGAGTTTGAGTTTCTTATATAAATCGAAATAAATTAATGCTAATTAACGTAACAGCCTCTTTATTTAACACGACCAGTTCTGCTGAAATAGCTGTAAAACCACATCAAAAACGTACCGGAACGGCATGAAATATTGAAGCTATGCCTTCGTTTTCTGAAATGGGGCATATCACAATGCGAAATGCACCGTTTCAAAACTCAATACGACCCTTTTTGGAACATGAAAACGGCCTGTTTCCGTGTCAAAAATGCTGATTTTCTCGTCTGTTTTGGGCTACAGTTTTCCTTCTGTAATTTATAAACTGCTAATTGTCAGTGCGTTATATAATCTCTCATATTCAGCATATTATCGTCCTAAAGTAGCATTGATGATTTACTTTTAAGCTATGACAATCCGGTTTTAACAATATATTCTCAGTTTTAGTTAATTATAATCAAAACGCTGCCTTTACAGATTACCAACCATAACACGTCTATATCCCCCTCACGCATAAAACGCTTTCGGGTTGAACCCCAATCGGTCATTAGAACGTGTTACTGTCAAAAGTAGATCAAGAAGTTCACTCTTCGCCGTTTTCTACGCCCTTCCCGCACAGCTTTCTTTAGTTTTTCCTTGACGTAGCCCGCTACGCCTGCGTCAAAACATAAAGAAATCTGCACGACAATGACGTAGAAAATGGCTGAAGTCTAATGATCGATTTGGGTTAAAACGAAAACAATTCTTTGTTCCATGTACCTTTCCTTGTTTGCGTTCTCTGTATTGCTTGCGGACACACACGAGTAGTGGGGCCCTGATGATTTTCGACAGGTTGTGTAACTTTGAAGAATAAAAACAAACTCGTTTGTCTTGTTTTCCGCTCTTTTGCTGTAACTTTGCATAAAAAATAAAGAATACAAGATAACAAAACAGAAAACGAGAATGAAGACGGTTTACGAATTTTCCGTAAAAGACAGAAGGGGACATGACGTGTCTCTGAAAGAATACTCTAACGAGGTGCTGCTCATTGTAAACACAGCAACCAAATGTGGCTTTACCCCACAGTACACTGAACTCGAAAATCTCTATGAGAAATACCATTCGCAGGGATTTGAGGTTCTTGACTTCCCCTGCAACCAGTTCGGACAGCAAGCTCCGGGAACTGACGAGTCGATACACCAGTTCTGCAAACTCACCTACAACACCGAGTTTCCGCGCTTCAAGAAAGTAAAGGTGAACGGCAACGATGCCGACCCGCTCTTCAAGTTCCTCGAACAGCAGCGCGGATTTGCCGGATGGGACGAGAGCCATCCGCTCACACCGGTTCTTGAAGACCTTCTTTCCAAGGAAGACCCCGACTACAAGCAGAAGCCGGAAATAAAGTGGAACTTCACCAAATTCCTTATCAACAAGAAAGGTCAGGTGGTAGCCCGCTACGAACCTACGGAGAAAATAGAGAATATCGCTAAAGAGATAGAAAAGCTTCTTCAGGATTGAAGAAACCGAAACCATAACACTTAAATCATGGAAAAAAGAGAACATGTGCGTTGCCTTATCATAGGCAGCGGACCGGCAGGTTACACAGCTGCCATATATGCAGGACGAGCCAATCTCGCCCCGGTGGAGTTTTGCGGAATGCAGCCGGGCGGACAGCTCACCCAGACTACTGTAGTAGAGAACTTTCCCGGCTATCCTGAAGGCGTGGACGGCAACCAGATGATGGAAGACTTCCGGCAGCAGGCCCAGCGTTTCGGTGCTGACATACGCGAGGAGACTGTCGTCAAGGCTGACATGTCGGCCAAGCCCTACGTATTTACCACCGACCGTGACAAAGTGATTGAGGCCGACTCGGTGATAATAGCCACCGGAGCGAGCGCAAAGTATCTCGGACTGGAGGACGAAAAGAAGTATAACGGAATGGGTGTGAGTGCGTGTGCCACGTGCGACGGTTTCTTCTACCGCAAGAAGACTGTAGCCGTGGTAGGCGGCGGAGACACGGCCTGTGAAGAGGCTCTCTATCTTGCTTCGCTCTGCAAGAAGGTGTACATGATTGTACGTAAGCCTTACCTTCGCGCTTCCGACGTTATGAAACGAAGGGTGGAGGATAACGAGAAAATAGAAGTGCTCTACGAACACAATGCCGTAGGACTCTACGGCGAGGACGGTGTCGAAGGTGTGCACCTCGTGAAACGCAAGGGCGAAGCCGACGAAAGCCGTTACGACCTGCCCATCGACGGATTCTTCCTTGCCATCGGTCACAAGCCCAACACCGACATTTTCCGCGAATGGCTCGACCTGGACGAGACAGGTTACATCAAGACCATACCGGGCACTCCCCGTACAAAGCTTGAAGGGGTGTTCGCAGCCGGCGACTGCGCCGACCCGGTCTATCGTCAGGCTGTAGTTGCGGCGGGCAGCGGTTGTATGGCTGCGCTCGAAGCCGAGCGTTATCTGTCCAACATGAAATAGACGCTTTTATGTTTATGAATGTCCGCATGTTACCAATTCCAATACAAATTTAATCAGTCTGCTACATCTGCCAGACATTCACTTTCGGGCATCCAGCGTAGAGACGCCACTTTGGTGCGTCTCCCGAAAGCACCCACGAGACGACAAAAAGTGCGTCTCCCCAATGGGCATTGCTCAGGTTATGCTCAAGAAAAAATCAGGATGGCATTCCGTTTGTGAGACGCACCAAAGTGGTGTCTCTACTGG
>CALBJK010000197.1 GCA_937892695.1 uncultured Prevotella sp.
GTCGTCAAAGTAATCCGAAACGTGCTAATAATGGTTAATTAGGCAATAAAAGCCATTGTTAGCACGTTTTTTACTTGTATACCTGTTATAACTATATTTATCTGCGCTTGCCGTGTAGATGTTCAGTAAATAAAAAGAGACATGAGTTTCAGACATATCGTATTATCAGTAATGACATTGTTGTGCGCTGTTTCTATTTATGCCCAGTCGCAGAGAGGAAAAGCGTCTTTCTATTCACGTCGGGCCACTGGTGCACGTACCAGCAGCGGCGAGCGTCTCCATCACGACAGTCTGACATGTGCCCATAAAAGCCATCCTTTCGGCACACGTCTGCGCGTTACCAATCCCGCTAACGGTCGTCAGGTAATTGTCCGTGTTACTGACCGGGGCCCTCATACTCGCGGCCGTATAATAGACCTTTCTTGGGCTGCGGCAAAAGAACTCGGCATAATAAACAAGGGCGTTGCCGTTGTCAAGGTGGAAGTTGTCCGGAAGGACAATGTTGCCCCTTACCGTCCAGATGATGAAATGCCTGAAATCGACTTTGAAATATCTCCGGAGTCCTATAAGTTCCCCAAATGGGGTAATGATAAAAGCGCAAGGGAAAAAAAGAAAACAGCCGTGGCTCGTCGTAAAAGGCAGACTAAGAGCATCAGATGATTTGAAGGCAACACGTTTGCACCGTCTTCATTTTTTGCTTTTTACTACAAATTCTGTCACCTTTGATATTGTCTTGTCGCCTTGTAGAACCGAAGCACATATCTTTATTGTTCCGGCTTTCAGCTTACGTCCTCCCATAACGATGGCAGTATATCTTATGCCGTGTCCAGGCTCTATCTGTTCTACGTGAATGCTTGGCGAAATCATCACCTGTCCGCTTTGCCCTGCGTCTATCACTGTCGGCACTACGTCGTGCAAGGTTTCTCTGCCACGGTTATACACTTCGAATATCACCTTGCACACCTCGCCCCGGCTGATTGTGCTGTCCCGGTCGCTGTCGACAAAACGTGCATTGCGAATTTCTATTTCAGGCGTATAGGTATATGTCGAAGTCAGCTCTTCCACGCTCGACTGCGCAGGTGTCGTCGTCACGGCCTTGCTCGCACTGTAGTTGCCAGTGTAGTCGCTGCTTCCGAAGTCATACAGGCGGTCGTCGCCACTGTTGGAAGGGTCAAATCCGCTCGACAACGTGTCCGTGTCGAAATGTTCGTCTACAATCTCTCTTGACTTTCTGTTCCAGTTCTCTGCTGTCTCTTCCTGACGGCTCTTTATTCTTTGCGCGCTCACGGCTCCGCCGATGGCTGCTCCTCCTGCCATACCTACAATTGTACCGATGTCGCTTCCGCGCGGCCCTCCTGCGATGCCGCCTATTGCAGAACCCAATATAGTGCCGAACATAGAACCGGTATAAGCTCCGCTATCGACGCTTGTGCCGCAACCAGACAGAAGCAGCGTTGCCGCTGTTGCCATTGTCAATATTTTTTTCATTGCGTTTTTATCTTTTTCTACAGCCTTAACTTATGATTCTGTCACAAGTAGGTTCAGCCGTTTGTTTTTTGCAAATTTAGCTATAAAAACTCTTTTGGCAAAGCCACATTGTATTAAAAACAGAATTGTTTGTCGTAAATTCCTTATTTTAAATCCTTTTTTATTATCTTTGCACAATCATTGTGATGTATCTCATAACCTATTGTCTGCATCTGATGGCCTTGCGCGGTATGGACTCGGTTCTGGTTTGGCTGCATAGTCCGATCTTGTCCGGTTTACAGTCTGCAATATCTTGAATAATTATTTTTTATCTGATTGATTCTCCCCAATGACAAACGTCTTGTCATCTTTTTTCTCTGTTCCGATACACCTCTCACGTGCATTGGCTTATTTCCTGTGTCTCACCTTTATCACTACTTTTTTCTCCTGTTCCGACTCTTTGTTCGACAGCTCCGGAAAAGGACACGACCGTATCACTCTCTCTGGAGAGATAGAACAGGTAGCCGTGACTCGTGTCAACGACAACGGCTTTGCCGACGGCGATGTCATGGGTGTCTATATAGTCGATTACCATGGCAATGTTCCCGGCCAGCTGCAGTCCTCGGGCAACCACGCCGACAACGTGCGTCACACCTTCGTCGAAGCCGAGAACCGATGGCAGTCTGACATCGACATGTTCTGGACCGACAAGCACACCCACATTTCCGTTTACTCTTACTATCCATACGCCCAGCCCGACGATGTCAGCTCCATGCCTTTTGTTGTCGAAGCCGACCAGAGCCAGCCTACAGCCGACGGCGTGATGGGTGGTTACGAGAAGAGCGACTTTCTCTGGGGGCATGTCGACGATGTAGCTCCGACGGAGAGTGCCATAACTGTCCCGATGAGCCACCGTATGGGGTGCGCCCGTGTCACTCTTGTCGAAGGTTCAGGCTTTGCCTCCGGCGAATGGGCCGGTACGTCCCGGTCGGTGCTCGCTATGAACCTTCGGCGCGAGTCGGCTGTCAGTCTTGTTGACGGCTCCGTCACCGTCAAGGGCGAAGTGTCGCCATCGGCCACTATTCCGGCTCGACACGATGACGAGTGGCGGGCTATAGTCGTGCCCCAGACCGTAGAACCGGGAACTACGCTGTTCGCAATCACCGTCGGAGGACAGCCCTACAGGTTTACCAAGAAGGAAACCATAACCTACGCCACTGGCAAGATGACCAATTTCACCATCAGGGTAGACAAGAAACCCTCGGAAGGTCGCTATGCTCTCACGCTCGTCGGCCAGACTGTCACGCCTTGGGAGAACGACCTCGTCAGCCACGATGCCCAGACCCGCGAATATGTCATCGTCCATTCGGTGAAAGGCAAACTTCGCTCTGCTTTGGCTGCGGCTCACAAAGATTATACCCGGGTGAAAAACCTGAAGGTGACAGGTTCGCTCGATGCTGAAGACTTCGCCTTCATGCGCGACGAGATGTCCGTCCTCGAAGCCATCAATCTGAAAGAGACGACCGTTTACGGTGACTACACTGTGTCACACGACGATAACGAAGAATATCATTTCAATGAGAAAGGTGTTATTCCGAATAAAGCGTTTGATAATAAGAAGTCGCTCCGCCATGTCGTTCTGCCCGACCGCTTGCGGGTGATAGGCTATGACGCTTTCTATGGTTGCTCGTCGCTCACAGGGTCGCTTTACATTCCCGAGGGTGTAGAGTATGTCTGCGATGAAGCTTTCGCTGGATGTTCTTCACTGAAGTCAGATTTGTCTCTTCCGTCCACTCTCAAGGTTATCGGCAAATACGCATTTAGCAATTGCGATTTCTCTTGCGAACTTGTCCTGCCTTCTTCTCTCCGCTATATCGAACCATGTGCTTTCTACAATAATACAGGACTGTATGGCCAGCTCCATCTCCCGTCGAGTCTCGAATTTATCGGTCACGATGCATTCAGTTATTGCGAAGGACTGAGAGGCGATTTGGTGATACCTCAGAAGGTGTCTGTCATACCCGACAATTGTTTTACAAGCTGTGGTTTTGACGGTACGCTCACTCTACACGACGGGGTCACGTCTGTCGGAGCTTCGGCTTTTCAGTCTACAGACCTGAAAGGCGAACTCCACTTGCCCGACCGTCTTGAGTTTATCGGAGCCGGTGCGTTTAGCTCGTGTAAGTTTTCCGGTTCTCTAACCATTCCGCGCGGCATCGAGGTTATAAGCGGAGCCGCATTCAATAATACCAGTTTTTCCGGTACTGTCACTCTTCCTTCTTCGGTGCAGACCGTCGGCAGCAATGCTTTTTCCAGTTGTCACGACATCTCTCGTCTGGTCATTCCCCAGAGTGTAGAGAACATACGCGAGCGGGCTTTCTACGATTGTACCTCGCTCTCGTCGGTGGTCTGCGACAATGTGGCCCCACCCCACATCTATGCCTTGGCCTTTGACGATGCTACAAAACAACGGGCTGCGCTCGAAGTGCCCGAGACTGCTGTCAGCGTCTACCGCAATACCGCTGAGTGGAGCGGATTCCGCAACATCACCGCCCACCACGAGCTGAGCTGTTCGCCATCTGCTGTCAGTCTGCTCAACAAGGCCGTCAAACGTTCGCTCACCATCGATGCCGACGGTGGGTGGGAGGTCGTCAGCAAACCGTCGTGGTGTTCACTGTCCTCTATGTCGGGCACACGCAAGACCAGCATATCCCTCTCTGTCTCGGCTCTGTCTCATGGTAGCGGCACGAGGAGCGGCAAGATAGTATTCCGTCTGCGCAATTCCTCTTACTCCTGTGAGTGTACCGTGACTCAGTACGATTACGAGTATGACGAGAACCAGTGGATAACGCTCCACCGTGCCACCCAGGGTGCACACGGCGGAATCAATGTCGTGCTGCTCGGTGAGGGCTTCGACGCTGCAGCTGTTGCCGGAGGCGAATGGCTGTCGGCAGTGCGCGACATAGCCGGCAAGCTCTTCTCCGTTGAGCCGTACAAGACATATAAGCCTTATTTCAACGTCTACGCATCTGTCACGCTGTCAGGACGGCCAGGCATAGACCAGAAGGCCGACACCCGTCATACCCGCTTCTCCACGGTCTATGAAGGAGGGTCGGGTTTTAGCTCCGACTACGACGCGCTGATGTCGTTTGTCACAACGGCTCCGTCGGTAGACAAGACCGGTCTGCCGCAGACCCTTGTCATCGTTGTCCCCAATACTACGGAGCGTGACGGCAACGCCCGGCTTTGGACCAACGGCAGGGCCGTGGCCTACTGTCCTCGCTCTGTATATGGCGACGATGTCGCAACGCTCACATCCGTTCTGCGCTATGCCGGCGGCTTCGCCTTTGCAAAACTCGGCGACGAAACAGTGCGTTATAACGGTTTCATCACCGGAACCGAAGCCCGAAACATCCGCAACATGCAGGCCGCCGGATGGTACGACAATCTTTCGCTCTTGCCTTCGCCGCAAGGCTCAGCATGGAAACGTCTGATGGCCGACAGCCGTTATAACGCTATTGTCGACGTTTATGATGGCGGTTACGGATATCTGCAGGGAGTGTTCCGCTCCGAACCTACGTCGTGTCTGGGCAGCAATACGCCCTATTACAACGCTGTCAGCCGCGAGAGTATCGTGCGCCGTATCATGCGTTATGCCGGCCAGAGCTATTCATTCGACGATTTCCTGTCTCATGACAAGGCTTCGTCGCAGCAGACAGGCCGCTGATATGTTTTTTAAGTCTTTTCTGTCAACCTTCTTTTTTGTCGCTTACAAATTGAAAGCGCTACTCGTTAAAATGGCTGACAAATCTGTCACAGTTTTCCAATATGCCGCATATCGCG
>CALBJK010000198.1 GCA_937892695.1 uncultured Prevotella sp.
TAGAAATTTTGTATAGTGCTCACTCTCTGATAATAAAGGGGTGGGAAACTTCAGTTGAATATTTATAAATTTAAAAGGAAAGCTTAACCGGAACAGTATGAATAGCCGTTCCGGCTAAGCTTCTACAGTCTTTGACTATTTCGAGTCTTTGGTCTTGGTTGCATATACAAAGTATAGGATAAGCAACACGTATGCCACGAGTGAGCAAACTTCAGAAAGCGGATTGGCAAGCCACTGCTCATCTATAAGATTGATGCCGCCGAACCTCAGCAACGCACTGACCACCCCCATCAACGCGCCGCCGGCAATGAAGCCACTGGCTATGAGCGTACCTTTCTCGCCACGCTCCCGGTTGACATCGGCATTCTTTGACCGCGTTGTGACAAACCAGCTTACTATTCCGCCGACTAGCAGCGGAGTATTCAGCTCTAAAGGAATGAACATACCGAGTGCAAAAGCAATGGCTGGAACCTTGCAGAACGTCAGAATAATTGCTATGGCTGCACCAATGGCATACAATGCCCACGGTGCACCGACACCGTTCATCAACGGGTCGATGACTGCAGCCATGGCGTTAGCTTGCGGAGCGGCTAGCTGTCCGCTCGCGAATCCGTATGTCTCATTAAGCAACATCATAACGCCTCCGACAGTAGCAGCCGACACGAGCGTACCAAGAAACTTCCACGTCTCTTGCTTGGCCGGGGTAGTACCGAGCCAATAACCTATTTTCAGGTCGGTGATGAAACTACCTGCCATCGACAAAGCGGTACAAACCACACCACCCATTATAAGTGCAGCCACCATACCTCCTGTACCTTTCAAGCCTACAGCCACCATGACCACAGATGCAAGAATCAGTGTCATAAGCGTCATACCCGACACGGGGTTGCTTCCAACTATAGCAATTGCATTTGCCGCAACAGTCGTAAATAAGAAAGCAATGACAGTAACCAAGACTATTCCGACAAGGGCGTGAAGCAGATTGCCCTCCATAACACCGAACCAGAAGAAGAAGAACGTCACGGCTATTGTGACGATAGAGCCAACAGCGATAATCCTGAAAGAGATGTCACGACGCGTACGCAATTGGTCTTTCTCCACATTGCCGCCTGTCCGTAATTCTTTCGCAGCAAGCGAGACAGCACCGCGTATGATGCCCCACGATTTGATTATACCGATGATTCCGGCCATTGCGATGCCACCGATACCGATACTCTTGCCATACTCTCTGAATATTTCTTCCGGCGACATAGCTCCTACTGCAGTCGTAATAGCAGGATTCCACGCATTGAGCACAGTGTCGTGGAACAACACGGACATACCAGGAACAATCAGCCACCACACGGCAAACGACCCCAGACAGATAATCAGTGCATACTTCAAGCCTATGATATAACCCAGACCGAAAACCGCTGCACCGGTATTCACTTTAAATACCAGTTTGGCCTTATCGGCCAATGTCTCACCAAAGCCAACGACACGTGTTGTGAAATTCTCATTCCACCAGCCGAAAGTCGCCACTATGAAATCGTACAATCCTCCTACCAGACCGGCTATGAGCAACGGTTTGGCCTGGTTTCCGCCTTTTGCTCCGCTCACCAGCACCTGAGTAGTGGCTGTAGCTTCCGGGAAAGGATACTTGCCGTGCATGTCGCTCACGAAATATTTTCTAAAAGGTATGAGGAACAGGATGCCGATAATGCCCCCAAGCAACGACGAGATGAAAACTTTCAGAAACGACGCGCTCATTTCCGGATACTTTGCCTGAAGAATGTAAATAGCCGGAAGTGTGAATATCGCTCCTGCAACCACAGCTCCCGAACAAGCTCCGATACTCTGTATGATGACGTTTTCGCCGAGTGCCTTATTGCGTCGTGCCGCAGTCGATACTCCTACAGCTATAATGGCTATAGGGATGGCAGCTTCGAAGACCTGCCCCACCTTCAGCCCGAGGTAGGCTGCGGCCGCTGAGAACAGCATGGCCATGAGAATGCCCCATGTCACCGACCAGAAGTTGACTTCCGGATAGACCTTACGCGGATCCATCACCGGACGGTACTCCTCGCCCTCTTTCAATTCCGTAAATGCGTTTTCAGGCAGCATCATCGCCTCTTTGTCCTTATCTTCCATATTGTCTTTGATTGTTTTATGCCTTTTAGATATTCTTTTTGTCAAACTATCTTGCAAAGGTAGTCTTATTTGGCGTAAAATCCAACTGAAAAACAATAAAAATGCCACAAATATTCCGCAATGAGAAAATAAATGGCTACATTTGCATTCTGAGAAAGAAAGTACAAAACCTCAAGAACAGCAATAATTAAAAACAATACACTAATTATGAGGAAAATTCTATTATCATTGTTGCTTCTTGCGACCGTCGCATCAGTTTCGGCCGCCCCGGCAAAACGCGGCCTTTGGCAGACAGTACGTCTGGCCGACGGCAAAGAAGTAAGGGTATGTATGAAAGGCGATGAAGTAATGCACTATTATGAAGATGCTGAAGGAAACACCTATACTACCGACGGCACAACATTCAGGGCTGTCAGCAAAGCTAGTCTTATAAAAAACACAGCGGCCAGAAGGGCACGCTTCGCATCGTCTGTACGCAAGAACATGGCACGTGCCAGACGCAACGCTAACGCCGAAAAGGGTGTCGGAGGTACAGGCAACCAGTTTCTAGGAGAGAAGAAGGGACTGATAATTCTGGCACAATTCCAGAACAAGAAGTTCGCTACAGGCCACGACAACGCCCTCTATCAACGCATTGCCAACGAAGATAACTTTGCCGAGGGCGACTTCAATGGCAGCGTAAAGGATTATTTCCGTTCACAGAGCGACGGCAAGTTCATTCTCAATTTCGACGTAGTTGGACCTGTCACCCTGCCTAAGTACTACAGCTACTACGGCAACAACGATTACTACGGCAACGACGAACGCCCGGGACAGATGGTGGCAGACGCACTGAATCTGATTGAAGACCAAGTAGACTTCACCCAGTACGACTGGGACGGCGACGGCGAAGCCGAACAGGTGTTTGTCCTGTATGCAGGAAGGGGTGAACACGACGGAGGTGCGTCTGCCACGATATGGCCGCACATGTGGACACTGTCTTCCAGCGACTACGGGCATAAGTACACAACAAAAGACAATATCACGATAGACACCTACGCCTGTAGCAGCGAGCTGCAGTCCGGTAACACCATTGACGGTATCGGCACATTCTGTCACGAGTTCTCACACTGTCTCGGATTCCCCGATCTCTACGACACCAGTTACAGCAACAACTTCGGCATGTATTCATGGGATCTTATGGACTACGGCAGCTATAACAACGACGGTTTCACACCCTGCAACTATACGGCCTACGAGAAGTGGGTGGCAGGATGGATCGAACCCAAAGAACTGTCGGCAAGCACTACCGTAGAGGGTCTTAAGGCCATGAGCGACGGAGGCAAGGCTTACATTATTTATAATGATGCGCACAAAGACGAGTTCTACATGCTTGAAAACAGACAACAGACAGGATGGGACTCGGCTCTGGGCGGTTCTGGACTGCTAGTTCAGCATGTAGATTATGACGAAAGTGTATGGAACGACAACACCGTAAATAACAACCCCAGCCGTCAGCGTTGCACAATATTCCACGCCGACAACTCGGCTAACAATGACACCTACGGCGACCCGTATCCCTACAACCGCAACGACAGTCTGACCAACAAATCCAAACCTGCAGCCACCCTATACAACAGAAACGTCGACGGAACAAAACTAATGGGCAAAGCCCTGACCGACATAACCCGGAATGATGACGGTACGGTGTCGTTCAGCTTTAGAGGCAACGAGCCGGCACCTCCGGTCAACCCTGACGAGAATGTCGTATTCAACGAGACATTCGATAAATGTTCCGGAACAGGCGGAAACGACGGAAAATGGAGCGGCAATGTAGCCTCGTCAGGATTCAAGTCGGATGTCGAAGGATGGGACGGACTGAAATTGTATGGTGGCGACAAATGCGCACGCTTCGGTAACGGCAGCACCTACGGGCGGGCCATATCACCGGAAATAACAGTAAAAGAAGGCGACATCCTTACTTTCAAAGCCGCACCATGGGGCAAGGACGGCAACGCTCTGGCTGTAAAATTTGCAGACGAAGAGATAACCACACTAAACATGACCGAAGGCCAATGGAACGATTTCTCTCTGACAATGCCATTTGACGGTACTGCCAGCATAGTCTTCGAGCCGGAAAAACGATTCTTCCTCGATGAAGTGAAAGTGACAAGACCTGTCGCCAACGGCATAAGAGGAATCAGCACAACCACATCGGCCAGAACCGACAACCGCATCTACAGCATAACAGGAACGTACGTCGGGACAGACATCAGCGGTCTGAAACCAGGACTTTACATAACGAACGGAAAGAAAATAGTAAAGAAATAGGCATCAGACATTGACAGACTCCACCTTGTATTCATTCTGTAATCTTAAGACTCAGAAATTCACATGCAGATATACGGTTCCGGTCTTTAGCTGAAGACATGGAAGCAAAAAGTCCGTACAGCTCTCGGTTGTGCGGACTTTTTACGTATAAAAGGCCATTGTCGGCAGACTCTGCCTATTTGGTAGAGAAATGGAAAGGAACCTTAGATCCCGTAGCTGCAGATTTCACAGACGTAGAATTGGTCTTATAATATTTGAGAGCCTCTGGCATTTCCGCCTTTATCGCAGCTATACGTTTGGCATCGGACGGATGGTCGCTGAACATGTCGGAACCGCTGTTGCCATCACCCTGCGACATACGCTGCCAGAAACTCACTGCCACTCGGGGATCGTAGCCGGCCATTGCGGCAAAGATAAGTCCCATGCGGTCGGCTTCGGTTTCGTTGTCGCGCGAATATTTCAGGCTTCTGAACTGCAACCCCTTTTGAGCCATTATCTGTGCCAGCTCAGTAGTAGACGAACTTACACCTGCAGCCGAAAGAACTGACCCGAGAATCTGCGTGCCATATTGGTTTTTTATCTGTTTGCTCATCTGCTCGGCCGAATGGCGCGCGACAGCATGAGCGATTTCGTGTCCGAGTACTATAGCAAGCGAAGCCTCATCTCTGGTATAAGGCAGCAGACCTTCATATACGACAATCTTACCGCCTGGCATACAGAAGGCATTCGCCGAATTGTCCTGAACGAGATTGAACTCCCAACTATAGTTTTTCACGTCAGAAGCCATACCGTGATTGACGAGATAGTTCTGTACGGCATTTGCCAATCTCTGCCCCACCCTCTTAACCATTGCGGTATTGGCAGCATTGACAGAAAGGCGCGCGGTCTTCATGTACTTCTGATACTCTTGATTACTCAAATTCAGAACTTGCTCGTTCGTAACAAGCAGATTCTGTTTACGCCCCGTGATCGGTACAGTACGCGTGGTGCCGCACGACACAAGAATGGCGGCAACCAGCGTCATTAATACAATTCTTACCTTCTTCATTCGTATTGTTTATTAAAATCTGCGTGCAAAAGTATACAAATACAAGATAAGGAAGACATTGTATTAAGTTTAATTAAATATCTGCAAACGGTATTTTAACACGAGTGAACCTTACAAAATAGAACAAAAATCCATAAGCAAACATAGAAGAAACGCGAGAAACTGCAACTGTTTTATGAAAAGCATCGTTTTACAGCCTGATACCATGGCTTTTAGAAGCCAATGCGCCTTGTTTCAGAACATAAAAGCCATGCTTTTTAAAGGCCAAAAATTGCCGTTTAGAGAGGTTTTGGTTATCAAATTCTGAGCACAGCATCAATAATCGATTGGTACACAACAATTTATGTAAAGAGTTTAAAAAACCGTTTTCCGTCCCGAAACTTAGATTTTTCAAAATCATGGCAGTATTGGCGATTACATTTTAACTTTATCGCCAAGTAAAACTTAAATGTAAGTTAAATTGGGCGTTCCGTTCTTTTGAGGTAACATTATTCCAAATCATTCATTAGTCTCCAGTCGTTTTTCCATGCCATGGTAGTACAGATTTCTTTTTGCTTTGAGAGCGGCATATCAGTCTACGTCAAGAAAAAGCTAAAAGAAAGATGCTATGTCTGAAATAATTTTGCACACTCAATATAGGTGTGCGCATTTCTGTACGAAACTATTATAAAATAATTTAAAACAGAGAAAGCCGAAGCAATTATTAATCATTTATTATTTACTTTTGCAAATATAGCCAATGGGGAAGAACAACACGGACGTAGACCGTATTCTGAACTATGGCAGCACAATAGAAAACCGAAATAAAAGACATGTTTGAAAATTTAAGCGACAGACTTGAACGAAGTTTTAAAATATTAAAAGGCGAAGGTAAAATCACCGAGATTAACGTTGCCGAAACCTTAAAGGATGTCCGCCGTGCACTGCTCGATGCCGATGTCAACTATAAAGTGGCAAAAAGCTTCACTGACACGGTGAAGAAAAAAGCTTTAGGCATGAATGTACTCACAGCAATAAAGCCAGGACAGTTGATGGTGAAGATTGTACACGACGAACTGGCCGAGCTTATGGGTGGCGAAACAGCCGAGCTACATCTCAACGGCAAACCTGCCATAATACTTATGAGCGGACTTCAAGGTTCTGGTAAGACTACATTCAGCGGAAAGCTCGCCAACATGCTCGCCACCAAACAACACCGCAAACCTCTGCTCGTGGCGTGCGACGTATACCGGCCGGCCGCAATCGACCAGTTGAAAGTTGTAGGAGCGCAGATAAACGTTCCGGTTTATGCGGAGCCAGAAAACAAGAATGTCATCGACATTGCCGACAACGCAGTAAAGGAAGCAAAGGCAAAAGGCTATGACACCGTGATTGTGGATACGGCAGGACGACTGGCCGTAGACGAAGCTATGATGGACGAGATATCCAATCTGAAGGACTCTCTACATCCGGACGAGACCTTGTTCGTTGTCGATTCTATGACAGGACAAGATGCCGTCAACACAGCCAAAGAATTCAATGACAGGCTCGACTTTGACGGCGTAGTACTGACAAAGCTCGACGGCGATACCCGTGGCGGCGCTGCCCTATCAATACGCACGGTGGTAAACAAACCTATTAAGTTCGTAGGAACAGGCGAGAAGATGGAAGCAATCGACGTATTCCATCCTTCACGAATGGCAGACCGTATACTTGGAATGGGCGACATAGTCAGCCTGGTAGAACGCGCACAAGAGCAGTTTGACGAAGAAGAAGCCCGCCGTCTGCAGAAGAAGATACAGAAGAACAAGTTCGACTTCAACGACTTCCTCGGCCAGATAGAGCAGATAAAGAAGATGGGTAACCTTAAGGACCTTGCTGCAATGATTCCCGGCGTAGGCAAAGCCATAAAGGATGTCGATATAGACGACAACGCCTTCAAAGGCATCGAGGCTATAATACGCAGCATGACACCGAAGGAACGGTCAAACCCGGAACTTCTTAACACCAGCCGCCGCAAACGCATAGCCAAGGGCAGCGGAACAGACATACAAGAGGTCAACCGTCTCATCAAGCAGTTCGACCAGACCCGCAAGATGATGAAGATGGTAACGGGCAGCAACATGAGCCGTATGGCTGGAATGATGAGCAAAATGAAGGGGATGCAGGGTATGCCTGGCATGCCCAAGCTATGACACAGGACTAGCCAGGTACACTCAGGCAAAACCCACCTTAAAAGAAAGACAACTATATGAATTTGATAGACGGAAAAGTCACTGCAGCCGCCATAAAGGAGGAAATAGCCGAAGAGGTGAAAACTGCTGTCAAGACCGGAGCAAGGCCGCCACATCTGGTGGCAGTACTTGTCGGCCACGACGGAGGTTCTGAGACATACGTGAAAAACAAAGTCATCGCATGTGAAAAATGCGGTTTTAAATCAACGTTACTGCGTTACGAGGACAACGTAAGCGAAGAGGAACTTCTCGACTGCGTCAGTCGGCTTAACCGTGACGAAAGCGTTGACGGCTTCATCGTACAGCTGCCGTTGCCACACCATATCGACGAACAGAAGATAATAGAAGCAATCGACTACCGCAAAGATGTCGACGGATTCCACCCTGTCAATGTAGGACGTATGGCAATAGGGCTTCCTTGCTTCATCTCGGCCACGCCGTTGGGCATACTAACCCTTCTGAAACGCTACAACATAGCTACAATGGGGAAGAAATGCGTAGTGCTCGGACGCAGCAACATCGTAGGCAAGCCAATGGCTCAACTGATGATGCAAAAACAATATGGAGATGCAACAGTTACCGTGTGCCACTCTCACACAAAAGACATCGCAAAAGAATGTCTCGAAGCTGATATCATCATAGCGGCCATAGGACATCCTGACTTCGTAACTGCCGCCATGGTGAAAGACGGAGCTGTGGTCATCGACGTAGGTACAACGCGTGTGCCCGACCCGTCGCGTAAGAGCGGATTCAGACTAAAAGGCGATGTCAAATTCGATGAGGTAGCGCCTAAATGTTCATTCATAACGCCCGTACCGGGAGGAGTAGGCCCGATGACGATATGCTCGCTGATGAAGAATACGCTTTCGGCATGGAGAAAGGAGTACTACAAATGACAGCAGAAGAGTTTTATGCACTGGGCAACGAGTACAGACGTAAGGGCGACTGGAAAAATGCCATTGACAACTATCTGGAAGCTATCGCCCTCGACCCTGATTCACCTGCTGTGGAAGCGAAGAAGATGCTTGACGACATCCTCAATTTCTACTGCAAAGACATTTACAATCCATAAAAGCGCGAAAACAATGGGGAACCGTCACACAAGGCATATTATAATTATGTAAAAGGCGGCAATCCTTGAATAAAATACATCTGATATGGGAAAATTTAAAGGTGCCATTGTCGTGAATACCGACCGTTGCAAAGGCTGCTCGCTTTGTGTAGCTGCCTGTCCGAAAGGGGTGATCGCACTGGCACAGAAAGCAGTGAACGTGCACGGCTATCCGTACGTCGAAGCCGTACACCCTGACGATTGCATCGGATGCGCCTCGTGCGGCATTGTATGCCCCGACGGTTGCATCACCGTTTACAAAAAAAGAATGGAGGACTGAACACTATGGCAGAACAAGAAGTGACACTGATGAAAGGCAACGAAGCGATAGCTCGTGCCGCAATTCGCTGTGGTGTCGACGGATACTTCGGCTATCCTATCACTCCACAGAGCGAAGTCATCGAGACTTTGGCCGAGCTGAAACCATGGGAAACATCAGGAATGGTTGTGGTACAGGCCGAAAGCGAAGTAGCATCAATCAACATGGTATACGGAGCCGGAGGTTCCGGAAAGCGTGCCATGACATCATCGTCAAGTCCAGGTGTGGCACTGATGCAGGAAGGAATTGCCTATATGGCCGGTGCTGAGATTCCCGGACTGATAGTAAACGTACAGCGTGGAGGTCCTGGCCTGGGTACCATACAGCCGTCACAGAGCGACTATTTCCAAGCCACACGCGGAGGAGGCAACGGCGACTATAACGTCATCGTGCTAGCACCTAACTCCGTCCAGGAGATGGCCGATTTTGTAGACCTGTCATTCAATCTGGCATTCAAGTACCGGAATCCGGCAATGATACTGAGCGACGGTGTCATCGGACAGATGATGGAAAAGGTGGTTCTGCCTCCCATGAAGCCACGCCGCACCGAAGAGGAGATACGTCGCGAATGTCCATGGGCCACGATTGGACGCACCAAGGACAGGAAGCCGAACATTATGACATCGCTCGAACTGAAACCAGAAGTGATGGAGAAGCGCAACCTGCACTTGCAAGAGAAGTACCGCACCATAGAGGAAAACGAAGTAAGGTACGAGACACAGCAAACTGAGGATGCCGACTACCTCATCGTAGCCTTCGGAAGCGCATCACGCATAGCCCAGAAAGCAATGGAGATTGCCCGCAGCCAAGGCTTGAAGGTCGGTCTGTTCCGCCCCATAACTCTCTGGCCGTTCCCCAACAAGCAGATTGCCGAGGCAGCAAAGGGTAAAAGAGGAATACTCGTGGCAGAGATAAACGCTGGACAGATGATACAGGATGTTCGTCTGGCTGTAAACGGGACTCTGCCAGTAGAACATTTCGGCCGCCTGGGAGGCATTGTCCCCGACCCCGAGGAAATCGTTAAAGCAATAAAGGAGAAACTGATATGAACGACATAATATCACCGGAAAATCTTGTCTACAAGAAACCGGACCTCATGAATGACACCCCTATGCACTACTGTGCAGGCTGTTCTCACGGCGTGGTACACAAGCTTGTCGCCGAGGTGATAGCCGAAATGGGGATGGAGGACAAAGCTGTAGGAGTATGCCCCGTAGGCTGCGCCGTGTTTGCCTACCGCTACCTCGACATCGACTGGCAGGAAGCTCCCCACGGACGTGCCCCCGCTCTGGCCACCGGCATAAAGCGCCTCTGGCCCGACCGTCTGGTATTTACCTATCAGGGCGACGGCGACTTGGCCTGCATCGGAACATGCGAGACCATACACGCACTTAACCGTGGCGAACACATAGCAATCATCTTCATCAACAATGCGATTTATGGAATGACAGGAGGCCAGATGGCACCGACCACACTAATCGGACAGAAGACCAGCACATGCCCTTACGGACGCGACCCGAAGATTCACGGCTGGCCGCTCAACATCACAGAGATGGCTGCCATGCTGCCCGGCACATGCTATGTCACACGCCAGAGTGTGGAGACAGTAGCTGCCATACGTCAGGCCAAGAAAGCCATACGCAAGGCGTTTGACGCTTCGATGACAGGCAAAGGATCGTCGCTCGTCGAGATTGTCTCGACATGCAACAGCGGATGGAAGCTGCCACCTGTCAAGGCCAACAAATGGATGGAAGAAAACATGTTCAAACAGTACCCGAAGGGCGACTTAAAAGATACAACAAACGAATGAAAGCAGAAATAATAATATCAGGTTTCGGCGGTCAGGGTGTCCTCTCTATGGGTAAGATTCTGGCCTACTCCGGACTGATGGAGGGCAAGGAGGTCACATGGATGCCGGCATACGGTCCAGAGCAACGAGGCGGTACGGCCAACGTGACAGTTATAATAAGCGAAGAGAAAATTTCATCGCCAATATTGAGTCACTACGATGTGGCTATAGTCCTGAACCAACCGTCACTCGACAAGTTTGAGTCGAAGGTGAAGCCCGGAGGCATACTCATCTATGACGGATACGGCATCATAAACCCGCCTACGCGCAAGGACATCAATGTCTACCGTATCGACGCTATGGACAAGGCTGCCGACATGAAGAACTCTAAGGTGTTCAACATGGTGGTGCTCGGCGGACTGCTCAAAGTGTGTCCGGTGGTGAGCACCGAAGGTCTGAACAAGGCTCTATACAAGACTCTGCCAGAACGCCATCACAACCTCATTCCGCTCAACATGCAGGCTGTAGACGAAGGAATGAAGATAATAGAGAAACAATGACAAGAATTGCCTGATTCGACGACAACAAAGTGACAACAGAAATCCAGATATAAGCAAAGGCCGCTACGGCATCTACAACAGATGTCGTAAGCGGCTTTTGCATTATATACCAATCGGTCATAACTGCTGAACAGTACAAAAACCTACTGCTTCCAGACCTTGAATAAATCAAACAAAAACAACTATCACAAAATCATAAACAACAATGAAACATACTCTTATCACGACGGCACTCGCTCTTATTACCCTCGCGCCGTCCGCAGCACAGACTCACGACATTGACATCAACATCCGAAAGCCTGGAGCCAAAGTACAGGACACGATGTACGGCCTGTTCTTCGAAGACATCAACTTCGCCGCAGACGGCGGACTGTACGGCGAAAAGATAGCCAACCGTTCGTTCGAGTTTCCACGCAATCTGGAAGGATGGCAGACGTTCGGCAATGTAGAGATTGAAAACGACGGGCCATTTGACCGTTGCCCTCACTACGTCCGACTAAGCTACACCGGCAACAAGGAAGAACGTACCGGACTTATTAACAACGGTTTCATAGGAGGCATAGGTCTTACAAAAGGCGAGACCTACCATTTCTCTGTATGGGCAAAAGCGCCCCAGGGCACAGCGAAGATCCGCATACAGCTGGCCGACCAGACAACAAACGAGGAAAATCAGGAATTTGTAAGTCAGAAACTCGAAGTTGCTTCTTCCGAATGGAAGAAATATGAGCTGCAGCTCACCTCGCCGCGCACACTCAACAAAGCTTCATTGCGCGTAATCCTTGACGGCACAGCACCCATATGCCTCGAACACGTGAGCCTATTCCCTGCCAACACGTTCAAGAACCGGCCCAATGGTATGCGCCGTGACATTGCCCAGGCTCTGGCCGATGTCCATCCCGGACTGCTGCGCTTCCCCGGCGGCTGTATCGTCGAAGGCACAACACTCGCTTCGCGCTACCAATGGAAGAACACCATCGGCCCGGTAGAGAACCGGCCAATCAACAAGAACCGCTGGCTCTCGACATTCGAACACAGACTGTTCCCCGAATATTACCAAAGCGGCGGTCTGGGCTTCTTCGAGTACTTTCAGCTGGCCGAAGACATCGGTGCAGAACCACTGCCTGTACTCAACGTGGGCATGGCTTGCCAGTTCCAAAACGCTGACGACGAAAAAGCACACGCACCTCTTGACAGCCTGCAGCCCTACATTCAGGACTGTCTTGACCTGATAGAGTTTGCCAACGGCCCCGCTACATCAAAATGGGGAAAGATACGTGCCGACATGGGACACACCGCACCTTTCAACATGAAGTTCATTGCCATCGGCAACGAGCAGTGGGGCGAATTATACTTCAAACGTCTGCGCCCGTTTATCGAAGCAATACGCAAGGCCCATCCCGAGATACAGATAGTAGGAACAAGCGGCCCCGACTCGGAAGGAAAGTACTTCGACGAAGGATGGAAAGCCATGAAACAGCTCAAGGCCGACCTCGTCGACGAACATTTCTACCGTCCCGAAAGCTGGTTCCTCAAAGAGGGGCTGCGCTACGACTCCTACGACCGCAAAGGTCCAAAAGTCTTTGCCGGAGAATATGCCTGCCACGGTAAAGGCAAAAAGTGGAACCACTACGAAGCCTCTATCCTCGAAGCTGCCTTCATGACCGGAATGGAACGCAACGCCGACGTGGTGTACATGACGGCCTACGCTCCCCTGCTCGCACACGTCGACGGATGGCAGTGGCGTCCTGACCTGATATGGTTTGACAACACACGCTCGTTCAAGACAGTAAGTTACTACGTACAGCAGATGTACGCTATGAACAAGGGCACCAACGTGCTCCGCACCACGATGAACGGAAAGCCACTGGCCGGACAGCCCGGCCAAGACGGACTCTTCGCCAGCAGCGTTACAGACAAAAACAAGAAAACCATTATAATAAAGGTTGCCAACGTCTCTAAGACTACTCAAAGTGTCAGTCTGAACCTAGACGGACTCAAATCATCAGGCACGGCCACGACAACAACGCTCAGTCACGACGGTCTGGACGACGAGAACTCGCTCGATAATCCCGACAAGATTGTCCCCCAGCAAGGTGCAGTCAGCTACACCGCCGGAAAGAAAGGCGCGACCATAAAGGACAGTCTGCCCCCGATGTCGTTCCGCATGTACACAGTACAATTATAAAAGCTGTTATAAGCGGGCAAAAGCCCATTGCCTCAACGAAATGGTACTCAAAAGGATTGGTGACTCGGATTCATTCTGACACGCCAATCCTTTTTATTGTTAACCCAGACCGAAGACT
>CALBJK010000199.1 GCA_937892695.1 uncultured Prevotella sp.
CTTCATAATAAGGACACAAAAATGTACCAAGTTATTTTTTAATCATTACTAAACATAATATCATTACTGAACCGGTAAACAATCCTCTGCGCTGTTGATAGCGTGGGGGATTTTAGTAGTGTTGAGTGTTAGTGGTTAATGTTCAGCTGCGAGCATCCAGTAGAGACGACACTCCGGTGCGTCTCCTACCCACGAAGAAACAATTTCGCGGTTTTTCCAAAAATAAAGTGGAGGCAGGGCTGCTTGGGAGACGCACCGAAGTGTCGTCTCTACTATGGATGTTCGTGGATGTCATATCTGTTTAGGAGATGCAACGAAGTGACGTAATCTCTAAGTTGGGTGCCCGTGGATTAAAATAAAATATACGGTGGTTGCTCGCCGACGAAATTTATTTTTGTGTGGCGGCGGACGCACGAGCCGTGCGTCCCTACAGGGAAGGGACACACAAAGGTATTGAAAAATAGATTGAAAAGGGGACTGTGACAATCGTCGCAGTCCCCTTTTCGTATAAGACAATCCCGACAATGTCGGGCTGAGCCTTAGGTCATTATTACTTCTTGAGCAGAGCCATGGTGTCCTTGGCAATCATCAGCTCCTCGTCGGTAGGAATGACGCAAACTGTAACCTTGGAGTCGGGGGTCGAAATGACGGCTTCTTCGCCACGGACAGAATTGTTCTTCTCTGCGTCCATCTTCACACCGAGGAACTCCAGACCCGAGCACGACTCCAGACGGGTGCTGGCCTGGTTCTCGCCTACGCCGGCTGTCCATACGATGATGTCCACACCGCCCATAGCGGCAGCGTAAGCTCCGATATATTTCTTGATGCGGTAGTTGTACATCTTCAGTGCGAGCTGCGAACGCTTGTCACCTTTTTCGGCTGCAGCACTCACCTCGCGCATGTCAGACGACACGCCAGAGATACCGAGCAGACCACTCTCCTTGTTGAGAAAGTCGGCCATTTCCTGCGGTTTCTTGCCGAGTTTCTCCATCAGATAGGTTACGGCAGAAGGGTCGATGTCGCCCGAACGGCTGCCCATCATCACTCCGGCCAGAGGAGTCAGACCCATAGAAGTGTCGACACACTTGCCGAACTGCACGGCAGCGACGCTCGCACCGTTGCCTATATGGCAGGTGATGATGCGCTGGGTCTTGATGTCACGACCCAGATATTCGCAAACGCGCTGAGAAACATAGCGGTGACTCGTTCCGTGGAAACCGTAACGGCGCACGTGATACTTCTCGTAAAGCTCGTAAGGCACAGCGTAGAGGTAAGCATAGTCGGGCATGGTGCTGTGGAAGGCATTGTCGAACACGCACACCTGAGGCACATTGGGCATGAGATGGTCTACAGCACGCAGACCTTTCAGATGGCCGGCGTTGTGAACCGGAGCGAGGTCGCACAGACTCTCGATTCCGTCCTCCACGCTCTTGTCTACGATGACGCTCTTCTCGAAGAGGTCGCCGCCCTGCACGATGCGGTGGCCTACGGCACTGATTTCGTCGAGGCTCTTTATTGCGCCTATCTCCGGGTCGGTGAGCAGACTGAACACGAAATTGACACCCTCCTTATGGTCGGGCATGTCGTGCATAATCTTCTTTTTCTCTCCGCCGGGCAGCGTCACTTTGACGAAAGCCTCGTCCAGACCGATACGTTCTGCCACGCCCTGAGCCATGACAGAGTGGTCGTCCATGTTGTACAGTTTGTATTTGATAGATGAACTACCGCAGTTCAGTACTAATATTTTCATATTCCGAATTTTATATTTGTCTATTTAGAACGTTTTGCGTCCTGGGCCTGACAAGCGGTGATAGCTACCATATAGTAGATGTCGTCTACCGAGCATCCACGACTGAGGTCATTCACCGGACGTGCGATGCCCTGGAGAATCGGGCCGATAGCCTTGGCTTCGCCCAGACGCTGCACAAGCTTGTAAGATATGTTGCCCACTTCGAGGTTAGGCACAACCAAGACATTGGCGTGACCGGCAATCTTGCTGCCCGGAGCCTTCTTCTCGCCTACAGCCGGAACGAGGGCTGCATCGGCCTGGAGTTCGCCGTCGAGCTGGAGCGACGGAGCCATCTCGTGAGCCAGACGTGTGGCTTCCACCACCTTGTCTACCACCTCGTGCTTTGCGCTGCCGTGGGTAGAGAAGCTCAGCATAGCCACCTTGGGTTCTTTCACGCCTGCTATGACGCGGGCGGTCTCTGCCGTGCAGACAGCAATCTGAGCCAGTTGCTCGGCTGTAGGAACGGGCGTTACAGCCACGTCACCCATCACGAAGATGCCGTCTTCGCCATACTGGTGCTCCTTGGTGATAAGCAGCATGGCTCCGCTGACACACGTAACACCGGGTGCGCATTTGATAATCTGCAATGCAGGACGAAGCGTATCGCCCGTGGTGCTGAGCGCACCGCTTATCTGTCCGTCAGCTTCTTCGCACTTGATAATCATGCAGCCGAGGTAGAGAGGATTCTTCACAAGCTCGCGTGCCTGTTCGATTGTCATTCCCTTCTTCTTGCGCAATTCAGCCAGACGCTCTGCATACTCCTCACTCTTAGGATTGTTCAGAGGGTCTACGATAGTCGCCTCGCCGACATGGGTGAGTCCCCACTTCTCTGCAAGCGATTTGATTTCGTCAGGATTGCCGATAAGAATGATGTCAGCGATGCCGTCGGCCAGGACACGGTCGGCAGCACGAAGCGTGCGCTCCTCAGTAGCTTCTGGAAGCACGATGCGCTGTTTGTCGCTCTTCGCGCGCTCAATGATTTTCTGTAATAAATCCATAGCTATTTAAAAATATGTATTTTGAAACTTACACTTTGCAAAATTAAGCAAATAAATTGAGTGGCAATCAGTTTGACGACGTTTTTTTAGTATTTTTGCAGTTGGTAAATTCACCGCCGCCATATAGAGGGCAAGACGGCTTACTTACCGTCAGCCGAAAAGGCGGGAAAGCCTGGCGCAACGGCACAAAGGCGATGCATGACAAGCACGACGGCCGCCAGAGCGCGACAACGCCGATAAGAAACCCTTCACTATGATAAAATTCAAGGACATAACCACTGCTGACAGGCAGATCATACAACGCTTCACGCTATGGGGCGAACGCCAGAACTGCGACCTCTCGTTCTCCAATCTAATAAGCTGGAGATTTCTCTATAACACCCAATACGCCATCGTCGACGACTTCCTTGTATTCCGATTCTACAGGGGACGGCACTTGGCTTACATGATGCCGGTGGCCAAACCCAGACAGGACGAAGAGGGCAACTTCCTTAAAGTGAAACCTCAGGAAGAATGCTCGCCAGAGGTAATCAAAGCCATACGCGAAGACGCCATAGCCATGGGACACCCTTTCCTGATGCTCGGCGTGTGCAACTACATGAGGGACATTATAGAGGACGCTTTCCCCGACACGTTCGACATAAAACCAGACCGCGACTTTGCCGACTACATATATGAACGTGAAAAACTGACAAACCTATCAGGCAAGAAATTACAGAGCAAACGCAACCACATAAACAAATTCAAGTCGCTCTACCCCGACTACAAATACCGCGAACTGACAGCCGAACTCATACCCCAGTGTCTGGAACTGGAACGCCAATGGCGCACGGTGTCGAAGGACGACGGCGACACAACAGACCTAGACGAAGGTCTGTCAGAAGAACTGCGGTCGATGACCCGCGCCTTCAACAACTGGGACGAGTTGGGACTCACCGGCGGCACTATATGGGTAGACGACAAGCTCGTGGCGTTCACCTTCGGCTGTCCCATAAACCAGTCGACATTCGACGTGTGCGTGGAAAAGGCTGACGTAAACTATGAAGGGGCCTTCACCATAATCAACCAGGAATTTGTACGCCACCTGCCCGAACAGTATTTCTATATCAACCGCGAAGAGGACATGGGCGACGAAGGACTCAGACGTGCCAAGCTGTCGTATAAACCAGACATTCTGCTCGAAAAGAACGTCGTCATGGAACGTCAGCCCTTGGCCGACTTCATGGACGAGAAAACAATCCACGAAGAGACACGCGAGCTTTGGCGGACGGTGTTCGGCGACCCCGAAGCATTTATCGACCTCTACTTCAGCCGCGTCTACCACAGCGACCTCAACGTCACATGCCAGATAGGCCGTCACGTGGCCGCCGCCTTGCAGACCCTGCCCTACACCATGCTCTGCCACGGACACGAGATAGAAACCGCATATATAAGCGGCGTATGCACACGCCCCGACATCCGCAGGCAGAACATAGGCGACAACCTGATGCAGCAAGCCCACTTCCGGCTATACTACCGTCACTGCGTAGCGGCCACACTCATACCGGCCGAAGAATGGCTGTACGAATGGTACGCCAAGTGCGGCTACGCACGCTGCATCACCTGCACACCGCCACCGGCCGACCCGCGTACCACGTCGTTTGACGACTTTGACAAGGCACAAAGGTCGCTTCCCTGCGTGTTGCTCCATGACAGCGAAGGCTACGACATCATACGCGAAGACATACGTCTGGCCGGCGAGGCATACCGACCAGCCGAAAAGAACATCGGCGCGATGCTACGCATAATCAACGCCCTAAAGGCTTTACAGCTCTACGCCTCGCTCCACAGCGATGCAAAAATGACAATACGCGTACACGGCGACCAGCACATACCGATGAACAATGCCTATTTTGTTCTGGCAGACGGCAATGCCAGACAGACTGACGAGCCTGACAACGAAGCCAGAGTGATGGGCATCGTCGAGCTGGCCGAATTCATCTTCGGCGACGAAGATGCAAGGATGAACCTCATGCTCAATTAGATTGAATTTCATACTTAATAAATAAAACGGCAACCCATTGCTGCGAAAACGCATTTCCGGCAATGGGTTTTCTTTTGTTACGAAACAAAAGCAGTATACTAAAATATGTACTCAGAATGAAGATATGAACTTCTTGTGAACTGCAAAAAGTCCCATTTCATCGTGATTGGTTCCATATCAGGATATGAAACCGTAACCACGGTCTTCCGATATGCAAGCAGTTATGTAACAATTTGGTTTACAGCATATTGCGGAATGATGCTTTTCAGCTTCTAAAAAGCACCGTTTCATCGTCTGATATGCCGCGTTTCGGAACGCGAAACGCGGCATATTGCGTTACAATAACGGGCATATTGGAAAACGACGGGTGACTGGTGCCCAAAATCATAAAACAGGTTTCAATCCGTAAGCAGCTTTGGGCAATGTTTGGTTCCGGGCATAATAAAAAGCCCAGACAACATACAAAATCCGGGCTTTACGTGTGTTTTTAGAATAGTAATAGAAAGCAACCGAATTACTGATGTTCGGCGTAATATTTCTCTACTTCGACAGCTACGAGCGGATTGTTGGACGAGATGTAGTCGACACCGAGATTGGTCATTTCGGTCATGTCGGCCACTGTGTTTATTGTCCAAGCGTTTACGGTGAGACCTAAAGCATGGGCTTCGCTCACCCACTGGGGGTTGTCGCGCAATTCCTTTATATTGTAACTGAGTCCTCTGATACCGATGGAATGGGCTTTTTCCGGCGACATTCCGCCCTTCAGATAAACGACTTTGGCTTTAGGAGCCAGACGCAGAATCTCTTTCAGAGCCACCAGACTGAACGACGTGAACGAGACTCTGTCCAACAGTCCTGCCTCGCGTATGAGCTTTACAGCGGCATCTACTGCGGCGCGGTTGCGCTCGTCTGTAGAGTGTTCCTTGGTTTCGAGCACCAGACGGGTCTTGCTGTTCGGATGCTGCTTTATCACCTCGATGAGGTCGGACAGTTGGGGCAAGGTTTCGCCATTGCTCAGACGACAGTTCTTCAGCTCATCGTAGGTGGACGTTTCGATTACCTTGCCGTCGATGTCGTGGTTGTGATTGATGACAAGATGGCCGTCGCGCGTAATCCAGTAGTCTGTCTCCGAGCCGTAGACGTTCATGTCGAGAGCCTTGGCCAGCGAATTCTGCGCCGAACCTTTAGTATCCCAGAAACCGCGATGGGCTATTATCCCGACGGGGCGCGGCATTTTTCCAACCATCACTATGCGGTTGTTGCCAAGAGACTGTTCTAAGTTTCCACGGACGAGCGTCATAGCATAGTCGCCCGTAACAAAGCCGTCTGGCAAGGTGACTGCCACACTGTCGGTACCGTGAAGACGAGTTGTCAGCTCTGTTGGACGGACGAGCCGCGACTTAGATGTGAAGCGCAGACGGTCGCCATTGGCAAAACCTTTTCCTCCTATATAATAGGTACTACGCGGTGTTGCCGCCAAGCCTGTGAAGTATTTCACTTTGTAAATTTTGGTCTCACCGACCATTCCCTGCCCATTCTGAGCCTCAACTGTGCCGCCGCAAACACTGCACAGAGCAGCGAGCAACGCTGTACGAACTATGATTGTCTGTTTCATTTCTTCCTATTCCTAATATTATTATTTCTCTCTGCCAGACTCACATCTGTGAAGACTTCGTCTGACGTTTGCAAAGGTACGTACAAGGGGCATACTGTGCAGGGTGTTTTGTCTTGAAAAGGAAGAATAATGTCTATGAAATCTGGGAAAAGCAAAAAATAAAAGTCCGCTCCAGACATCTTACACCCGAAGCGGACTTGCCTTTCAGCCCAGATAATAAAAAAATTGTGATATTTTTTCAGACAGCATCCGTCATCACCGGTTGTTGTCGTAGTATTCTTTCACCTCCTCGGCCATGGCCGGTTTGTCGGTAGTGATGAAATCGGCATTGAGATTGGTCATCTCGAACGTGTCAGACATACCGTTGACGGTCCACACGTTGACGGTCATGCCGTTGTCGTGAGCTTCTTTGGCCCATTCGGGATGATTGCGCAGCTCTGACATGTTGTAGTCTATGCCGGTATAGCCCTTAGCTTTAAGCTCGGCAGGAGCCACTCCGCCTTTCAGATAGGCCACTTTGGCCTCGGGGTTGTCGGCGATGACCTGCTCACAGGCATCGGCGCTGAACGAGATGTATTCGACTTTATCCTTCACTCCGGCTGCCTTCACCTCCATGACGGCTGCCGAGGCCGCCTTGCGGTTGAGAGTAGCGTCGCCGTGGTCCTTTATCTCGATGATGAGTTTGGTGCGCGAGTCACTGGCCTTTATAATGTCGAGCAGGTCGACAAGTTCTGGCATTGTCTCACCGTTGGACAGCTTGACGGCCTTACACTGTTCTGAAGTACTTTCCTTGATAGTGACACCGCCGAGAGCCTTGTCGTGATTGACCATCAGTTTGCCGTCAGTGGTAATCCAAATGTCAGTCTCCGAACCATACAGGCCGGCTTCGACAGCCTTCTTCAGCGAGGCCCGTGAGTTCTGGGCTGTGCCCTCCCAGTAGCCGCGATGGGCAATCACCTCGGCACCCTTAGGCATTTGAGTAACGACCACCAGACTGACAGAGCCGAAAATCTGGGTCTTGCTGCCACGGACAAGGGCTACCGAGTAGGAACCCGTCTTCACACCCTGTGGTACGACGATGGTAACGCCTTTGTCTCCATTGGTCTCGGCATCGAGCGTAGCTGTGATGGCAGGATTTTCCTTTGAAGTGAGACGAATCTTGTCGCCTGTCTCAAAGCCTTTGCCTTTTATCTCGAACGACTGACCTGACTTCACGGCCATACCCGAGTAGTAGCTCACTTCTGTCACCATCGATTCGACGTATTTGCTCTGTATATCCTTCCAGAGATTGGCCACTTCGTCAGACTTCAGCGGAGCGTCGTAGATGCGGGCAGTGACGACATTGCCGTTCCATCCGGCCTGGGCACCGCTCGGACCAGCATCGCCACCGATGGCAAACCAGTTGCATCCATCCTTCGGGAAGCGGAAATCGCCCTTGGCGTCGACCGTATTTTTCAGCTCGCCGTTGACGTAGATGTAGGCCTTACCCTCCTCTTTGTTCCACACGCCGACAACGTGGTAGTAGACATTCTTCTGTGGATTGACACCCGACACACCCCATATCCATTTGCTTTTGCCTGTCTCCGAAACGTTGGGCAGAAAGGTCAGATTATTGGCCTTGTCCTTTCCGTTAGCCTCTTTACAGAACATCAGGCCAGTTCCTCCAGCTTCATGAGAGCAGAAGAACTTGACTTCCTTGTTGCGGTCTGACTTGTTGTCGGGTATGGCAGCAGCCATGACGAGCGCTTCGAGAGTGTGTCCGTCGGCGAGTTTGTCCTTGAAGGTCTGATTAGAAGAGTAGTCGACCTTATAATATTGCGACGTGCTTCCGCCCCATACATTGTCAAACCGAGCCATATTGCGGCCATATTCGCTGCTGTATGACACTGTGGGTTTTCCCACCTTTTCTACAATGTTCTTCATCGGAGAAACATCGACAGCCGACCCGTCGTCGTTGAACTCGATGTCGAGAAGGTCGGCCTTGGGAACCACAGGCTCAGCATATCCCATTTCCTTCAACACCAAACTGTCGACTCCGGCAACGGAAGCACTGTAGAGCACGTTCTTGTTGCTGCCATATAAGGTTATGACGGTCTTGCCGTCCTCGTAAGCCACACGGTCGACATTGTCTTTGGCCGTCTGGTACAGCACTTTGCCGTCTTTGTAGACGAACACGCCGATGTTGTCGGCGGTCTGAGCCGAAGCCCCACTGCTGAACGAACCGGCTAAAAGCAAGGCGGCCAATGCCGGGACGGCTTTTAAATTGCGCATTATTCTCATAGTATTAACGTTTTAAGAATTTGAAGACAGAGACCTTGCCTCCAGCAACGGCCTTTGCGAAATATAAACCGGAAGGACATCCTCCCAACGATATTGTGGCTTCACAAACAGACACAGAGTGTGATGATGCCACTTTCAAGCCGTTCATTGAATAGACTTCGAGGGACTCGATAGGCTCCGATGACACAGCTGTCACTCCATCGGCAGTACTGTGAAACGTAGTGCCGTCTGGCATTTCAGTGTTACCGACATGTTCTATCGAAGAAGCAGAAGCGTCAAAGAACGAGAAATATTCTACTTCGTCCAATTCTACATACTCCGTTTTTCTGCCGTCATTGAACACCACAGATATGTGGTAAGGCGTAAAAGTGAGCCTTCGCACATCCGACTTGACAGCAAAAGGCGACGCACTCTTGGCATTGTAGAAATAGACATCAGACGCTGACGCGCCGACGGCCGACAATGAGAGCAACGCCCCTAACATTAAGTATTTCATTCGCATAACTCTTAATAGATTAAGTTTTGTAATATAAAGTAACTTTAACTCGCTACAAAATTAATCTATTCAGTGCAATGGGACAAGCGTTTTTGTCTAAAATTGAAATACTTTTGTAATATGTGCTACAAAAAACTGTAAGAAAAGGCGTGCCTCTATGGCACGCCTTACTATAGATTACGACATTGCATTCCTTTGCAGAAGCTATCTTTGCATACTTCAGTAAAGAAACAGTACAGCTTTTAATACTGCGCTTCGTTGTACATCATCTGCACATCATACTTGCTCAACGGAGCATCGTATACCTTAGTTGTCACGATATCCCAGTTGCCGCCAAACTGTCCTCCTTTAGGACCAGCATCACAACCGATGGCGAGCCATCTGGCAGCTTCGTTATTCGGGAAGTGCAGCTCGCCTGCAGCTTCGACAGTGTTAAGCAGTTCACCGTTAACATAAATGTAAGCCTTGCCTTCTTCCTTGTTCCATACACCCACTACATCGTAGAAGGTTCCGGGTTCGGGTCTAACACCGCTGACTGCCCATATCCAGTTGGACTTCGATCCATCTGCCGACACGTTGGGAAGGAAGGTAATGTCGTTGCCGCCATTCATACCCTTTCCCGACTTACAAACCATAAGTCCGGTACCTCCTGCCTCATGGCCGGAGAACCATTTCGACTCGGCATCGGGCACCTCGTCATTGGCACAGAAGATAGCACGGAGGGTATGGCCGTCGGCCAGTTTGGCCATAAAGTCAGAGTTGGAAGAGTAGTCCATCTTGCTGTAAACGCCGTTCTTACCCAGACTACCTTTGCCCCAATCGTTGGCATACGTAGCTATGTAACGGCCATACTGGTCGCTGTAGCGGACCGGAACAACCGATTCTGCATAATGTTCACCATCTTCAGTAGCGAATGTCTGTATCGGGTTATGCATAGGCGACACGTCGTTCACAGAACCGTCTTCGCCAAACTGCACATCGAGCATATCGGCCACAGGAGCGGTGAAGTTGAAAGAGATACTGTCGATACCGTTAGCCGGAGTCGTGAAAAGCACTTTTTCATCATTATCATAGAACGATATGACGGTCTTGTTGCTCTCCAGAGCGACACGGTTAATATTGTTCTCGGAGTCCATGAACACTACGTGTCCGGCATGGTAAGCGTAGACATTGCCGTCCTGGGCGTTGGCATTCAGAACAACACCACAGGCAAGCAGCATTGCTGCTGATATGGTTTTAAGAGTATTGTTTGTCTTCATAGCATTTACTTTTTAACGATTTTCTTTACGGCTGTCTTGCCTCCGGCTACAGCCTTGACTACATACAGTCCGTTGCCAAGAGCGGAAAGCGATACTTCAGCGCAAGTTTTGCCGCCACGACCCTGAGCCACCTTACGGCCGCTTTCGTCGAACACTTCGACCGAAGCAAACGGTTCGGCAGAAGCCAGACGTACCTCGTCAGAACCAAGACTGAAGACGATGCCCTCATCAGAAGAAGCCTTCAACGAACCGATACCGTCAGAAACTTTCTTACGGAATGTAACATAGTCGAAATCGGCAGCGCTAACGGCAGTGCTCTTGCCGTCAGTTGTCACGATGTTGACACCGGTCGTGGTGAGTTCGATACGCTGTACACCGGTAGCTGATTTGACCGGTTCAGAATTAGAGGCATTGTAGAAGTAGACGTCTGTTGCCCATGTCAGGGCGGGCAGCACTGCGACCAACGCCATTACAAGTAGTTTTTTACGTTTCATATTAAAACATTTAATGCTTTATATACTGTTCTTCATTAATCAATTGTTGCAGGAGAGATTGTATCCTGTCCGTCTGATTTGTGAGCAAAAGTAATCTTTTCATGGCAGACAACAAAATCATTTCGTGTCACAAGAACAATTGTAATACAAAATTACAATATGTTTCAACGGCGATACAAAACCAGCACGGCAGAACCTGCATTCAGCCATTCTGTCGTGCTGGTTAATAAAAGAATCGATCTGTCTATCTTGTATTGCTCTGGCGCATATACTCACTTGGAGACACCCCGAACTTCTTCTTGAACATCTTTGAAAAGTGGTTGGGGTCTGTAAAGCCCGACTGATAGGCCGTCTCTGATACATTGTAACCCTTAGACAAGAGTTTACGCGCCAGTTCGAGACGTTTGCTACGAATGTAGTCGCCCATTGACGTGTCCATGAGACTCTTCATCTTGTTGTGCAGAAGAGAACGGCTGATGCCCATTTCTTCAGTGACGTTCTGAACACAGAAGTCGCTGTTGCTGATGTTTTCTTCGACAAGCTGGTTTATCTTGTCTACGAAATTGCGGTCGAGTTCGCACATTGTATCTTCTTCATCCTCCACTTCTCCAAATTGTTCGGCGCGGCGTTTGCTTTGCGCTACAAGACTGCTTAGAATATTCTTCACCTGCAATTCGAGCGCGTATGGGCTGAAAGGCTTGGCTATGTAAGCCGCAGCCCCGCTCTCGTATCCGTTCACAATGTCATCGCGACTGTAACGTGCAGTAAGCAAAATGACTGGTATATGAGACGTTGAAATGTCACTTTTTACAGCACGGCAAAGCTGGTTGCCATCCATTCCCGGCATCATCACGTCAGAAATGATGAGACCCACCCCACCCTCACGTGCTATACGAAGGGCATCATCACCGTTTTCGGCAGTGACAACATGGTATGTCCGTCCGATACAACGACTGATAAAACGCAACATGTCGGTGTTGTCATCGACTACAAGTACCGTAGGCCGACTGTCATCGTGTGCCGAAAAATCGGTTGGAGAGCTGACCTCAACGAGTTCTGGGGTTGGCTCATGAGTTTCATTATCGACGCTGTCACCGGTCTTGAAGCTGTCTGTGACAATTTTGTTCCGGTCAGAAAATGCCGAACCCGAAGTGCAGATATCCACAGTAAAGATGCTTCCACCGCCTTCTGCACTGTCGACACAGACCGTACCCTTGTGCATTTCGACAAGGCGTTTGACAAGCGACAGACCGATACCCCAACCGTTATTGTCGGCCTCGTTACCGTCCTTGGTCTGATAGTAACGGAGGAAAATATTGTCGCGTTCATCTTCAGAAATACCTACTCCGTTGTCTTCGACTTCGATATGAAGATACTTGAAACCGTTGTCGTGACGGGTTATTGAAGCCCGAACCGATATGTGGCCATTCTCCGGGGTGAACTTTATGGCATTCTGCAACAGATTACCCATTATATGGTCGACGTAAGACTGGGAGAACCACACATCTTCACCGGTATCGTCGCAATTGACTGTGAGCGTTATGTGCTTGTGCGAAGCCGACATGACAAACCTTCCTGCCGACTTCTCCACGGCTGCCACGGCATCGCCTTTCTGTACATAGAACGGGAAATTGCCCGACTCAACCTTATTGAATGTAATGAGTTTGTTTATCATTTCGTCCATACGGTCGACATTCTCGATCGCCATACTGAGGTCTTGATGAGACTCTTCGTCGAGCTTTTTACCGATCATATTGCGCAGCGGACCCGAGATAAGCGTCAGCGGTGTCTTCAATTCGTGCGACATCATAGTGAAAAAGTCAGACTTGGCCTTGTCTATTTCCTTTATCTTATCTTTCTCCAACCGGGCCGCACGGAGCGAATTTTTCTCCCTTATTCGTATTATCGCAAACCTGGAAAGACCGTAAAGCAAAACGGCGACAACCAAGACATAAAACATATAGGCGAGAGTAGAGCGATAGAATGGAGGCTCGATAACGATCGTTATCGACTTGACCGGCATCGAATTCCATCCTACAGAAGAAGCGCCATTGGCCCGCACTTTGAGCGTATAGGTTCCAGGATCGAGATTGTATCCCACGAAGCGACGCTCCTGCCCTACATTGCGCCAATGGCGGTCTACGCCTTCCAGCTTGACTTGATATGACACATTGGCAGCCCCTGACGGCCTTATAACACCATAATCGATGGAGAACATACGCGACAAATCGTATGGCAACGTTATTTTAGCGAGTTCGTCGACTGATTTAGCAAGGATGCCGTCAGCACCACCGGGACGCACCTCGCGGTCGCTGATTACAAGCGACTTGAAATGGACTGGCATGTTCATCTTACGCGGTGACATACGCGATGGCATGAAGCTGACAAGTCCCTTGACTGTCCCGAAGTACATCCGTCCGCTTGCAGATACATACGACGACGAGAAATTCATCTGGTTAGTAGGCAGTCCGTCTTCTGAGGTATAACGCACAAGTTCATTATGCTCCGGATCGTACATATAGAGTCCGTTGCCTGTGCCGGTCCAGATATGTCCGTGACGGTCTTCGACAATGCTGCACACAGTACTGTGTTGTAGGGCAGAGTTGGGGCATACTGTCATTATGATACCGGTCTGCTGATCCATCACCTGCATTCCGTTATTGTTCGTGCCTATCCAGACTCGTCCTCTACGATCCTGATATACGCAGGTGACATACTTGTCGTCAAGTCCGCAGTCGCCCACATTCCAATGAATCACGCGATGCCTTTTTGTATTCATGACAAACAACCCGAAAACCGTACTGCCGGCCCACACATTGTCCTTACTGTCTACGTGAAGTGTGTAAATGAAGCTTGTGTCGAGAAACCAGTCTCCTGTTTTACAGAACATGTCTGTCTTTGGGTCGTAGCGTCGCAGACCGAGAGTAGTCGCTACCCACAATGTGCCATTCTTCTGGGCTGTAATATAGAAGATGGCATCCGACTCCAGTCCCCGCTCGTGATAGTAGCGGCGGATGTGCCCTGTGCGCAAGTTGTAGCGGAAAAGGCCGTTGCGGAACGTACCTATCCACATTTCGTCATTACGGCGGTCATAGTACAGACTGTGGACATTGGCTCCAAGCCCGCGTATGCCGGTGAAAGGTACAGTCTTGCCGGTGCGCGTATCGAGTATGCCCACACCGCCGTCCTCGGTAGCGATCCATAGCCGTCCGTGCCCGTCACGGGTCATCATCCTCACTACCTTGCCGACGGTTTCGCCAGAACCATAACCAGGAACATACCAATGGAAATTGTCGTGACTGGCAAGCAGCATGTCTACACCTCCGAAATAAGTTCCTATCCATACATCACCGTTGTGATCGCATAGTATGGAATAGACCGAGTTGTCGCCCAACTGGCTGTTTTCGGACTGCGTATGACTGATTGTCTCGTGGCTTCCGTCAGGGTTGATGACCGCTATACCCTTTTCGGTACCGGCCCAGATGCGACCTCTCCGGTCTTCGGCTATGGCTCTGACAATCCCATCTGGCAATACGTCCTTACCAAAGACAACGGGTCGTCCGCTCACGCGGTCGATGCGCATAAGTCCCTTGCCGTTACGTCCCATCCACAGATTGTCCTTGCTGTCGACAAACAGAGGGATGATGCCGTCGGCTCCGGTAATGAAGTCGGAGTAATAGGAACGTGGAATTGGTCGGAAACGTTTCAAGCCGGATGTTGTGTGGTAGATGGCACGGTTGGTAGACAACCATACGTTGCCTCGACGGTCTGCCGCAAGCGAAATGATGTACCCAGGGTCGAAACGCTTAGCTGTGAAGCGGTCACGCTTCTCGTCATAACTGTAAAGACGTGTGCCGCTACATATAATGCGGCCATTGCTCTCTACAATGGAAGCCACTTTCTGCCCTGTCTCGGCATAACACTTGAAATCGTCTGTCGAAGGACGATAACGGCAAACGCCATAGAGAGTGAGCACCCACAGGCGCCCACGACTATCTGTGAAAAGTCCGAACACATAGTTGTGTTTCAGGGAATTCGGCCGCTGTTTGTCATGGAAATAGCTTACCACAGAATAGCCGTCATAACGGCACAGCCCATTGCGTGTGCCTATCCAGATATTACCGTTCCGGTCCTGCGCCAACGCATTGACCTGTTGGCTGGGCAGACCGTCCTTGCCGGTGATGTGCAGGAAATGATAGTTGGCCGATTTTACAGGAATCGACACGAACCAGAATATCGCTACCAGAAAAGAAATCAATCTCATTGTTTAATGGTGCAGGATTAGCAGTCCTATTCGGACAGATTGTATCTACAAAAATAATAATAATCCTGGGAAAACAGCCATAGTTGCCAAAGGAAAAGGAAGAAGCTTTGACATTTTTTTGATTTGTTCACGTCATTAATTAATGAAGGAAGCCATGAAACTACAGCTGTGCGGATACGAAACAGACAGGACACTACAATATATGGTTACTGTAGTTGTCCCGTCTGTTTTATAAGTTTTTATCCTGTACGCCATCAGCTACAAGACTGTAGCCGACAGAAATGTTTCATTTCTACTTGTTTTTGCTCAAATCTTTACGTATTTTGGCCGAAGTGTTTTTTAATTCAGCATATTTGGCTTTCTGCTCTGCTGTAA
>CALBJK010000200.1 GCA_937892695.1 uncultured Prevotella sp.
AGATGCATATTTGTTCTACTGCTGCTGCGCGGAACGTGTCGGCTGCACCGAGGTAAACCTTTTTCCCTGCTTTCTTGAACTGGTAGGCCAGTTTGCCTATCGTGGTGGTCTTGCCTACGCCGTTCACACCTACTACAAGTATGACGTATGGTTTGTGGTCGGACGGCAGATCCCAGTCGTCGTTGTCTACGGTATTGTTTTCCGTCAGCAGTGCTGCAATCTCTTCACGCAGGATATTGTTCAGCTCTGATGTCGAAACGTATTTATCGCGTGCTACACGATCCTGAATGCGCTTTATTATTTTCAGAGTTGTGTCTACACCTATATCAGATGTGATGAGCACTTCCTCCAGATTGTCGAGCACGTCGTCATCGACTGTCGACTTGCCCATTATTGCTCTGGAGAGCTTGCTGAAGACGCTCGTCTTGGTCTTTTCCAGACCTTCGTCGAGTACTTCTTTCTTATTTTTGTTGAAAAATCCAAAAATTCCCATTATCTAAATTTGAAAACGTTTTACAGTTTGCCGTCTGTGCGACGGGCAGACTTTTGATTGTTAGTCTGTGAGTGAAACATATAGACAGACAATTCACTACGCTATGCAAAGATACGATAATTCGGCGGAATAACCGCATGTATTCAGAGAAATGAAGCATTTGTTGCATATTGGTATCGCAGGGATGGATAGGTTTGCTTAATGTTTGTAAAAACAAATCACTTTGATAATGATGGAAAACATAAGAATAGAGACGTATAATCCATGTTATAAAAATGATTTCGTGCGCCTTAACAGTGAGTGGATAGAACGCTATTTCCGTATAGAACTTTCTGATATTCGCACTTTCGAACATATCGACAGCTGTATTATTGGTAATGGGGGACAAATCTTCTTTGCCGTACTTTCAGACAACGGATCTGAAGGCCACCATGAAGAGGTGATAGGCTGTTTGCTATCACGTTATGTCTGTAATGTGGCATGAGAAACATCTTTAGCGACCGGGGAATTATAGCATTCGAAAATACTATCGTCTGTGTACATACCTTTTAAGTGCTTATACAAGGCGAATATGAATATCTGATTTTCTAGCCCTCCAAGAAAATTTACTATGCGCATTCTAAATTTATATCATCACAAATAAAGAAAAATGATATGACAAACAAGATATGAGTGAAACATACGTTGTGTTTATGACAACTTACGGATTGTAACCGCCTGTTGGCTTTTAATAGGTTCTTCTGCCATAAATAGGTACTAAAAGAGAGCAAGCCAATCGTTCATAGCTTGAATATTTTCCAGCACATTGATTTCCCGTTTGTGAATTTGCTAAAAATGAATGTTTTGCGCATGAAATATAATGTCTTGAAAATGAGGTTGTTAAGATTTTGCTTCTTGAAAATAATGAAAACAATTGGCATAAATATGCAATATTTGCCTTATTTCTTGTGATTTTAGTACAAAAAATGCCGCATTTCTCGTTGCGAAATGCGGCATATCGTGTTATGAAACGGTGCTTTTCAGACTCTCAGATGCACCGTTTCAGAAAATAGTGGGGAAAATAATGATACAAGACCATTTTTTAGCTTCGTCAACTTCTATTTCGCGATTTTATTTTATCAAATATTAGTCACAAAATACAGCCTGAAATAGAGGTTACGATTTGTAACTGCCATGTCATTGTGACAACAGTTTACGGTAGAGTTTTTCGTACTGACAAGCCACTTTCAGATAGTCGTGATGCCGTCGTACGTATTCGATACTTTCAGTTTTTAACCGTGCCAGTTTTCCGGGATTGTCCACAAGGTTTTCCAAGGCTTGTCTGACACTGTCGTACGTAGGTTCTACGTTAATGATTGGCCGCAACTCCTGTTCGCCAAGTATGTCATAGTTTTCTGGTTCGCCTCCACCGATGCACACGATGCCTTTGCTCATAGCGAGTAGTGAGTTCATGGCTGGGGTATAGCTGTAAAGCTGGTCGAGGATAGCATCGGATGAGTCCATCATTCTCCTGTATTGGTCGAATGGTATGGAGACGGCTTTTTTCAGAGTTATCTTTCCCGGATGTTCCTTTATCACGTCTTCGGCAGCGGCGAGCATGATGTCGGTGCCCTTATATTCGCTGCGTGTGCTGTTGATGCCGATAAAAAGTTTTATCGGTCTGTCGGTTCCTATGGAGTTGCTTTCCTGGATGATTGTCGTATTTTTGCTACTTAGGTTCTCGCCTAGTTTTATAGGGAAAGAAATGAAGGCTGTCTTGTCTTTGAATATCGGGTGATAGCATGTCCAGTATTCGTAAAGTCCTGCCACGATGGCATCGCAGTCGGCGGCAATGTGGCGGTTGAGCCGTTCCTTGGCCGTTCCTATCCAGTCGCGCCGTTCAGCGATGGCATCCTTGTTGTCGCGCAGTTTGTCGCCGATATTAAAGTCGCTGTAGCGTAGCTGTTTCTTCTCGCAACAGGTGCTGACCCAGTAATAGTCCATTCCGAATGCGCAGAGAACAATTTTTTTGTTGTGACGGCGCAGGTAGTCGTATATTGGGGTGATGCGTTCGGCTTTGAGTTCGAGGAACATCGGGTTGATGAGCTGTACAATGTCGTAACCTCGCAACCGTGGCAGGACGGTGAGGAGTTTGGCTACAAACGATATACCGCCCAGACGTGACGTGCTACGGGTGAGCGAGATGTCACGGGGATAGTTTTTCCAGAAGTCGCCGTTGGACACCACCGTCACTTTGTGGCCGCGTACGCGCAGTCCTTCGGCTAGTGTCCAGTGGACGTTGCTGTATTCGCCTATCAGTAGTATTTTCATCTTGGTATGGACATTATGAGCAGACTGCGTAGCATGGGGATGCGTATCATCTGGCTGAACAGCCTGTACTTATGGGTGTATTTTTTGTCAGGCAATGGGAACAGACCGGCTTCGCTGAGTTGCTGAATGGCATCGTCGAGCTGTTTTCGGCTTCGGGTAATTTTGGCTGTATCGTATAGATAGTCCATTGTAAGTTGGGCAACGCGGCGGTTGAGAGCGGGCTTGTCACAGTCGGGAACAGTATCGGCTACATTACGAAGGTGCAGTATTATTTTTTCGATGTCGCAGAGTCGTTTTTCTTGCTGATGTTTGTCGGATGTGTGGGTTATAGATTCTGTGCGGTGGCGGTAGTAGTAGCCTGTAGAGCTTGTCTCTATCACACGTTCGGCGCGTAGCATGAGCAGCGGTGTGAACTCCTCGTCTTCGTGTAGCAGACGAGGAGTGAAACGGAGCGACCCGAGGATAGATCGTCTGAATATGTATCCGCAAGCCGATGCCCTGAGGTTGTTGTCGCGCATGTACTGGCTGCCTGTAACGGCTTTCCTAAAGTTGGGCTCGGCTTCGCTATTGCCGTCTTCCGATATGGAGAAAAGTACGATATCGGGATTCTCGTATCGTGCTATGTCGAGACAGTGCTCGTAGGGCGACCTGATGAGGCTGTCGTCGCCGTCGACAAACTGGACAAAAGTTCCGGTGGCTACTTGCAGCCCGGTGTTGCGTGCTGCGGACAGACCCGCATTGCGCTGTCTGACATATATCAGACTGTCACGGCAGTCTGTCAGGTCGTTGAGCGGACACACGTCGGAACCGTCGTCGACGAGTATTATCTGTCTGTCGTCTGAACTGAGCGAAAGGTTGAGTATGCTGTCGATACATTCGCGAAGCATGTCGGTGGGCAGGTTGTATGCCGTGACGATGAAGCTTACTAGTGGAGCTTTAGTATCTTGTTTGTAAATTTGTTCAGTGTGCATAAAGTCTTAATTCCTAATAGTGTTGACGACAGTAGTTTTATCGTGGATGTATAGTGGCGTTGGGGTAGCGTCGGAGCTTTGCCTGTCATACGGAAGACATCGAGCTGAATGTTGAGCAGACAAGCATAATACTCTTCCAAGAGCCAGTGCGTGTTGTTGTCTTTGTGTCCGTATCGGGATTCGAGTTTTAGAAACTGAGGTACATGGGCTTCTAACAGCTGTGACAGAGCCTCGCCGTCGGCTGTAGATGTGATGCCCGTGGGGTTGGAGCAGTAATAGTACAACCCTTCTGGCGTAGTGGCAACGGTCTGGCAACACGAGAGAATGGATGGCAATGTGTGTGCGTCTTCAAACTTTGTATTTTCGGCGAAGCGTAAAGCTTTGAATATCCCGCTGCGGTATATCTTGTTCCAGGCGTAGGTGTGGCGGTAGGCGCGGCAGCGTAGCCAGTAGTCGTCCATGTCGGTAAATACCTCGTCGGTGAAAGTCAGACGATATTGTCGTTTTGGTTCGCCGTACCACTCGTACACGGGAAATTCGACAAAGTCGTATTCGGGATGTTTTTTGACTGTCTCTATAAGATTACGTATTGTACCGTCTGCCAGAAAGTCATCCGAATCGGCGAACATCAGATAGTCGCCCGTAGCTGTGTCAATGCCGCTGTTGCGTGCTGATCCGAGTCCGCCGTTCGTCCGATGTATCACCTTCACGCGCTTGTCAGCTCTGGCATAGTCGTCGCATATCTGTGGCGAGGAGTCGGGCGAACCGTCGTCGACAAGAATCACCTCGGTGTTGTCCGGACATTGTGCCAGGATGCTGTCAACACAGCGGCGAAGCGTATGCTCTACACGATAGACTGGTATGATGACAGATAGTTGCATTTTGCAAAAATACAAAGAAAAAACGTTATTGCCAAAAACATTTTTCTTGCAGCGGCATTAAGTCGACAATTTTATAACCAGAGAATTTGTGATATTATATCATTTTTATGCTTTCACCTGCTTTCATGCTTACTTTCTGTGACTTGCCGTTGTAATTGAGAGTAGTCTTGGCTTCGCTGCGTGAATGGAGGGTGAGACTGGTAACACGGCCTTCATTCCATGTCATGTCTACGACGAAACCGCCTCGGGCACAGATACCTTTTACGCTTCCGTCTTTCCATTGTTCGGGCAGTGCGGGCAGGAGTGTTATGGCCGTCAGTGACGACTGTATGAGCATCTCGGCCACGCCGGCACATCCGCCGAAGTTGCCGTCAATCTGGAACGGAGAGTGGGCATCGAGCAGATTTGGGTATGTGCCTCCGCCACGGCGTGCATCGCTGCCTTCATATTTGTCGGGGCTGACATAGCGCAGAAGCCGTCTGTACATGTTGTAGGCTTTGGTCTGGTCTTTTAGTCGGGCATAAAGGTTGACTCTCCAGCCAGTGCTCCATCCAGTGGTCTCGTCGCCCTTTATCTCAAGTGTCTTTGCAGCCGCTTTGGCGAGAGCGGGAGTGGTGGCGACGGTGATATGATGGCCGGGATAGAGGCCGAACAGGTGTGACTGGTGGCGGTGCTTGGGGTCTTGGTCGCTCCAGTCGTGATACCATTCCTGCAGATTGCCAGCCTTGCCTATGCGATAGGGCAGCAGGCGTGAAAGAGTTATGGCGGCAGATTTTCTAAAACTGCGATCCGTGCCGAGAACTGTGGATGCAGCAATGGCATCGCTGATACATTCGCGCGTCATGGCCATGTCTGATGTGTTGCCGTATGATGTAGCACCGGCATAGCCGTCGGGAGTTAGATATTTGTTCTCTGGCGAGGTGCCGGGCGAAGTGATAAGACTACCGTCTTTCTCTGTGAGCCACTCCATGCAGAATTCGGCAGCTCCTTTCAGAACGGGGTAATATTGTTTCAGAAAATCTTTGTCTTGGGTGAAAAGATAATGCTCCCAGATGTGAGTGGCTGTCCATGCCCCTCCCATGTTCCAGCATGCCCATGACGGGTCGGCATCTTTCAGACCTACAGGATTGGTCATTGCCCAGATGTCCGAGTTGTGGGCAAGACACCACCCTTTGTCCACACCGTAGTAGCGTTTGGCGGTATTGCTGCCCGTCGTGCTCAGATTGCGGAGAAACTGTAACATGGGCAGATGTAGCTCACTGAGGTTTGTGGTTTCGGCAGCCCAGTAGTTTTCTTCAAGATTTATATTTGTGGTGTAGTTGCTGCTCCATGGTGGCAATATAGTCTCGTTCCATAGTCCTTGCAGATTGGCCGGAACATCGGGTGTGCGGGAGCAGGAAATAAGCAGGTAGCGTCCGTATTGGAAGTAGAGAGCTTCGAGTGAGGGGTTATAGCGTTTGTTTTCCGTATAGTCTAAAAGCTGGCGGTCGGTAGGAAGAGCGAGCACCGAGTCGGCTGTCTGGCCGAGGTTCAGGTTTACTCGGTCGAAGAAGTGGCGGTAGTCGGCTATATGGTCGCTCAGGAGCTGTGAGTAGGGTATTGCTTTTGCCCGGTCGATGCGCTGTCTCGCTATGGCGCGATAGTCGCGTCCTTGTCTGACAGGATCCTTGTCGAACCCGTTAAAGCTCGTCGCGTTGGTAATGAGGATTAGAGCTTCGCGGCATCCTTCAAGTTTGATGTCTCCTGACGGATAAGAGCTTACTTTCCCTCCATCGTTGCTGACATGGATAATAGTTCTGAAATGAATGCCGCGCTCCGGGTCATATCTGAATTTGTCGTTGTCGCTTAGTGCTCCGTAGTATCCCGGAAACGACTGGTAGGATGCATAGCCTTCGGCTGTAATCTCATTGGCCGATGCCGTTACAGAGTGGGGGAGAAGTGAGGCGAAGGAAAGACGAGCGTTGATGGTTTTACCGTTTCCGGATTTTATACGCACGATGATGACAGAGTCGGGAGCTGAAGCGAAGTAGTCGGTCGTTATCTCATTGCTGTTGGCAACTGTGAAAGCCGTTTGGGTTACGGCCTTGCCGATGTCTAGAGTGCGTAGATAGGATGTCGTCTTGATACCGGCATTGTCGGGATAGTCAATGAGGAGAGTGCCAAGGGGTTGGTAGTTCTGGCTGTAGTTGCCTTCAACTTGACGGTTTGCCCGGTCGGCATTGCGGTAATCATCCTTGTTTAGCAACTCGCGTATTTTAGATATTTCCTTATATTCGTCTCCTGTCTGGTTCTGCTTTTGCGGTTCGCCAGTCCACAGTGTGATGTCGTTGAGGGATATGCGTTCTTGTGATGTTCCTCCATAGATGGTAGCCCCGAGTGTACCGTTACCTATGACAAGAGCCTCTTCAAAGTATTTGGCTGGACGGTCATAGTGCATGAGCAGACTGTTTGTAGCTGTTTGGGCTGTAGCTTGCACATAAGACATGAGTACAGCGATTACGCTTCCTGCACCTATTATTATCAGATGCGCTGTCTTTTTCTTCTTAGTATGGTTCATTGTCTGTTTGTTTCTATTTAACGTTTACAAAGTTAAGGTAAATGACTGAAATAAAAGAGAACTCAAGTTTCTGATTTAGCCGCAAATCAAAAATAATCGTATAAAAAAGGCCTT
>CALBJK010000201.1 GCA_937892695.1 uncultured Prevotella sp.
TTGCTGTAGGTGAGGGCGATGACCCTACTTCCTATAATAAGATTATCGACCGCACCGAAATACGTACAACCGACAAGACAACGGCTTCAACTACTTTTACTGTAGAAAAGGACGGAGCATACCATATCGGTATTCATGCCACAAATGAGGATGGCAACGCTTATGGCCAGGTGAGCATGTTTGTCGATGACATCAGTGTGGTGGGTTCCAGCACAGCTGCCCCCGGTCCTGTGACCGATTTGAAAGTTACGCCTGACGGCGCGAACCTCAAGGCTACCGTTTCGTTCAAGGCTCCGCTTAAAGACATTGCCGGTGGCGACCTTACTGAAATTTCAAAGATTGTTGTCTTCCGTGGCGAAACCATCGTGGGTTCTGTTGAAAATCCGGCTCCGGGTTCTGACCAGAGCGTCGTCGACGAAAGTCCGGCTTTGGGTAACAACACCTATAAGGTTGTTGCTTCAAATGCCAACGGCACAGGCGATGATGCTACCGTTACAGCATGGATCGGTTCAGACACGCCAAAACCCGTGACGGAAGTAAAGGTTACTCGTGACAGCAAAGGCGCAGCCCTTCTGTCGTGGAAAATGCCGACCGAAGGCGTGAACGGTGGCCACATGGATCCGTCAGCAGTAACATATACCGTCACACGCTGGCCTGACAATAAGGTCGTGAGCGAAGGCAAGAGCGGGACAACGCTCACCGATGCCGTAGACATGACAAAGGAAGGGAAAGTCTTCTATTACTCAGTCGTAGCGGCAACAGCTCCTTCATTGAAGAGCGACTCGGTAGTTTCTTCAAAGATATATCTCGGAAAGGCTTTTGCCGCTCCTTATAGCGAAAATTTCGCTACTGACCCTACATCGACTTATGCCATAATCGATGCCAATGCCGACGGATATACATGGCAATGGAGCGAGGAAAACCAGGCCATGACCAACACTTATCCGTGGTGGAATCCTTCTGATGACTGGTTGCTGACACCGACAATTGCCCTCGAAGGCGGATGGGCTTACCATCTTTCCTACAAGGCATCAGCAAACGAAGATGATAGTTCGCAAGTGGAAAAGATTTCTGCATCGTTTGGTAAGGACGGCGACCCCTCTAGCTTTACCGAAATTGTGCCCACTACCGAGTATCGTGGCGGACAATACACTGAGACAGCCAAGAACTTCAACATCAACGAGACTGGCGACTACCAGATTGGTTTCCATCTTACGAGCGACGGACTGATGTGGGGGACATGGTTTGATAATGTTTCGGTTCAGAAGTTTGTCAAGCTTTCTGCTCCTGACTCTGTGAAGAACATCCGTATCGTTCCGGCCGAGTTGGGCAAGCTCTCCGCAACGGTTTCGTTTATAGCTCCGAAGCAGACAGCCGGACTTGACCCGTTGTCGTCAATCACGAAGATTGACCTGTGGCGTGCCGATGCCAAAGGCGAGAATCTCACTCTGATTCATACGTTTGATGCTCCCGCTCCGGGTGCCGAGCTGTCGTATGTCGACGACAAGGCTCTGCAAGGCTTCAATATCTACTATCTGCGTGCCTACAACGGCGATGGTGTCGAAGGTGAAGGCATAATGAGCGGTGCTTACGAGTATGTTGGCGAAGACATTCCTCTTGCTCCTACCGATGCCAAGGCTAAGGACAACTTTGACGGTACTGTCACCGTGACATGGAAAGCTCCTGAAGGCAAGGGCGTCTATGGCAAGTGGGTTAATCCTGCTACTCTGTCTTACACCATCTATTCGGTCGAAGGCGGAAGCTACACTCCAGTCGCTACGGTCAAGGACGGCGCTACCGAAGGCAAGGTGACGCTCACACAGCAAGGACCACAAGTACAGTTCGGCTACGCCGTTGCTGCTACAACAGTCGGCGGAACAGGCGACGCTTCGGAAACAAGCAACATCATTGTCGGCGGTGCGGCTTACGAGCTGCCTATGCGCGAATCGTTCAAGGGCGGTGTTATGTCGAAAGCCTGGTGGGCAAACTGGGATGCCGACTATTCGATGATGCAGGTTTATACTTACATGTCGTCGGACAACGATGGCGGCAGTTACATGTTATGGAACGCATACGGAACAAACATCAGCGGCACTCTCACGGGCGGTAAGATACGTACCGAAGACGGACGCGACATGGAGCTGACTTTCGATTACTGGGGTACAAAGGACAAGCCTATGAGCATAAAGACCGAAGCCATCACGCCCGACGGTCAGGTCATAGAGCTGAATACCGTAAGCGAAACCCCGGCTGACGACCAGTGGCACAAGGCTACGGTTGACGCTTCGCAGCTCGCTTCGCAGAAATATGTTCGTCTGAAGTTCACATTGACTGCTGAGCAGAGCAACGACTACATCATGATAGACAACATCGTGATGCGCGAAATGTTGCAGTACGACCTTGGCGTCAACTCGATGAGTACACCTTATAAGGTCGAGGCCGGCAAGGATGCCGAAGTGACTGTCAGTGTCATCAACAACGCTACTGAGGAAGCTGTCGGCGACGACTATACAGTAGAACTCTACGTCAACGGCGAGAAGACCATGGAAACTCCGGGTGAAGATATTGAACCTGATGCTGTCAAAGACTTCAGATTCAGCATACCGACCAGCGTCAACGACAAGGAACCATTCGAGGTTTATGCGAAGATTAACTACATGTTCGACATGCAGGACAACAACAACACTTCGTCTACCGACAAGGTGATTGTCCGCGTACCGGGCTATCCGGTAGTGGAAAACCTCGCTGCAACCGACGGAAAACTCACTTGGAGCGCACCTGAGAGCAACGAGAAGTCGACGCTCGAAGACTTCGAGGACTATGAGAACGGACAGATAGACGGTCTCGACCCGTGGACAACCTACGACGGCGACGGCACGAAGACTCTCGCTGCCATGCTCGGCGCAAACATGAGTCTGCCAAATTACGACAAGCCGATGGCCTTCATCATCTTCAATCCGGTGAAGTCAGGTCTGAACCTTGATTACAACCCAGGTCTGGTTGCTCACTCCGGAAGCCAGTTCATATCAAGCTTTGCAGGTCTGAGCGAAGACAACTCGCAGATAATTGCCCACGACGACATGCTCATCTCTCCCGAACTCTCAGGCGAAGCACAGACTATCAAGTTCTGGGCGAAGAGCCTTGTAAGTGAACTGCCTGAGTCGTTCCAAGTCTTGACCTCATCGACGACAAACGAATCGACTGCATTCGACACAGCAAGCCCTGCACTCGATGTCAACCAGAGCACGCCCGACAGCTGGACAGAATACACCGCCGAACTGCCCGAAGGAACCAAGTACTTCGCTATCCGCAGCTACGGATGGTTGCCAACTGAGACAGGTTATGAATTCTTGCTTGACGACGTTGAGTATAACGTGACCGCTCCGGCCATAACCGGATACAATGTCTACAGCGACGGCAAGAAGGTGGCCAGCGTCACAGCAGCCGAAGCTTTGGAGTATACAGCTGAGGAAGGTCATGCCTACAATGTGACAGCCGTGTTTGAAGACGGTGGCGAGAGCCGCTTCTCTAACACCGTGACCGTGACACCGACAGGCATAGACGAGACCGAAGCCAGTGCAGCCTCGATGGTAAGCACAGCCGATGGCAAGATTGTCGTTCGCGGTGCCGAGGGAACGACCGTCAGCGTGTTCACCACGACAGGTGCCAAGATTTACGGCGCAACTGGCAAGGAATACACCGAGATTCCTGTACAGCGCGGTCAGTATCTGGTACGTGTAGGTACCAAGACTGCCAACGTAGTAGTGAAATAAAATAAGAATGTAACAAAAAGGTGAGAAGGTGTTTGCCCTTCTCACCTTTTATGTCTTTATCTCATTTAATAAGATCATTATGAACAAATATTATAAAGCGTTACTGCTCATAACCCTGCTTTATGTGCCCAAGGCGGCATCGGCTGCCGACCGCACAACAGAACAGAAGAAGGCTGCCGCAATAGAAGTGCTATGTCGGAACGCCGATCCGAGGTTCAGCCGTCTGCGCGGTATGAAGGCTGACATCCGACAGCTTTATACCGACTCGCTGATGACCGTTATGGGGACAACTCGCGGCGGCTTTGCCGTGATTGCCAATGACGATGCTTTCCCTGCAATTATAGGCTATTCCGATTCGCCCTATGACGAGGCCAAAGCCGCAGAAAATCTCAACTACCAGTGGTGGATGAAGGCCGTCGCTGCTGTCCTTGCCGACAAGTCGGGCAAGGTTGCTGCCCGAAACGTAGCACCTGGCGAAGACGTGGACAAGACTGTGGCTCCGCTGCTCACTACCACGTGGGCGCAAGACACTCCGTACAACAACTACTGTCCGACTGACGGCGACACGCACACTCTTGTGGGCTGCGTCGCTACGGCCATGGCTCAGGTGCTCTACTACAACCGTCATCCTCTCAAGGGCGAAGGGCAGCGCACAATCTATTATCCGTACAACAATTCTGACGGCACGGCCTATACGGTGGATTTCTCTGCCACGACTTACGACTACGACCACATGCTCGACGACTACTCGAAAGATTACACTGACGAGGAAGCCGCTGCTGCCGCAACGCTCAGCTACCACTGTGGTGTGGCTTCGGATATGCAGTACGGTACAAAAGCGAGCGGAACCACAATGAACGCCTGCCGTGACGGACTTGTGAGGTATTTCGGATACTCTAACGCTACGCTTTACGAACGCCGCATGTACGACGAACAGACATGGATGAACATGATTTTCAAGGAGATTTCCGACGGTCTGCCTATCATATATGCAGGGTCTGACTTCTCCAATTTCGGCGGCGGACACTGTTTTGTCTTCGATGGCTACGACGCGAGCGGCAACGTACACGTCAACTGGGGATGGGCAGGGTCGTTTGACGGTTACTATAATGTGGCTTACCTGAATCCTTCGAACTACACTTTTATGGACAACCAGCAGATGGTGCTCGGCGTGGACGGACGCGACCAGAAGGAAATCGACAAGACTGTCAATGTGGAGACAGCCGGAAGTCTCTCGTCTCTGGTAAGCGATGAGGACAAGTATGCTGTAACGTCGCTCACTGTGACCGGACAACTGAACAGTTCTGACTTGAAGTTCGTGCGCGAGATGGCCGGACGCGATTCGAACGACAGTCGTACACGCGGACGGTTGAAGCGGCTCGACATGAAGAATGCGGAAATAGCAGAAGGCGGCGAACCGTACCTCAACGGAATGACTACCAAGACAGACGAGATACCGTCGAAGGCTTTCTACAACTGCTACTCTTTGTCATATGTGGCTCTGCCCGAAAACACCAAGACTATAGGCGAAGCTGCCTTTGCCAACACGATGGGGCTGGATTCGGTTTATGTGCCAGTCGAGGGCGAACGAAATTATGCGTACGTCGACGGGGTGGTTTACAGCAAGGACACGACCCGCGTTCTTACTACAATGCCGTTTGTCAGCGGACGGCTTACATTGAACCATAACGTTAAGGAGATAGCGGCTTCGGGTATGGAAGGATGCTTGAGCCTGAAGAGTGTTGAACTTCCAGCTTCACTGATAGCTATCGGAGACAGAGGTTTGGCCGGCAACTCGTTCCTGTCCGAAATAAAGGTGCGCGCAAAGAAAGTCCCGACTGCGGGAGGTTACGCTTTTGACGGTGTGCTCAAAAATATATGTATCATACTTGTTCCAGCTGGATACAAGGAACTTTACGACAAAGCCGAACAGTGGAGAATGTTCATCGGTAGCAGCTATGACAACATAAAGCAATTCGGTTCGTATGTAACCGTGCGCAACCTCACTCGCATGTACGGAGCAGAGAATCCGCGTTTCTCCTATTCGGTGACAGGCGAGGCTCTTGTCGGAACGCCAGAACTGGCGTGCGAAGCCCTGCCCGAATCGCCAACCGGACGTTATCCGGTCACGATAAGTCGCGGTACGGTCGAGGGCGAAGACATAGAATTTGTCGACGGCTATCTTGTAGTGTCGCGCGCTCCGCTGAAGGTTATTGCTGACAATATTACTCGTCCTGTTGATGAAGCCAATCCTGAGTTTACATTCACTCTTGACGGACTGAAGAATGATGATACGGCTTCTGACGTATTCACCGACGGGGATAAACAGCCTGTCTTCACGTGCGAAGCCACGGTAGACAGTCCGGAGGGCGAGTATGAAATAACAGTGAGCGGCCCGAAGAACTCGAAAAACTATTCTTTGAAGTACGTTTCTGGCACTCTAACAGTTTCGGCAGCCAATGCAATTGACGGTGTGTCCGGTGAATGTGTCACTATCGCTGCGTCGGACGGCGTAATCACTGTGAGCGGATTGTCTGACAAAAGAGTGACGGTCTACAATGCTGCCGGTACTCTTGTGGCTTCTTCTGCCGCCAGAGACGAGGTGTCCTTCTCCGGTTTGCGCCCGGGATTGTATATAGTGAAGGCAGGAAACAAGGTAAGGAAAGTAAACTTGTAGCTTTTCGTTCTTTTGCTGAATGGATGCCCCTTATCAGCTAAGGGGTAAAGAAAAGGCAGTGTCTGTTATGGGTGCTGCCTTTTATGATTTAATGTATGTGTGAGTTTTGCTGTTTGGTCATTAATGCTTACCTTTGCAGACGTGTTCTCTGTTTCCGATTGTTTATTAGCAATGTAGATATTGCGGAGCAAGGCTTCACAGTAAAGCTGACATACAAAGAATTTGTTATGACAACAAAGGAAAAATACTGGAAATATTCGCTCGTCATCATCATTTTGGCTCTCGGGTTACTGATTGCAATTGAGCTGATGTCGTTCTGGAGCGGGCTGCTCGGTGCGCTCACTGTTTATGTGCTGGTGCGCAATCAGATGTTCTTTCTCGCCGACAAGCGTCATTGGAAACGTTCGGTTGCTGCCGGACTGATTTCGTTAGAAGTGGTTTTGTGCTTTGTCTTGCCGATAGGAGCATTGTCGTGGATGGCGGTGAACTACGTCCAAGGCATAGACTTCTCCAATCTTTCCGACATCGACCCCAGACAGATAATAGCTCCGATAGAGGAAGCTGCACGGACAGTAAGAAGGAGTACCGGCTTTAACATCCTCAGCAGTGAAACGTTGTCTTCGGCTGTTTCTGTACTTCCGAAGATAGGACAGACAGTGATGGGGTGGGTGAGCAGCTTCTTTGTGAATGTCGGCGTGATGGTGTTCGTGTTGTACTTTATGCTTGTTGGAGGCCGTCGTATGGAGAATTATGTGCGTGGTGTACTTCCGTTCAATCCTTCCGATACGGACAGTGTGCTGCGCCAGATACACCGAATCATAAGGTCGAACGCTGTCGGAATACCGCTTCTGGGTGTGATACAGGGTTTGGTGGCCACTCTGGGCTATTGGATTTTCAGTGCGCCGAATGTCGTGCTGTTCGGAATGCTCACGTGTGTATCGACAATCATACCCATTGTGGGTACCAGCCTGGTGTGGGTTCCGCTTGCTGTATACATGGCTCTTACTGGTCACACCATTCATGCATTGGGCGTATTGGCGTACGGGGCAATGGTCGTGTCACAGTCTGATAATCTGATACGGCTTGTAATACAGCGGCAGATGGCCGACATTCATCCCCTCGTAACCATTTTCGGCGTTGTGGTAGGCTTGCCGCTTTTCGGATTCATGGGAATTATCTTCGGTCCGCTACTCATCTCGATGTTCCTTCTTTGTGCTGACATATTCAAACGTGAATATCTGAATAATTGACAAGACGAAATGTTCTTTGTCCGGCAATAAAAACGCCGTAAGACCGTTATAGACAATAAAAAACAAAAAGGAGGCCGGCGCGCGTTGCCACGAAAACCTCCCTGTTATCATTATGGAAAATAAAAAACAACCGCTCAGCAGCAGGCAGTATCTCGTGCCGTTCGTACTCATAACCTCGCTCTTTTTCATGTGGGGATTTGCGAGGGCAATCCTCGATGTACTTAACAAGCATTTTCAGAACGAACTGGATATAACCATCACCCAGTCGGCTTTGATTCAGGTGACAACATATCTTGGCTATTTCCTCATGGCCATACCCGCAGGACTGTTCATCAACCGTCTCGGATATCGGCGCGGAGTGGTGATGGGACTGCTGCTCTTTGGTGTAGGTTCGTTGCTGTTCATTCCTTGTTCGTCGGCAGGAACGTTCTATGCTTATCTGGCCGCTTTGTTCGTCATCGGCTGTGGGCTGGTGTTTCTGGAAACTTCGGCCAATCCATACGTCACAGAGCTTGGTCCGGCCGAGACAGCCACAAGCCGTCTGAACTTCTCGCAGTCGTTTAACGGAGTAGGGTCTATGTTCGCCACTCTGGGGGTCGGAAGCTTCCTTTTCCGTAGTGGAGGCGAAAGTGGCAATGTCGTCATCCCATACACCGTTATGGGTGCGCTGGTACTGGTCATTGCCATAGTCTTTTCTCGCGTGCAGCTGCCCGAAATAAAACATGCCGACGATGCCGATTCGGCCAATGGCAGTGGCAATCTGCGCAGATTGTGGCACAATGGCTGGTTCGTGTTCGGACTGTCGGCATTGTTATGTTATGAGATTGCAGAGATATCGATTAACAGCTATTTCGTCAATTTTGTCACAGGCATGGGATGGATGGACGACCGAATGGCTTCGATGCTCATTACCGCAGCACTTGCTACTTTTATGGTAGGACGTTTTATCGGAAGCTGGATTATGCGTCACGTAGCGGCCGAACGTCTGCTTCTGTTCTGCGCTTTGGGGACGGTGGTATGCGTAGCTCTGGTATTTCTCGACCTCGGGCGATTGTCAATGGTTGCATTGCTCTGCAATTATCTCTTCGAGTCGATAATGTTCCCGACAATTTTCGCGCTGGCACTGCGCGGTCTTGGCGGACTGACAAAGAGTGCGTCGTCGATACTGATGATGACCCCTGTTGGAGGTTGCGGTTTCCTGTTGATGGGATTCATAGCCGACACTACTGGCAACATGACTCTGCCTTTCATCATCCCTTTGGCTGGTTTTTCTGTCGTGCTGGTATATATATGGCGTTTTTGCTGTCGTAAAGACGAACGTAAATAAGCGGCTTTTGATTTATGTCAACAAAACGCCGTTTCTTTTTACTTTCTTGTATTATTGTTCGCAAACACGACAACTATTTCCTACCTTTGCTGTCGCAAAATCGGTAGTATCAAATAAAGAAAGCTAAAATATGGTAACATTATTTATCGCAACTGTTGTTGTAATTATGGCTGCACATACAGTAAGTGCAGGACGCAAACTTGATTTGCGCTAAAAGAGTGGTCAGCCTTCTGTAAGATACAGAACATAGGCTGACAAAAAGAAATACGAGAGGGGAATCCGGTTTAGATCGGGTTCCCCTCTTGTCGGTATGAGACTTTAATTGTCTGTACAACGTAAATGCAAGTCTCTTGGTCGGATTGTCGTTCTTACACGTAAGTTTTCGCATTATACGGTGCCAATCCGCGTTCTGAGTAAGGCATAAATACCAAATAAATGTAAATGTGAATGGTGGTGTGGCGTATTTTTAGTAATTTTGCGGCAAAATAAGAAAGCGTCAATGAATAAGATTAAGATTAAGGACAAGGTGTTCCGCCCTTCAATTCCCGAAGAGGAAATTCTAAGACGTGTGAAGGTCGTAGCCGACAACATCAGCAAGGACATGGCCGGCAAGAACCCTCTGTTGCTGGCTGTGCTCAACGGTTCGTTTGTCTTTGCAGCCGACCTGATGAGGATGATTACCATTCCGTGTGAAATATCGTTTGTGAAACTCGCCTCTTATCAAGGCACCACATCGACAGGCAAAGTAAAGGAAGTAATTGGAATCAACGAGGACATTTCGGGCAGGGATGTCATAATCGTAGAGGACATAGTGGAGTCGGGCATGACGATGAAACGCATGATTGAAACTCTTGGTACGCGGAATCCTGCTTCAATCCACATCTGTACGCTACTGCTGAAGCCGGACAAACTGAAAGTGCCTCTCGATATAGAGTATGTGGCAATGCGCATACCAAACGACTTCATCCTCGGATACGGACTAGACTACGACCAGCAGGGACGCAATCTGCGCGACATATACACTCTGGACAGTGAAGAATAATATCGTGTAGCGCAAATGTCAATGACCAATCAATTAGTAAAAATGAAGAATATTGTAATTTTCGGTGCCCCCGGTTCAGGTAAGGGCACCCAAAGCGAACTCATTATCAAGAAGTACGGACTCAACCACATATCCACCGGCGATGTGCTTCGCGCGGAGATAAAGAACGGTACAGAGTTGGGCAAGACAGCCAAAAGCTATATCGACAAAGGACAACTTATTCCCGACGATTTGATGGTGAGCATTCTCGCCAGCGTATATGACAGTTTCGGTAAAGATCATAAAGGTGTCATCTTCGACGGTTTCCCTCGCACTATAGCCCAAGCTGAGGCTTTGAAACAGATGCTCGACAAACGCGGTCACAAGATTGCAGCAATGATTGAGCTTGATGTACCCGAAGACGAACTAATGACACGTCTGATCAAACGCGGAAAAGAGAGCGGCCGCTCTGACGACAACGCTGAAACCATAAAGAAGCGTCTCGACGTTTACCATAACCAGACATCACCCCTGATAGAGTGGTACAAGAACGAAGGCGTTCACAACCATATCAACGGTCTGGGCGAACTCGATCGTATCTTTGCTGACATCTGTGCCGTTATCGACGCTATCTGATTGCTAAATTAATAAGGCGTAGAGGCAGAAGACCGTAATGCGGAGTTCTGGCTTTGCGCTGTTTTTGTTTCTTACAGGGCAGACCAATACCTGTAATTAATTCTTAGTTATTTCCTTTCAAATAAAGAATATGCCAGAATCCAACTTTGTAGACTATGTGAAGATACATTGTCGTTCGGGAAAGGGCGGTCGTGGATCTGCCCATCTCCGTCATGCCAAGTATCAGCCTAACGGCGGGCCTGACGGCGGCGACGGCGGCAATGGCGGCAGCGTTTATCTGCGTGGCAATCACAACTACTGGACATTGCTCCATCTGAAATTCCAACGTCATGTCTTCGCCGAACACGGCGGCGACGGCGGAAGCGACAAATGTCACGGTAAGGACGGAAAGGACCAGTACATAGATGTGCCTTGCGGAACGGTCGTCTACAATGCCGAAACTGGCAAGTATGTATGCGATGTGACGTATGACGGACAGAAAGTGCTCTTGTTGAAAGGAGGTCGTGGCGGACTGGGCAACTTCCAGTTCCGTTCTGCTACCAACCAGACTCCGCGTTTTGCGCAGCCAGGCGAACCGATGGAAGAAATGACCGTCATTCTCGAACTGAAGCTGCTGGCCGATGTCGGACTGGTAGGTTTCCCCAATGCAGGTAAGTCGACGCTGCTCTCGGCCATGTCGAGTGCCCGTCCGAAGATAGCCAACTATCCGTTCACCACGCTCGAACCGTCGCTCGGCATTGTCAGCTATCACGACCGACAGTCGTTTGTCATGGCCGACATTCCCGGAATAATAGAGGGCGCAAGCGAAGGAAAAGGACTCGGACTGCGCTTCTTGCGCCACATCGAACGCAACTCTTTGCTGCTTTTCATGGTGCCGGGAGATACCGACGACATAAAGCACGAATACGAGGTTCTGCTCAACGAACTGAAGAAGTTCAACCCTGATATGCTCGAAAAACATCGGGTTCTGGCTGTAACCAAATGCGACCTGCTCGACGACGAGCTGATAGAAATGTTACGAGCCACTCTGCCCGGCGACCTGCCCGTGGTGTTCATATCTGCCGTTACCGGGCTTGGCATGGCCGAACTGAAAGACGTGCTGTGGCGCGAACTCAACAGCGAGAGCAACAAACTGCAGAAAATAACAGCCGAGGATAATCTTGTCCATCGCGACAAAGACATGTCATCTCTGTCTTCGGAGCTTACAGCAGAAGGCGAAGACGAAATAGAATACATCGACGAGGCCGACATTGAAGACTTCGACGATTCTGAATACGAAGAAACAGAAGGCGATGACGACAAATAGTCCTGTACTCAATTATTATAATATAGCTGACGGCGTGACAGCTTTCAGCACAACCCGTCACGGCGGTTGCAGTAAAGGTAATTATGCTGCACTCAATGTGAACGAATATTGCGGCGACTCTTCGGCAGATGTCAAATCAAACCGCGCATTGCTGTGTTCGGCACTGGGGCTGGGTGCCGAACGTCTAATAATGCCGCACCAGACTCACGGTATAGAGATACGTCATGTAGGCGAAGACTTCTTCGCTCTGCCTGGTGACATAAAGAAAATGTTGCTTGACGGTGTTGACGGTGTTATGACAGATTTACCAGGAACATGCGTAAGCGTTTCGACAGCCGACTGCATACCTGTTCTTCTCTACGACGAAGAGCACCATGCCGTATGTGCTGTTCATGCAGGATGGCGTGGCACGGTCCGCCGTATAGTTCAGAAAGCGCTGACCGACATGCGGGCTGCTTTTCACACAACACCTTCAAAGGTGAAAGCCGTCATCGGACCAGGTATATCACTTAAGAATTTCGAGGTGGGCGACGAAGTCTATGACGAATTCGCAGCAGGAGGTT
>CALBJK010000202.1 GCA_937892695.1 uncultured Prevotella sp.
GTCTGTTCTTCTGCAATATAAAAATGATAACCATTAATTTGGCCGTCTTATGGAAAGTTGTTATTTTTGCAGATTGAAAGATTACTATTATATTACGAGAATATGAGTTTGAAAATCGTTGTGCTTGCCAAGCAAGTACCAGACACAAGAAATGTGGGTAGGGACGCGATGACAGCCGAGGGTACGGTCAACCGTGCCGCACTTCCTGCCATCTTTAACCCTGAAGACTTGAATGCATTGGAACAGGCTTTGCGTCTGAAAGAACAGAATCCCGGCTCTACTGTCGGTATTCTCACAATGGGTCCCCCACGTGCTGCCGAAATAATACGGCAAGGACTTTATCGTGGTGCAGATACCGGATGGTTGCTGACTGACCGTCTTTTCGCCGGCGCAGATACGCTGGCTACGTCTTACGCTCTTGCTACGGCCATTAAGAAAATTGGCAATGTCGATCTCGTTATCGGTGGACGACAGGCCATCGACGGTGATACGGCTCAGGTCGGCCCACAGGTTGCCCAGAAGCTCGGCCTTTCTCAGGTGACGTATGCTGAGGAAATAATGAAATGTGAGAACGGAAAACTGACAATACGCCGTCACATCGACGGTGGTGTGGAAACCGTTGAAGCTCCCATGCCTCTTGTCGTTACGGTGACGGGCAGTGCAGACCCTTGTCGTCCTTGCAATACTAAGCTTGTAATGAAATATAAACGCGCGACCGCTCCCGCAGAGCGCAAAGCCGATGACAAATATGCTTATTTATATGGCGAACGTCCGTATCTCACTCTTACACAGTGGTCTGTTGCCGACGTTGACGGCGATCCTGCACAGTGCGGACTCTCTGGCTCGCCTACAAAGGTAAAGGCTGTGAAGAACATCGTGTTCCAGGCTAAGGAGAGCAAGACCCTTTCGTCAGCCGATGAAGACATAGAAGGATTAGTGAAAGAATTGTTGGACGAGAAAATTATTGGCTAAATGAATAATGTTTTTGTTTATTGCGAGATAGAAGGCACAGTCGTTGCTGATGTCTCTTTAGAACTGCTCACCAAAGGCCGCAAACTGGCCAACCAGCTCGGTGTAGAGCTAGACGCTGTAGTGGCCGGACATGGCATCAAGGGAAAGGTCGAATCTCAGATATTACCTTACGGTGTAGACAAACTCTTCGTTTTCGATGCTGAAGGGCTGTTCCCTTACACTTCGGCACCACATACTGACATTCTCGTCAATCTGTTCAAAGAAGAGAAACCACAGGTGGCTCTGATGGGTGCTACCGTGATAGGTCGTGACCTCGGACCACGTGTGTCGTCGTCGCTTACGAGCGGTTTGACGGCAGACTGCACACAGCTCGAAATCGGCGACTATGACGACCGTAAGGCTGGCAAGCACTACGATAATCTGCTCTATCAGATACGTCCGGCATTCGGTGGAAACATAGTTGCTACGATTGTCAATCCTGACCACCGTCCCCAAATGGCCACTGTCCGCAGCGGTGTCATGCAGAAAGCCGTATATGAAGGCAAGGCCAAGGGCGAAGTGGTCTATCCAGATGTCGCAAAATATGTTCCCGAGGCCGATTATGTAGTCAAGGTCATCGACCGTCATGTCGAGGCTGCCAAGCACAATCTGAAGGGTGCTCCCATCGTTGTCGCAGGTGGTTACGGAGTAGGAAGCAAAGAAGGTTTCGACTTGTTGTTCCAGCTGGCCAAGGAGCTGCACGGAGAAGTCGGTGCAAGTCGTGCTGCTGTAGATGCAGGGTGGATTGATCACGACCGGCAGATAGGTCAGACGGGACTGACTGTTCATCCTAAAGTGTACATCGCGTGTGGAATTTCCGGCCAGATACAGCACATTGCCGGAATGCAAGACTCGGGCATCATCATTTCGATAAACAGTGATCCGGATGCGCCAATCAATAAGATTGCCGACTATGTAATCAACGGCACAGTCGAAGAGGTTGTGCCTAAGTTAATCAAATATTACAAACAGAACAGCAAATAAAAAGCCATGGCTAATTACTATACCGATCATCCCGAATTTGAATTTTATCTTAACCATCCGGAGATGAAGCATATTGTCGAGCTTAAAGAGCGCGGCTTTGCAGATAAGGATAAATACGCCGATGCACCTGTCGACTTTGACGATGCAATCGAGAATTACAAACGTTTGTTGGAAATTACGGGGGATATCGCCGCTAATGTGATTGAACCCAATTCAGAGGCCGTTGACCTCGAAGGACCGCACCTCGTGGAAGGGCGTATGCACTATGCCTCTAAGACCTACGAGAACCTGGATGCTACGCGTAAGGCCGGACTTTGGGGCATATCTATGCCGCGCCGTTACGGTGGGCTGAATCTGCCTATCACGCCTTATTCTATGGCTTCGGAGATTGTAGCATCGGCCGATGCCGGTTTCCAGAATATATGGTCGCTCCAAGACTGTATCGAGACCCTCTTTGAGTTTGGCAGCGAGGAGCAGCGCCAGAAGTACATTCCCCGCGTATGTGCCGGTGAGACTATGAGTATGGACTTGACAGAGCCTGATGCCGGTTCCGACCTTCAGCGCGTCATGCTTAAAGCTACGTACAGCGAGAAGGACGGATGCTGGCTTCTGAACGGTGTGAAGCGTTTCATCACCAATGGCGACTCGGACATACATCTCGTGCTTGCCCGCTCTGAGAGCGGAACCCATGACGGGCGTGGATTATCCATGTTCATATATGACAAGAAGCAAGGGGGTGTGACTGTCCGTCATATCGAGAACAAGCTTGGCATACACGGTTCGCCCACGTGCGAACTTGTTTACAAGAATGCCCATGCCGAACTGTGCGGCAACACTCGTTTCGGACTTATCAAATATGTGATGGCTCTGATGAATGGTGCTCGTCTGGGTATTGCAGCCCAGTCGGTAGGCGTGAGTCAGGCTGCCTATGACGAGGCACTGTCCTACGCTAAGGAACGCAAGCAGTTTGATACGACCATCGTACGCTTCCCGGCTGTCTTCGACATGCTCTCTCGTATGAAGGCTAAACTTGATGCAGGAAGAAGCATCCTTTATCAGACAGCACGCTATGTGGATGTCTACAAGACTCTTGAGGACATTTCGCATGAGCGTAAACTCACAGCCGAAGAACGTCAGGAACTGAAGAAGTATACTCGTCTTGCCGATGCATTCACACCGCTGGCGAAGGGTATGAATTCCGAATACGCCAATCAGAATGCTTACGATGCGATACAGATACACGGCGGTTCAGGATTCATTATGGAGTATAAGTGTCAACGGCTCTACCGCGATGCCCGCATATTCTCTATTTACGAAGGTACGACCCAGCTTCAGGTTGTTGCTGCAATACGCTATATCACCAATGGCACTTACCTTGGCATGATAAAGGATATGCTAAGCCGTGAGGTTTCTGAAAGCATGAAGCCGCTCCAGGGTCGGGTTGCCAAATTGGTGACACTGTACGAAGAGAGTCTTGATGCAGTGAAGAATGCCGGCAATCAGGAGTTGCAGGACTTTGTGGCCCGTCGTCTGTACGAAATGACTGCAGACATCGTGATGTCGCTGCTGATTGTCAGCGATGCTTCTTCTGCCCCCGAATTGTTCGAGAAGAGCGCAAACGTGTTCGTGCGCCATTCAGAGGAAGAGGTTTGCAGCCATCACACGTTCATCGCAAACCTTAAAGCCGAAGATCTTGTTTATTATCGTCAGGTAGAAAACGGAGCCGAATAAATACGGTCTTATAATAAATGATTATGGCTGAGATTCACAAAAAGAATCTCAGCCATAATTTTCAGATGGGCGACTGTCGAAGATGTTGCGCATGGCATTGCATACCGATGATAATTCTTCAATTCCAGAGTTTAAAACTTTTTGGTATCACGAGGTGTTTTCTTGTCCTTTCCAATCCAGTTGAGTGTTAGCATAATCTTGTATTGTTTTTATTTGTTGGCTGTAATCTTTATTTTGACTTCCATTCGTTATACCGTTTTGTCTCTTTCATGTTTCTTACGACATTGCGGACATTCTCCCTTTATGACAAACGAGGCGGAGTGGGGTGTGAAGCCCTCTGGAAGATGGAACTCGGGCAGACGGAATTCTGTCATGCAGAATGACTTATGGCACGATTCGCAATAGAAATGAATGTGCATGTCAGAGTGCTTGCCTTTCAGCTCACTGGAGCATAGTTCGTACTGCAACACTCCTCGTCCGTCTTCGAACGAATGGGTGATGTCGTGTTCGAGAAAGAGTGTGAGCGTACGGAAAATGCTCGATTTGTCCATCGGCATGAGTATGCGTTCAAGGTCGGCCAGGCTGACCGGCTTGTCAGTATTGTCGAACAGTGTCTTCAATACGAGAATTCGGTTGGCTGTCGGTTTCACGTTTTTATGTTCCAAGTGGGCTATTATGTCGTTTTGTTCCATTCAGAAAGAGTGATATTGTTTGTTATTCGAATACGATAGGCTGCACTCTGACAATCAAAGCAAGCTCTCTTGCCGCTCGTTTTCACAATATTTGAATAATCTGCAAACTTAGTCCATTTCTTTGTATTTAGCAAATTATTTCGTGCCAAAATTGTCTTTCTCGTTCTTTGTTGTGCCAGATTGGACTCTTTATTGGAAATATGAAACATGGCTGGCTATGCCCAGCGCAGCCGCAGGCTGTTCAGAACCACACTTACGCTCGACATTGCCATGAGTGCACTGCCCCACATCGGGGTGATTTGCAGGTCACTGCCCCATGCGGCAGGCAATCCGGCGGCAAGGGGTATGCACACCACATTATACACGAACGCCCAGAAAAGGTTTTGCCTTATCATGCCCACTGTGCGCCGCGACAGGTCGAACGCATCGGGTATGCGGCGCAAGTCATCACCCATGAGCGTCACCTGTGCTGTATCTATGGCTATGTCGGTGCCCGTTCCGATGGCTATTGACACGTCGGCGGCTGCAAGAGCCTGAGAGTCGTTGATGCCGTCACCCACCATTGCCACGTGGTGGCCTTCACTCTGCAACCTCTGCACGAGGTCTTCCTTGTCTTGCGGCATCACCTTGCTCTGCCAGTGGGTTATGCCTGCCTTCTCTGCCCAGTAACGGGCGGCAGCGTCATTGTCACCACTCATCATATACACCTCAATGCCTTTTGCTCTCAGACGTGCCACCGCCTCGGCGGCATGAGGCTTCATCGTTTCCCGGCTATCAAGCGAAAGTGAGTCGGAATGGGTGAAGTCAACGTCCTTGTTGGGTATGGTCAGCGTACCGGTCTTGTCCATCACGATAGCGTCTACATGGCACATGCCTTCAAGAGCCGTGGCATCCTTTATGAGCATGTTCATCTGTGCCGCCTTGCCAATGCCCACCATCAGAGCCGTAGGCGTGGCAAGTCCGAGGGCACACGGACAGGCTATCACCAATACGGACACTGCCGAAACTACCGCACGGGGCAACTCTTGTGCTCCGCCAAACAGCGTCCACAGCACTAAAGTGAGCAGCGACACGCACACCACTGTAGGCACGAACACTAAGGCGATGCGGTCGACCACCCTCTGTACGGGTGCCTTAGACCCTTGAGCCTGCTGCACCATGCGTATGATACCAGCCAACATGGTGTCATCACCCACCTTTTCAGCCTTGAATCGCACAGTGCCCTTTCTGACCATCGTGCCGCCTAACACTGCATCGCCGTCTGCCCGGTGCACAGGAGTAGGCTCACCGCTGATCATGCTCTCATCGATATACGCTTCGCCTGACACAACCCTGCCATCTACGGCAAGCCTCTCTCCGGGGCGAGCCTCTATCACGTCACCTTTCTGCAGTGCCGATACTGGCACGTCAGCCAAGCCCTTATCTCCGACTACACGTGCCGTCTTTGGGGCAAGTCCCATTAGCTTGCGTATGGCAGAAGTCGTACTCTGCTTGGCTTTCTCTTCCATCAACCTACCAGTAAGCACGAAGGTGACTATCATCACTGAGGCATCATAGTAGGTATGAGACATGATTCCGAACCTACTCCAAAACGCTTCACCCCAGAAAGTGTTGAACACGCTGAACAGAAACGACACGCCCACGCTCAGCGCGACCAATGTGTCCATCGAGGCAGACAAATGGGTAATCTGCCGCCAAGCATTGACGAAGAATTGTCGTCCGCAATAGACAAGGTTCAGCAACGAAAGGATGAGCATCACTTGGTTGGCTGTTTCCATACTGCCACCCACGTCTATCCAGTGCATAGACACGCTCATTGTCAGCACGGCAAACAGCCATGACAGCACCACTTTGCGCACTAACACCTTGTAAGCGCGCCGTTCAATCGCCTCAACGTTGCGGTCGTCCTCAATCACCATGTCGTATCCGATGCCAGCGAGAGCTTCTTTCATCTGGCTGAGGCTTATCTTCTTCTCGTCATACTCAACGAGTGCGGTGCGTGAAGGCAGACTGACCGATGCACTGACCACTCCATCGAGCGAGTTCAGCTTTCGCTCTACATTTGCCACACACCCGGCGCACATCATTCCGAGGACTGCTATCGTTTTCTTTTCCATATCTCTTTATTTTTATTTATGGATGAGGTTGAACATGCCAGTTCTATCATCCTTTTTCAGCCGCAAAGATAATGCAAACGAGCGCAATGAAAGCTTGCTTTCAAATTGCCGAGTGCAGCTTATCTTATACAGAGATAATGCAAACGAGTGCAATGAAAGCTTGCTTACAAATTGCTGAGTGCAGCTTATCTTATACAAAGGTACGAAAAAGAAAAACAAAAGATGTGCCAGAATCGTCTATAACGTCTGCAAAGACGTTGCAGTCTCGGTATTTTTCTTATTCCACAGGCTACAGAATCAATATTTTTGTCTAAATTTGCTGAACGTTAGGGATAAATCATCAAATATGGCTGAAAGAAATTGGAAGAAGATAGAAGGTTTCGACTTCAAGGAAATATTGTTTGACGAATTTGACGGTATCGCCAAGATTACAATAAACCGTCCGCGTTACCGCAACGCCTTTACTCCTCGCACGACGTGGGAAATGTCGCAGGCTTTTGCCTGGTGTCGAGAGGCGCAACGCGTAGGAGTGGTCATTCTGACCGGTGCTGGCGACAAGGCTTTCTGCTCCGGCGGCGACATGCATGTGAAAGGTCGCGGCGGCTATGTCGGCGAAGACGGTGTACCGAGACTGAATGTCCTCGATGTGCAGAGACAGATAAGGTCGTTGCCCAAGCCCGTTATCGCTATGGTAAATGGCTATGCCATCGGTGGCGGCCATGTTCTCCATCTGATGTGCGATCTGACTATCGCCAGCGAAAATGCCATTTTCGGTCAGACTGGACCAAAGGTGGGGTCGTTTGATGCCGGATTCGGGGCAAGCTATCTTGCGCGTATCGTCGGGCAGAAGAAGGCGAGAGAAATATGGTTCATGTGTCGTCAGTATTCGGCTGCCGAGGCCGAGCGTATGGGAATGGTGAATGCCGTTGTCCCTTTCGCCCAGCTCGAAGACACATGCGTTGAATGGGCCGAAACTATGATGGAGCGCAGCCCACTCGCTCTGCGTATGATAAAGGCCGGGCTGAATGCCGAACTTGACGGCCAAGCTGGTATACAGGAGCTTGCCGGTGACGCTACCATGCTCTATTATTTTCTTGACGAGGCACAGGAGGGCGGCAAGGCTTTTCTTGAAAAACGTAAGCCCGATTTCAAGAAATTCCCGAAGCTGCCATAAAAAAACAGTACAGGAGAATGGCTGCGGCGCAGAGCGGATGCCTTGCTTCTGTATCGATTCTGCTCTTAGACATGGCATCGTAGACGCATGTTGACGATTGTTCTATTTGCGAACAAAGTTATTTCGTCTGAGATCTTGGTATAGCTTTTTAGTCGGTTGGTAGTCAGTAGCTTACTGCTACTACGGTTTTTGCTTGCAAAACGCGGCATTTCAGACGCTGATATGCGCCATATTGGAACCAGAAGAAAAATGTTCTATTTGTTGGTTTCTTGAAGGTATGAATATCACACAAATGCTGTTGGACTGACGAAAAAACATGGACGCAACTTTACTTGAAATAAAAGTGCCCCTAAAAATGAAATATGTGTAATGACAGATTTTAAGATAACGTTTACGCCTCGCGTTTTTCATTTCAAGCAACCGGCAGGTACGTCGCGCGGTGTTTATCAGACCCGTAAGTCGTGGCTTGTTTATGTTCAGGCAGAAGGCCGGCTCGGACGTGGCGAATGTGCTCCACTGCCTGATTTGAGCTGTGATGCCATTGACGGTTATGAGGATTATTTGGCCGGAATGTGTCGGGATGTGGAACGACTCGGACATATCGATTATGACCGATATGCTGACTATCCGTCGATGCTTTTCGGTCTGGAGACAGCACTGCTCAGCTGGCGGCGAGGCAGCGACATTCTCTTTGACACGCCATTCGGTCGTGGCGAAGAAGGCATAGCTATCAACGGACTTGTGTGGATGGGTACTTACGAAGAGATGTGCTCGCGCATTGAGGAGAAAATAGCAGCCGGGTTCAAGTGTGTAAAACTCAAGATCGGAGCTATCGACTTTGAAAAAGAACTGGACATGATACGTAGTATCCGTTCGCGGTTTACTGCCCGACAGATAGAGCTGCGTGTCGATGCGAACGGCGGTTTCGGTACTGACGACGCTCTTGACAAACTTAACCTGCTGGCTTCGTTCGGGCTGCACTCTATAGAGCAGCCCATACGCCAAGGCCAGTGGAAAGTTATGGCGGAACTGTGCCGTAAGTCGCCCCTGCCAATAGCTCTTGACGAAGAGCTGATAGGTGTAAACCGTCGTGAAGAGAAGATGCGGCTTCTGGATACTGTCCGACCGTCCTACATAGTGCTGAAACCGTCGCTCCACGGCGGTATGCGCGGTGTGGAAGAGTGGGTGAGTCTGGCTCGTGAACGCGGCATCGGTTCTTGGATAACCAGTGCGCTCGAAAGCAATATCGGCCTTAACGCTGTGGCTCATCTCGATGCCCACATCTATGGGCCAGACATACGTATGCCTCAGGGACTCGGAACAGGACTGCTTTTCACTGACAATATAGAAATGCCAGTTAGGATAATCGGTAACAAAATTTATTACAGACGGTAGTAATTTCTTTATTAGATATTATGACGGTTTCAGAGTTTATATCACAATGGAATGATGCATCCCCATGCGTAGAAGTACACACGAGTGGTTCGACAGGCAAGCCAAAAGTGATTACGGTGGAAAAGTCACGAATGGCGGCAAGTGCAGTTACAACATGCAGTTTTCTAGGGCTGAAAAAGGGAGACACAGCGTTGCTTTGCATGTCGGTCGACTTTATAGCGGGGAAAATGATGGTGGTGCGGTCGCAGGTATGCGGACTGAAACTCATTGTTGTCGAACCGAGCGGGCATCCGTTGAAGGGACTGACCGGGTCGCTAGATTTCGTGGCGATGGTTCCGATGCAGGTGTACAACTCTTTACAAGTGGATGAGGAACGTGAGCGTCTGTGTAAGATTGCTCATCTTATAATAGGCGGTGGAGCTTTAGATAAAAGCTTGGAGCGGGAGCTGTCCGGTTTTCCAGGAAGTATCTGGAGCACTTACGGTATGACGGAAACCTTGTCGCATATTGCCCTACGGCGCATCAACGGGCCGGAGGCGAGCCTATGGTACACGCCGCTCGACGGTGTCACGATAGGTGTGAACGGATATGGATGTCTTACGATAGATGCGCCACGGGTGCATGAAGGATTGCTCGTGACCAACGATATTGCCGAGTTGTCGCCTGACGGCAAACGTTTCAAGATACTTGGACGTAAGGACAACGTGATTTGCAGCGGAGGACTGAAGATGCACATCGAAGAGATGGAAGAGTCGTTGCGCCAACATCTTAGTGTGCCGTTTATGATAACCAAACGGACAGACGATAAATTCGGTGAGGCCGTTGTACTGCTCTATACAGAAGGTCGGCCAGGCGACATAAAAGCCGTGTGCGATTCGGTTCTCCAACGTTACGAGCGACCGAAAGACTATCTGAAGGTTGACAGTCTGCCGATGACAGGAAACGGCAAACCCTCGCGTGTTGAAGCAGAGCGTATAGCAGAGGAACGCTTGCGCAGGTATTAATATTATAAAATGTGAAAAATGAAAAACCTTCGAAAATATTTAGTAAATTTGCGCTCAATAACACCAAGTAGTAAAAGATGAACGTTTTAGAATTAAGTGAACAGGAAATCGTAAGAAGACAGAGTTTGCAGGAATTGAGGAAAATGGGTATCAATCCATATCCTGCTGAAGAATATCCGACAAATGCTTTCTCGGAAGATATAAAGAAAAACTTTAAGGACGGTGAGAAACGTGAGGTCACTATTGCAGGACGGCTGATGAGCCGCCGTGTGATGGGTAAGGCCAGCTTTGCCGAACTGCAGGACTCCAAAGGCCGGATACAGCTCTACATCACTCGCGATGACATTTGTGCGGATGATAACAAGGATTTGTATAATGTTGTCTTCAAACGTCTGATGGACATTGGCGATTTCATTGGTGTTAAGGGCTTTGTGTTCAAAACCCAGACCGGGGAAATAAGCGTTCATGCCCAAAGTCTGGTGCTGCTGTCAAAAAGCCTGAAGCCACTGCCTATAGTAAAATATAAGGACGGTGTGGCATACGACAAGTTTGACGACCCTGAGCTGCGCTATCGCCAACGTTATGTCGACCTTATTGTAAACGACGGCGTGAAAGATACATTCTTGCAGCGTGCTACCGTGTTAAGGACTATCCGTAAGGTACTCGACGATGCCGGGTACACCGAGGTAGAGACACCGACACTCCAGTCTATCCCAGGAGGTGCAAGCGCACGTCCGTTCGTCACCCATTTTAATGCGCTCGACATTGACATGTACATGCGCATTGCCACCGAACTCTATCTGAAACGGCTGATTGTAGGAGGATTTGAGGGCGTTTACGAAATAGGGAAAAACTTTCGTAACGAAGGCATGGACCGTAATCACAACCCGGAGTTTACCTGCATGGAACTGTATGTCCAGTATAAGGATTACAACTGGATGATGTCATTCACAGAGAAGCTTCTCGAAACTGTATGCATTGCTGTAAACGGTAAGCCTGAACGCGAGATAGACGGAAATACAGTAAGTTTCAAAGCTCCGTATCGTCGACTGCCTATACTCGAAGCCATAAAGGAAAAGACCGGATATGATTTGACAGGAATGTCAGAAGACCAAATACGAGAGGTCTGCAAGAAACTGAAAATGGAAATCGACGACACTATGGGTAAAGGCAAACTCATTGACGAGATATTCGGCGAGTTCTGTGAAGGCACATTCATACAGCCTACATTCATAATAGATTATCCAGTCGAAATGTCACCTTTGACCAAGATGCACCGCTCTAAACCCGGACTGACTGAGCGTTTCGAACTTATGGTAAACGGAAAGGAACTTGCAAATGCTTATTCGGAGCTGAACGACCCGATTGATCAGGAGGAACGCTTTAAAGAGCAGATGCGTCTGGCTGATAAGGGTGACGACGAGGCTATGATAATAGACTACGACTTTTTGCGTGCGCTACAGTACGGAATGCCTCCTACGAGCGGTATCGGTATCGGGATAGACCGTCTTGTCATGCTGATGACCGGCAAGACAACTATACAGGAAGTATTGTTCTTCCCGCAGATGCGCCCGGAGAAGAAAATTCCGAAGAGTAGTGTGGCAGAGTGGGGGGCTATAGGCGTTCCGGAACAGTGGGTACCTGTATTCAATAAGGCCGGCTATAATTTAGTTTCAGACATCCGTGGCGTGAAGGCTCAGAAATTGCAGATGGATGTATGTGGAGTAAACAAAAAATACAAGTTGGGGTATGCCAATCCGAGGGTTGACGAATTCCAAAAGTGGATTGACGCGGCTGCAGCCACTGCCAATTCCTGAAATTCTTACTAAATAATATCTGGCCGTTTATTGTGTGAGTTTTAAGAAAGAGGCATGTTTGATTGTGGAAAGATAGCTATAATCGGCGGTGGCAGCTGGGCGACAGCAATAGCCAAGATTGTGATAGGACATACCCGTCATATCGGCTGGTATATACGGAAGGAGGATACTATCTCCGATTTCCGGCGCTTGGGCCATAATCCGACATATCTTACAAGTGTGCATTTTGATGTCTCGCAAATATTATTTTCAAACGACATCAATAAGATAGTAGAAGCATATGATACGTTGATTTTTGTCATACCCTCGCCTTATCTTAAAAACCACTTGAAAAAGCTTAAAACGCGTCTGCGTGGCAAGTTCATCATAACAGCCATTAAAGGACTTATTCCTGACGAGAATATTGCATGCTCGGAGTATTTCAACCAAGTGTATGATGTTTCGTTAGACAATCTGGCTTGTATAGGTGGTCCGTCTCATGCGGAAGAAGTCGCGCTGGAACGTCTGTCTTATCTTACTGTCGGATGCTCAGACAGGATCAAGGCTCAATCCTTTGCTGATGTTCTCGCTTCTGACTATATCAAGACAAAGACAAGTTCTGATGTTATCGGCATCGAGTATTCTTCCGTGCTGAAAAATACTCGAT
>CALBJK010000203.1 GCA_937892695.1 uncultured Prevotella sp.
ATGGCCGAAAGGCACTCTCAGATAACCTTCGACCGACAAGCCTTCTACCTTCTGTACTATCTCCGGGCGGAAGTGACGGTCGCCGGTTATGGCAACACGGCGGAACGACGACGAGGTGAAACGGCTGAATGCCTGTTCGTCGACCCCGCCGGTACAGACATATTCCATACCGCCTATGAAGACATGAGAGCAGGGGACGGCATCGCGGAGCGTTACACGGACATTGCCGACAAAGGGTTGGGCGAAGTCGTAGACGACGGCTGTGTCGCCTTCTATGTCGAAGAATCGGGGCTTATATGTCTTCACAATACGGTCGGATTCGTAGCAAAAGCCTTGTTCTGAGACCGGCGTTGCATCATCAGAAACCTCACATCGCGAAGCCGAAAGCCACGTAGCGGGCGCATATCCGGAAGAACGGTTCCAGTCGTATTGGGCAGCTATAGCCCCGTCCATCAGCTCGCCACCGCCCGGAAGCAAGCGTGTGTCGCCGAGACGGCACAGCCAGTCGTCGCCTGAAGAATGGGAAAAAGCCGTCCCGTCGTCATAAACGCCATAATAGCACAGGGCTATCTCGCGGCCGGCAGCACCGGGGACAGAGGGGCAGAACCGTACAGCCACAACATTGGTGTCGGGACGGAGACAGGGCGTAACGTCGTAAGTGAGAGCCACGGCCGACGTATCGCCCTGCTCTCTGACGGGCATACGCAGGTCGGTGGTCACGTTGCGTCCGTTTACGAACAGCTCGCAATAGCCTGTAGTGGCCAGCACTATTGAAGCCCGCTGCGGCGCACGTCCGTCCACATACATACGCCGGAACTGAACCTGGGACATGCCGTCGCCCGACGGACACTTTATCCATCCATAACCTACCTGGGCTTGAATACTGACAGAACACAGCAACAAGCCTAAAATAACCAACTGTCTGACCATCGCTAACTAATGATTGTGCAAAATTAAACAAAACGGACGAAACACACAAACATCCTTCTGTATCTCGGGATTTTTATGTAAGTTTGCAACAACAAACAAATACTCACGACACGATGGCAAACAACCTGTACATACGTTTCGACTGGGCTATGAAGCGATTGCTGCGCAACAAGGCCAACTTCGGGGTGCTCGAGGGATTGCTTACTACTCTGCTCGGGATGAACATAAAGATAAAGAAACTTCTCGAAAGCGAAAGCAACCAGGAAGACGAGTTCGACAAATACAACCGCGTCGACATTCTCGCCGAAGACGACAAGAACGAGCTGTTCCTCATCGAGGTGCAGAACAACACCGAATACGCCTACTTCCAGCGTATGATTTTCGGTACGTCAAAACTTGTGACCGAATATATCAACCGGGGCGAAGGCTACTATAACGTGCGCAAAGTGTACAGTGTGAACATCGTCTACTTCGCACTCGGGAACGGCAAAGACTATGTTTATCATGGAAAGACCGAGTTTAGAGGTATACACGACAACGATGTCCTGGAACTGAGTCCGTTCCAGAGGCAACGGTTCAAGGTCGATGCCGTGAGCAGGTTATTCCCCGAGTACTACATTCTGAAGGTGAACGACTTTGACCGTCTGGCCACTACTCCGCTCGAAGAATGGATTTACTACCTCAACACGGGTGACGTTCCCGAAACGGCAACAGCCCCAGGGTTGTCTGAAGTGCGCGAAAGGCTGAAACTCGACCGAATGACCAAAGACGAACTACATGCCTACTACCGTCATCTGGACAACGTCGTGATTCTGCGTGACAACATCCTGTCCGACCGCGAAGAGGGCATGTGGGAAGGAATTGAGAAAGGACGGAAGGAAGGAATTGAGAAAGGACGAAAGGAAGGAATTGAGAAAGGGCGGAAGGAAGAAAAAGCGGCAATAGCCGCCAACATGAAGAGTCTCGGACTACCGACAGACACGATAGCCAAGGCTACAGGGCTTAGCGAAGAAGAAATAAAAGCACTATAGGTTTGTCGTTCTTGCAAACTATACAAGAAAACGGCAGGCCATACAAACAATATAACGACTCGAACAGAACATGAATGTCAAGATAGAAGAATCGTGGCGCAAGCATATCGGTGAAGAGTTTGACAAGCAATACTTCGTCGACCTGACCGATTTTGTCAAAACCGAATACCTTAACACCACGTGCTATCCACCCGGACGGCTCATTTTCAACGCCTTCAATCTGTGCCCGTTCGACAGCGTGAAGGTCGTCATCATAGGCCAGGACCCATACCACGAGCAGGGACAAGCACAGGGACTGAGCTTCTCGGTGCCCGACGGAATACCGTTTCCGCCGTCACTCGTCAACATCTTCAAGGAGATAGAGATGGACATAGGCACTCCGATACCCCGTTCCGGCGACCTCACACGATGGGCCAGACAGGGTGTGCTGCTGCTCAACGCCACGCTCACCGTACGCGCCCATCAGGCTGCAAGCCATCAGCGGCACGGATGGGAAGAGTTCACCGACGCAGCGATAAAGGCTCTTTCGCACGACCGCGACCACCTTGTGTTCATGCTCTGGGGCAGCTATGCACGTTCTAAGAAATCTTTTATCGACACGTCAAAACACCTCATATTAGAGTCGGTACACCCCTCTCCGCTGTCGGCCAACCGTGGCGGATGGTTCGGCAACCACCAGTTCTCGCGCTGCAATGCCTATCTCCGGCAGAACGGTATCGCGCCGATAAAATGGTAAACGACCGACACAACAAGAACAAATGATTCCACCGATAATACAAATAGGCGACGTACTGCTGTCGTCTGACATACTGACAGAAAAGTTTTGCTGCGACTTGGACGCATGTAAGGGTATATGCTGCGTCGAAGGCGACGCAGGCGCACCGGTAACTCTCGACGAGATTGGCGGCATAGAAGACGCTCTCGACACCGTATGGCCTGACATGTCGGCCAGAGCACAAGCCGTGGTCGACCGTCAGGGTGTGGCCTATACCGACCGCGACGGCGACCTCGTGACAAGCATCGTCGACGGACGCGACTGCGTTTTCACGTGCTACGACGCGAACGGATGCTGCCTGTGCGCACTCGAAAGGGCGTACCGGGCAGGGCGCACGCGGTTCTGCAAGCCCATCAGCTGCGCCCTCTACCCTATCAGGGAGAAACGTTTCAACGGCGGGCTTGTCGGACTGAATTACAACAGATGGGACGTTTGCCGCGACGCTGTAAAGAAAGGCCGCAAGGAGAATCTGCCGGTCTACAAGTTTCTCCGGGGGCCGCTCATCCGACGGTTCGGCGAAGACTGGTACAAAGAACTGTGCGAAGTGGCCGACATGTTGCTCGAAGACACCACTTCAAAAAATGCCTGAAAAGCCCGTTCTGCATTTGCGACTGGCTCCATACAAATAGAAATCCCACGCCATCATTAAGACAACGCGGGACATGAAAGAGAGATGTGAAAAGTTTCTTATTGTTGTTTTATTTTTCCGGCGGCAACTGGATTCTAAACATTCCCGTACCGACAAGCTTTGTACCGAGCTGGGGCATCTGCACAATCATCGAGCTGGCCGGCATGGTGATAACGCCGTCTTTCAGCTTACCGAACAATTCGGGTTTCTTGGCCTTTACAACGTCAAGCGAATATCCGTTCATCATGTAGTACTGCACATAGCTCAGGATTGTGGTCATGCCTGCGCCGTACTCGCAGCCCTGCTCGCCACCTACGACATAAACGAAGTCGGGGTCGGAAGCGTCTATTTCCATGTAATAGTCTTTTGAGGCGTCATAGTTGCTCGGATCGTTGTAAGGATAGGCTTCGCCGTAAGCGTTGACAAGGCGGTACCAGCCCTCATTGACGGTGTTTTTCTGAATGCGTACCTTGTATTTGGCATTGGGGACACCAAGCAGTGCGGCCAGACAGTCGTCGGTGTAGACACACGAGTCGGCCATGTCTTCATAGCCCGACATCCCTGCTACAAACGTATAGGAAGCGTCGCCGAAGTTGGATGCATAGTTTGGATCTATCTTGACTGTGACAGTATCGTTCTGCCCCACGGGCATCGTCTTCGGGTCATAATTGAGAACGACATCGGCCTTTTGCTCGCCTGACTTAAAGGTGACTTCGGTCTTTGCGGCGGTGAAATAGTTCTTTGTCGAAGTGACGGTAACTGGTACTGTCAGTTCTCCGTCCTTGCCATAGCGGCTCAACGGTATGGAGAGAGTGGTCTTCTCTGCCGGTACATCGTAGACCGAGACAAGCTGGTTGCTGAAATATACCTTGGCATTTCCATCCTCGGTTTCAGGCGTGTAGCTGTAGTCATCGGTACACGACGATAGTGCGGTCAGAGCCACAGCAGCCACAGCCATTATCTTTGTTATTGCTTTCATTGTCTTCTTTTTTTGTAACGCTTTCCTTCCACCGTTCTGTCGTCTATAACAGACCGGGCAGACACACTGGCGGAAGGCAAGCGTTAGGTTATTCCATTGCTTTAATATTCAATGATTCTATGCTTTGCGTACGACATCATTTGTAGGACGGGTCCGGATTATTGTAGCCTTTCAGTCCGGCGTTGACCTCTTCTTCAGTGTTCATCGGGAACACCCAGTTCATCCAAGCCGGACGAGTTGTGGTGTTGAATGCTTCAGTCTGGTCATGGTTGGTGCCGTCATAATTGCGCTTAATCGGTATGTTCAGACGCTTTATGTCGAAGAAACTCTGGCCTTCGCCCCACAGTTCGACACGCTTCTGGAACACTATCTCCTCGACCACATCCTCGGTCGAAGTGGCATCGGTAGTGTATTGAGGATCACGATAGGTCTTCATGAATTCTTCGAGAAGCTGCTTTCCGCGTGCTGCATCCTGATGGGCAGCGGCCTCAGCCTGGATGAAATACATCTCCTCGACACGCATCAGCGGATACGATGTCACTGCTGCCACAGAATAGGTGGTTGTGTTGCCGCCGCCCGGACGGAACTTCAGCGAAGCGTACGCCGGCAGTTGGCTTCCCATATTAGCGTCGATGTACGAGTTCTTACCAGAAAGGGCAGAACCATCCGGAGCTTTCCATTCGAGTTTACGCCAGTCGGTGTCGCTTATCCTGTTGTACATGGCAGCGTCGATTTCGGTATAACAGCCTCCACCGCCGGCATAGCCGAACGATGTCTCGTTGCTCGCAAAGGAAACCCAGTTGGCCAGATTGCTTTCGATAGCTTCCTTGGAAACGGTCGAAGCCCACATCCACTTGCTCGGGTCGTTGAAGCCCGACGTAACATTGAGTGCATCGCTCTCAGACATAGGCCCTACGCTCGAAGCCTTAATAGCCATAGCGGCATACTTCTCGGCCATGGGATAGTTCTCAAGCCACATATAGTAGCGGGCGTACAGTCCGTAGACGGCATCGAGATGGGGCAGCACCTTTTCAGAGTTGAAAGCCGTACCGGAGAGATTCGGTATCAGCTTTTCGGCCTGCTGAAGGTCGCTCAGAATGAACTTGGCCATCTGCTCACGGGTGGCACGTGGATTGTTCTGAGCCTGATCTTCGGTCGTGCTCTCGGTCGTGATAGGCACTGTCAGATTGGTAATGTCTTTGCCATCAGGACTCTGGGCCTTTGTCTCGTCATTGGGCAAGAACTCGTATTCGCGGGCCATATCGAGGTACATAAGCGCACGGAAAGCGTATGCCACACCGCGATAAGCCTTTTCCTCATCTGTAGCACCGACCGAATCGACGGCTGCAAGCAGATTGTTGGCTTGGTTGACCATCTTGGTCTGCCATCCCCACTGGAAGGCTGAGTAAGTGTACTGCTTGCCCATTCCACGATTCTCTGCCCAAGTCCAGTACTGGTCGTAGTTGCTGAACTGACGCAGGAAGTCGGCTGTCTGAATGTCGCGTATGTGCATCAGCGAACCATAACCGTAGTCGAAGTCGTAGCGCGTCGAAAAATATTTCTTGTTAAGATAGGCCGGCAGAGCCACCACGAGGTTCTCTGAAGCTGTGGTAGAGTTTTTTATCTGCTCCTGGGTGACACCGCTGGTGGGGAATGTCTCGTCTATACATCCTGTCATCAAAGATGTTGAAGCCAGGAGAAGGACAAGCCCTGCACCGTATTTATTTATCTTTTTCATTGTCGTTTCGTTGTTATTTGTTATCTGTTCAGACTATCAGTCTTTGTTGATTAGCGGTCAGAATGTCACTGTCAAGCCGCCCGATATAGAACGTACAGGCGAATAGTAGGCCGAAGTAGTCGCGCCGGTTATGCTCTGACGCGGGTCGAGTCCCTGGCGCTTTGACCACAGCCAGAGGTTGGCTCCGGTGACATAGAAACGCACGCTGCCCACACCTATCTTGCCTACGAGCGACGACGGCAGTGTGTAGCCGAAGTTGACGTTCTGCAAGCAGAGGTACGACGCACTCGTAAGGAAACGGTCCGACGTAGTGTTCAGCTGGCTATACTCCATACGTGGGATGTTGGTATGGGTGTTGTCTGCAGTCCACGCGTTGAGCAGGTCGACGTGCATGTTATATCCGCGAGAGGCAACCATCGAGCCGGCGTAGGTCGAATCGTATACCTTGCCTCCGAGCTGATATGTGAAGTCGACCGAGAGGTCGAAGCCTTTGAATGCGAAGTTTGTTCCGAAACCTCCGTACGACCATGGCAGAGCCGAACCGCAGAGATAGCGTGTGGCAGCATTGGTGTCGTCGGTTGTCTGGCGGGTCACGTTGCCGTCCTTGTCCTTCACGTCCATATAATAGAGGGCGTCACCGGTCTTTTCGTCCACACCGGCAAACTTGTACATGTACCAATTGTAGATAGACTTGCCTTCTCCGTAGAAGTAGTCGCCCGAAGCATAGCCACGGACACCTTCGGGTGTTACGGTTCTACGGTTCTCTTCAGCGATCTTGTCTATCGTGTTCTTGTAAGCGGTGAAGTTGAGGTTGGCTCCCCAAGTGAAATCCTTGGCACGGATGATGTCGCCTCTGAGTTCAACCTCGACACCCGAGTTGCTCATGTCGCCCACGTTGTCGTAGTAGCTGGCATAGCCGTAGTTGACCGGAAGAGAGAACGATGCAAGCATGTCGGTGGTCTTGCGGTAGAAGTACTCGACGCTACCGTTCAGACGGCTGCCGAAGAGTGAGAACTCGGCACCCACGTTGAAGTTGCCGTTCTTCTCCCAAGTGATATCCTTGTTACCTTTTATCGACGAAGCCACCAGACCTACATTGCCGTTCGAATTGATGATTGTGTAATTGTCGGTGTAACGGTAGTTACCGATGTTGTCGTTGCCCTGTTCGCCGTAAGAAGCCTTTATCTTCAACATGTCTACCCAGGGTGCTTTAAACCATTTCTCGCGAGAGATAATCCATGCTGCTCCTGCCGACCAGAAGTTACCCCAACGATGGTCGGGATGGAAGCGTGACGAAGCGTCACGACGATAGCTGAACGAGCCGAAGTAAGTGCCGTCATAGTTGTACTGGGCACGTCCGAAGAAACCTTCGGTATTATAGTCGGTGGTGTACGAATCCATAGATCCGTCGATGATTGCACCGGCGAGTTCGGTCGAGTTCACGCTGTACACATTGGTACGATCGGCACCGAGCACATAGTAGCGTGTACGGTAGTATTCGTGACCGAGCATCACTTCGGCGTTATGTTTGCCGAACTGGTGTTGCCAGTTGAGCAGCTGCTGATAGTTGTAAGCCCAAGTACGGGTGTGGTATTTGGCGATTTGTCCGCCCATGTCGGCCGTCTGTCCGAAGAAGGGCTGTGCGGTGTTGGTCTGCCGTCCCTCGTTGAGCATGACGGTGTTGGCTGAAGTGAAGGTGAAGTCGTTGAGGAAACGGATTTCTGCACGACCCGTAGCATCGAGGGCGTTGCCTTCGATGTTGTCGACATTGAGGCGCACGTCGCTCAGAGGGTTGGACTTTGAGAAGACAGGACGTTCCAGCCCTATAATTTCGCCGTCGCCGTAGTCATAGCTCGGCATACCGGTAGTATGGTTCATGATGATGTTACCCTGGGCGTCACGCACATATAGCGGATAGATAGGAGCCAAGTCGCGCACGGCGAAGAGGTTGCCGGAGTCGGTGCTGCTTCCGTCGTTGCTGAGATAGTTGGAGTTAGTATGGGCATAGTTGAAGTTGCCCGACAGCTTTATCCACGAGCGCAGCTGGTAGTCGGCCTTGAGTCGTCCGGAGAAGCGTTCGAAGTCAGAGCCGTAGGTAATGCCTTCGTTCTTCAGATAGTTGGCCGAACCGTAGAACGAACCGTTCTTGTTGTTGCCCGTAGCTGTAACGGTGTATTCCTGGCGCAGTCCGTTCTTGTAGGTAGCGTCGTTCCAGTTGTCCGGCATGAGCATGTAGCTCTTGCCGTTATAGTTGACGATGCTTCCGAGCGTGGCGTAAGGGTTTATCTTGCCGTTACGTCCGATGAGATACTGTCCCTCGGGTACGGTGTAGACATTGTAGCCCAGACCCATGCTTCCGTCGATGAGGTTAGAGACAGCCATACGGTAGGAACCATCAGGGTTGCCGTTGTATGCGCCGTTTGCGGCTTGGGAGTTGTACATAAAATAGTTGTACAGCGCGCCATACCACATTTCGTAGTATTTGGCCGGACTGGTCACATAGTTGTAATCGGGAATGGCGCGGGAGTTGGAACCCCACTTGGCATCGACCGTGATAGAGCTTGAGCCGTCGCGTCCGCTCTTGGTGGTGATGAGAATCACGCCGTTGGCACCGCGCGCACCGTAAAGGGCGGCCGAAGCGGCATCCTTCAGTACGGTCATCGACGCTATGTCGGCCGAGTTGAGTGTGTTGAGGTCGCCGTCGTAGGGCGCACCGTCAACGATTATCAGCGGCGATGTGCCGGCGTTGATAGAGCTGATACCACGTATGAGGATGTTGAAACTCTCCTGTCCGGGCTGGCCGGTAGCCGAGTTGATTTGTACACCCGACACCTTACCTGTGAGCGACTGCACGGGGTTGGAGTCGGCTGTCTTCTTGATGTCGTCGCTCTTGAGCACAGCAGCCGAGCCGGTGAATGCCGACTTCTTTGCCGTACCATAGGCCACCACCATCACTTCGTCGAGGTTGTGGCTGTCGGGGGCGAGCACTACGCGCAGATTGTGCTGCGCCTTGACGGTCTTTGAGACCATTCCGAGATAGCTCACCGTCAGCGGAGTACCTTCCTTGACATCGATCGTGAAACGTCCGTCGATGTCGGTCACGGCACCGGTCTTGGATCCCTCGGTCGTGATCGAAGCCCCTGTTATGGGCTGGCCGTCCTCCGAAGAGACTACTGTTCCGGTGATTCGTGTCTGTGCCAGAGCCGAACATACGACGATGAACAGCCCGGCAAGAATCATTGTCAGTCTTTCTTTCATAAAATACCTCTTATTGTTGTTAATGTTATCCTAAACGAATCCCAGAGAGCACGCCGCATCATACGACAACGAATCTCTGGTTCTAAATAAAGAATCAGTTATAAAATTCTAATGCTTTTATTACCTTAAAATGAGTCAGAACATCTTATTGTCTGGACGACCAAGCGCTGTTATCGAACCCATACGACAGAAGTGAGAGAAAATGTCGTTTGTCCTGTTTCCGGAAGGGAACTGCTCCTCACAGCAGACTTCCGGCAAGCAACGCTTGCAACTTGTCACAAAGATATCGAATATCCTTACTTTTTAATCGGCTGCAAAGTTATTAAAAAAAAAACGAAAGTTCCAAATCTTGTTACAGAAACATTACACCATATCAACATTTTTAACATAAGGGGCCGCAAACTGTATAATTTTCATTTATTAATGCAAATGAATCGGCAGGATAGAATATGGATGTCCATGTTCAGTGTTTAGTGTATAACAAGCCATACGGTTAATTTCCGATTTCGAGCATAACACCAAACACAGACAAATAACATAAAGCAAAAGGCAGAACCACGTTTAGGATTCTGCCTTTTGCTTTAATATAATATAATGTAGTACCGGACAGGCCGCACGGCATCATGCCGCGAAACCTATACAGCTCATTCCAAACTCGTGATTAGAGGTTGGGGTTAATCTCGCTCCACTTAGAGATTTCAGGAACGATGTTCAGCGTAACCAGTTCGTCACGCATCTTGCAAAGATGCTTGTAGCTGTCGTCAAGACTTGCATTCTCTGCGGGTGTGCCCTGAGGAACCTCGTAGTGAGCGCCGTTCTTGTCGAGAGTAGTCTTCATGGCCATCATGATGTGGTCGTACTTGTCAGTCTTAACGTAAGTGCCTACAGGATAGCGGAATGTCTCGCCGCCCATCACTGAACGGATCATCTCAACAGACAGGTAAGCCGGGCTCTGGAACGAAGAACGTCCGCGAAGCTCGATAATCTTAGAACCGCCCTGGATGACATCCTGCTTCATCTGTGCCCATTCAGCATCAGTGAACTCGGGTGTGCCGATAATGTCGGTCAGCTTCTTGCCGTCGATTGTGACGTGTGAACCAAACACAGCCATACGCTCGCCGTGACCGCCGTATGTAGCGCATCCTTTAACTTCGCTCTGCATAACACCGAACTTCTTTGCCAGTGCACTCTGCAGACGTGTAGAGTCAAGAGCTGCGAGAGTAGTAACCTGTGAAGGCTTCAAACCAGAATAAAGCAGAGTAACCAGACCTGTCAGGTCGGCAGGGTTGAAGATGATTACAACGTGCTTAACGTCGGGACAGTACTGCTTGATGTTCTTGCCCAGGCCTTCTGCTATTTCGCAGTTGCCTTTGAGCAGGTCTTCACGTGTCATGCCGGCCTTACGGGGAGCGCCGCCAGAAGAGATGATATATTTAGCGTTGGTGAATGCTTCCTTAGCGTCTGTGGTGGCGGTGATTTTAACATCACCGAAGCCGCTCTGGCGCATTTCCTCTGCAACACCTTCCGGAGAGAATACGTCGTAAAGACAAATGTCACTTGTCAGACCCATAGTCAGGGCTGTCTCAACCATGTTTGAGCCAATCATGCCGGCTGCGCCGACGATGGTCAGTTTCTCGTTAGTTAAAAATGCCATAATTCTTTTATATTAAGAAAATTGTTATCATTTTGCTGCCATATAAAGAACAGACAGTAACGCTATTATCAAGTAGCTTTGCTATCCTTTACAATACGTGGCATGAGAACGTTTTCCGTCCTCTTCTCGTGTGCAAAGTTAGTAAAAATAGGAATATCACGAATATTTATTTTACCTTTAATTTGTTGTTTATTCTTAAAAAGAGATGTCGCATCCCGCCCACCCTATTCCGCCTGTTTTCGACGAAGTGGCAAATCTGTCTAAACGTCCGTCAGCTGTAGGGAAGCATGGTTCGTGAGTCCGAAGAACACAAAGGACGAAACATCCGTTAACATAATCTGCCCCTTATTTAACACGACCGACTCTTTTGAAATAGCCGCCACGCCATACGAAAAACATTCTGCAATGGCATGGAAATAGAGAAAACGGTCCGTCATTTTATGAAACGCGGCATATCAGAATGCGAAAAGCACCGTTCTGCGACGCAATATGCACCGTTTCAGAACGCGGAAGCGGCCTGATCTCAGATGGAAAACGGCTGTTCCGTTGTCAGTTTCGGGCGTTCGTCTTGCTTTGTGATCCGCAAACAGCTGGTTGTCAAGCTATTACGTAATCGTCCATATTTTGAGTATTTCTGCCAGAAGTTCATGTTGACGGATTTCGTTAAAGATATGACGATCAGGTTTTAACAATAATCTTTGATGTTTGGTTAATGTCGGTTAAACGCAGGACAGTTTTCATTTCATACCACACATAGTGTAGGATAATGGGCAACAACCTTTGGCGAGTATTCCCAACAGTTTGCCGCCACACTGCAACCAACGTTGACACCCTGCGCGTCTTCCACTCACGTTGTCATTTGTGGATGGCATTCCCATTTGGGATTTACGCCTGGGAGACGCACCGGAGTGGCGTCTCGTGAATGGCAATACGCCTGGGAGACGCACCGGAGTGGCGTCTCGTGAATGGCAATACGCTTGGGAGACGCACCGGAGTGGTGCCTCGTGAATGGCAATACGCTTGGGAGACGCACCGGAGTGGCGTCTCTACTGCGTGGGTGGCAAATACGTTTGAGAACACGGAATGACAATACGTTTTGGAACTGCACCGGCCAATCCGAGCAAATATAACGTCGCGGACAATAGAATAATGTAAGAAAATGGCAAATTGCTTGTGGACTTGCAGAATATTTAGTAATTTTGCACCGTTCAGTGGAATGAGGGACTCCAGAAGAGTTCCTCATTTTTTAATACATGAGATATGATAGACAAAAACGTCGTAAAAGAAATTGTAGGCGAGTGGCTGAAAGACAAAGAGTATTTTCTTGTTGATGTCGAAGTCAGCCCTGACGACAAAATCGTTGTCGAGATTGACCATGCCGACGGTGTATGGATTGAAGACTGCGTGGCTCTGAGCCGCTACATCGAAGAACACCTGAGCCGTGACGAGGAAGACTATGAGCTGGAAGTTGGTTCGGCCGGACTGGGACAGCCTTTCAAGGTACCAGAGCAATACCGCTGCTTCATCGGCAAGGAAGTGGAAGTGCTCGATGCCGACGGCAAGAAGGTGAAAGGCGTTCTCAAGAGCGTCG
>CALBJK010000204.1 GCA_937892695.1 uncultured Prevotella sp.
TTTCAATTACTATCGTTTAATTGTTAGGTTCTGCCCTTCATGCAACGTTATCGACTATTGCACTACTATGGCATCTGCTGACTTCTTACGGCAAGCTTTACTCCATGACTTTCGTAAAAAACTATTTATCAAAGTAATATCTGACACAAAGAGAGAAAGAGACTGCTCTTATTCAAACTCGGACAAATCGACAAACTTTCCACGCTCTTTACGCTCGGCTATCATCTGCCGGAGCTTCTTTCTACGTTCTGGAGCAATCCACTGACGTGCGAAAATATTTGGAATGGCTACACCTATAGCGATGCAAAGCACCGTAAGCGAAGCTTTCACCCCATTAGAAAATGCCTCGGTCAACTCACCCACTACACCCTGCATTTCAATTAGGCCGAACAACGCACGATACATCAAAACGCCTGGTATCATAGGTATCACACTCGGTATGGACAAAACATGATGAGGTACATGGAACATGTGTACGGCTTTGACACAGATGACACTAATCAGCGATGAGCCAGCCAGCGACCCTATAATCAGTCCGCAGTCAAGACCTACATTATTATTACTTGGACCGAGATTGACAAAGTTGCGTGTACATACTGCAATGATTCCTCCAATAGCGACAACCCATAGCAGCCGCCGGGGAATATTAAAAATCATAGAGAAACCCATCGCCGACACAGCAGCAGCTGTAGCGTAAGCCAGATAATTGTTGTGCGGAACCATACTGAGATCTTTGACAAAGTTGTCAATCACGCAGAATTTTATAGCAAACGCTATTCCAAAAGACATGGCTGCAACCATAAGTACGGTGTTGAGGAAACGATTGAGTCCCAATTCGAAATGGCTGTCGAGCATGTCGCTGACAAAATTGATAATCGGGACTCCCGGTACAATGAAAAGTGCACAGGCCAATAACGGATGCCACGGTGTATCGCTATGAAGTAAGGGTATAAGAAAATCGGGCAGACAGTTTTCTATTACAGGCATTGAAATGTAAGCCGAAAGCCAGGCCAAAAGAGTTGAAATAAATGCCGCAACCGCAATGTTAGCATAGACATTAGAACCGAGACGACCCAGATAGCCTTTAAGGTACATGCCTATCATCGCGGCAATCGAAGCATAGAAGAAAGCCGGCCAGTCACAACCGAACTGTATGCAGAAGCCTCCGCAAGCGAATCCCGTTCCTACAGCCACCTGCAATGCAGTATAGTTGCGTTTTTTATGTTTGATTTTATCTAGTTCATTCTCATAACGTTCGAGCGAATAGTCTTCTCTGATGGCGCGCCAGGAAAGTTTACTGACAGCAGAGATGGCATCCATGTCTATGCCATGCTTGTTACAACGTTGGAATTTGGAAAAGGAGTGTTCTTCGTCGCTGATATTAACCATCAGCATGTCATAGGTAAGATGAATATGCAATTTGTCCTCAGGCAATCCTAAATAAGCTGCCGTTCTATTCATGTTACGTAATATACGGCTAGTGTCTGCCGAACTTTCCATCAACAGTTGACCCGTCTTCAGAAGCAGGTCAAGCTTGTGCATCAATCGTTTTTCGTACTTCAGCCTTTCTTCTTGCATCTCAAAATTGGATTAAAATAAAGTTATCCTGTTATCATTAAGAAATCATCTGCAAAATTACGAAAAACCGCTGAAATGAAGAAGACTTACTGTTTCGATTTTTATGCATATAGACAAAAAGGCAGAAACCACAGATATTGGTCCTACTCACTCAATGACGAGCCTACGGACTTTATCTGTGGTTTCTGCCTCATAGCGGAACAAAACAATTTCCGCACAATGCAAAAACAGCCTTTACCTTATTCTGTCTGCTGCCCTGACAAGACGTTCGTCCGCATCAATACCTTTCTTTGCCATAAAATAGAGAACCATTGCCACGAACGGCAATGCTGTAGCAATTGACACATGGAAAGAGGCATCCATATCCAGATCGTTCCGGCTGAACACCCCGCACAGGATTCCCCACACTATCATAAGGAAAATGTTGACGAGACACAACCGACTCTGAAGCGGACGGTTCTTATAAGTCAATATGGCAGCAATATTGATAGGACATGTCACAAGAAGGATTGCAAA
>CALBJK010000205.1 GCA_937892695.1 uncultured Prevotella sp.
GAGCCTTATTAGGATGCAATAAGGCTCTTTTCAGAACACAGCCAGGGGCATTTCTCGATGCAGAACATTGTGTTTTGCATGTAGATAATGGCTTGTTTTAGGCCGTTTCTCCGATAATTTTATCATGTTAAAAACATAATTTTCTGTTAATCAATCGTTTATAAAAAGACTTCATTTTTGCGCTTTTCCCAGACACAGCAAATGTTTTTCCGTGCATAGAAGTTATGACGGGTTTGCAATTGCATGTTTATTCAGAAACGGGAATATTCATGCAATCTAACACACATGTTCCTCCGGAATTGGTTCTTATCTGTATGTACGCACAGGCCGTGCGTATCCCTATCCCTACTGGCCGAACACGATCTAAATATGTGCGCTGAAACGAAAATATAAACCAGAAACTTGAGAATCGGTAATACGGTAGGACAGATTTGTTTGATTAACGGACGCATGGAACCGTACTTCCCAACAGGTTGGTAAACAGACGGTTTGAGATGTCCTGTTTAATTTCCGCTTATTTTCTTATGATATTCGTACATGAATCAAAAATTTTTTTTAATTTTGCAATCGCAAAAGGCCTTTTGGACAATAAACAACTATTAATAATAAACAATATTGAGACGAATGAAAAAACAGAAAACGAAGACTGTAGGAACACTCCGTCCGCTGATTCTTTCATGCGGTCTGATGCTTGCAGTCCCGTTCCATGGGGTTTGTGCCCCCCCCCCCCCACACACATTATGGGGTCAGTACGTCCTGACAGAAGCGTAGCTGCACAGCGACAGGACGATGTGAAAGGCCGTGTGCTTGACAGTTCCGGCAATCCTATGGTGGGAGTCACCATTGTAGAAAAAGGTACGCAGAACACCGCAATCACCGACATCGACGGCAACTTCACCATGAAAACCACAACTACCCAGCCTGTGCTTGTAGTGACCTATGTCGGATTCGAAACCATCAATGTCAAGGTGAACAACCGCGCTGTAGTGGATATTACCATGAAAGAAAACGACGAGATGCTCGGCGAGGTCGTGGTGACAGGTTTCGGACTGGCTCAGAAGAAGGAGTCGATGACCAGTGCCATCTCCACTCTCGGCGACAAGGACATCAGCCGTTCGACGGCTTCCACCGTTTCGGGAGCATTGGTCGGAAAGATAGCCGGTATCAACAGCCGCCAGACCGACGGTCGTCCGGGCGCGTCTACCTCGTTACAGATACGCAACATGGGCACACCTCTTTATGTCATCGACGGCGTTGTGAAGGATGAAGGACAGTTCAACAACCTCGACCAGAATGACATCGAACAGATATCTGTACTGAAGGATGCTTCGGCTTCAATCTATGGCGTACGTGCGGCCAACGGTGTCGTCGTTGTCACTACCAAGCGAGGCGGCAAGTCGGGCAAACCCGTCTTTTCGGTCAACGGCTATTACGGATGGCAGAGTCTGTCGCGGTTTGCCAAACCTGCAGATGCCGACACTTATATGAAGAGCCTGATCCAGAGCCAGACCGTACAGGGCAAGGCGTACACTTTTGACAAAGAGGAGTATACCAAGTGGCAGCAGCATTCGGATGCAGCCCATACGCCGTTCGACTGGTACGACTTCATCTGGAAGACGGCTCCCCAGACCTATATCAACATGAATGTCTCGGGCGGGTCGGAAAAGGCCAACTACTACTTCTCCGTAGGACATCTCGACCAGAATGCTATCATCCGCAACTATGGAGGATTCCAGCGCACCAACGTACAGCTCAACCTCGACGCACATATCACTAGCAAGCTTAAAGTAGGAGCGTCGGTGAACGGACGTATAGAGACCCGACGCAACCCGGGTGTGCCGGGCGGCGACGACTACTGGTTGCCTATGTTCGCCACATATCGCAACCTGCCTACCAAACATCCTTACGCCAACGACAATCCGCTCTATCCACAGATAACGTCGTCTGACCCCAGTACTAACTTTGCAATACTCAACTATGGCACGTCGGGCGTGTTGAAGGACCGTTGGCGCGTAATCCAGCTCAACGGCAACGTAGAGTATGAGATAATAAAAGGACTGAAGGCTTCGTGGCTCGGAGGATACTATCTGGCCTACGAGCAGATGAACAACCACGAGTACACATGGAAACTCTATTCTTACGACCCAGTCACAGATACCTATCCCGTGGCTCACAGTATGGACAACCCTTACCGTGAACGGCGCACAAAACACATTGAGGAACTGACCTCGCAGCTACGACTCAACTTCGACCGCCGTTTCGGTATGCACCATGTCGCTGCCGTGCTTGGTATGGACGCATCGAAACGTAGCCAGCCCGAAGTGTATGTCCATTCTATGCCTGTGGCCAATGCCCAGGAGCTGATCTACTTCCAGACCATGGACCAGTATGATGACTACGGCGACCGCACCGAGGCTCGTATGGGATGGCTCGGACGGTTTAACTATGACTACGCCGACAAGTATCTGGCCGAATTCTCCATCCGTCGCGACGGAGCGTGGAAGTGGGCACCGGGTCATCGTTGGGGATGGTTCCCCTCGGGTTCGTTGGGATGGCGTGTGTCTGAAGAAGACTTCTGGCGCGAGTCTTCCGTCGGCAAGGTGGTGAGCAATCTGAAGCTTCGTGCCTCTTACGGCGTGGTAGGTGACGACAACGTGAGTGGGTACAACGCCTTCGACTACATGTCGGGCTACAACTACAACCAGGGCGGAGCAGTCATCGACGGCGAATACGTTATAGGCTCGCAAGCCCGCAATCTGCCCGCAACGACATTCTCGTGGATTAAGGCTTACCTCTTCGACATAGGTCTCGATTTCGGTTTCCTGAACAACCGCCTGTCGGGTGCAATCGACTATTTCCAGCGTCGCCGCGAAGGCATACCGGCCAGCCGCTACGACGTTTTGATACCAAACGAAACAGGTTTCTCGCTGCCGCAAGAGAATCTTAACTCCGACCTCCAGCGTGGTATCGACGGAAATATATCTTGGCAAGATTCTTGGCAAGGTCTACACTACAGCATAGGCTTCAACTTCACCTACGCCCGCCGATACGACTGGGAGCAATATAAACCGCGCTTCAGCAACTCGCTCGACCAGTACCGCAACTCGCTCAACCACCGTTATAGCGGAATATGGTGGGGCTATAAGAGCGACGGACAGTTCCAGAGTTGGGAAGAGATAGCCAACTGGCCCATCGACAACGACGGACAGGGCAACAAGACTCTGCGCCCGGGTGACATCAAGTATAAGGACCTCAATGGTGACCATGTCATCAACAGCTATGACGAACGCCCGATAGGCTACATGGGAGGCAACACACCTAACTTCAACTACGGCTTCAATGTCAGTCTGGCTTGGAAGGGCATTGATCTTGCCTTTGACCTTACCGGTGCGTCGGGCCTGGCTTTCCTTCCCAACTATGAGTCTAAGCTGCCGTTCCACGACGGAGGAAACAATCCACAGGAAATGCTCGAAAACACGTGGCATTTGGCCGACATCTGGGATGCCAACAGTCAACTCATACCCGGAAAGTACCCCATGCCGCTCGAAGGCAACAGCGCACACAGCAACTACTGGACAAGCGATTTCTGGCTCGTCAACGTGAAGTATCTGAAACTGCGTAACTTCGAACTGGGCTACACCTTCCCCAAGAAGTGGATGAGCAAAGCCGGTGTAGAGAAACTGCGCATCTATGTTGCAGGCCAGAACCTGTTCACTGTCTCAAACAAACCAGGTACCGATCCTGAAGGAACTACTGACAGCGGATTGCAGTATCCTACGACACGTATCATTAACGTTGGTTTCAACCTTAATTTTTAAAGCGAAATGAATATAAAAAATATATTGGCGGTTGCTATGGCGGCATTGTCATTGGGCAGCTGCAGCGACTTCCTTGACCAGAAGCCTGACACAATTTACACCGACGACCAAGTGTTCGGCGATGCAAAAATGATAAAGTCGGTGCTGGCCAATCTGTACGGCCGAATAACGTACGGACAGAATCTGGACGACTCTTACTCGTACACCTACATAGACGAAGCCATGAAGAGCGACGGCGGTCCCGACCATCTCAGCACCTTCGGTGACGACCATTGGCGTGTCTACGACTACGGCATGATACGCAACTGCAACCAGTTCCTCGAAGAACTTCGCAGTACCAGTGCCCTGTCTGCGGAAGATAAAAAACCGCTCGAAGGCGAGGTGCGCTTCATCCGGGCATGGGTCTACTTTAATATGGTGCGAGGCCTGGGCGGAGTACCTATTGTAGGCGACTCGGTCATGTCCTACAGCGGACCTGACGACGTGCCCCACATGCGCAAAGCCCGTGCTACCGAGGCCAAGACTTACGACTATGTTATAAGCGAATGTAAGGCTGCCGCCACTCTCCTCAGTTCGGCCACTAACACCAATTCGGCAAGAGCCAACAAGTGGGCGGCAAGGATGCTTGAAGCCCGTGCGGCTGTCTATGCCGGTTCGCTCGCTACGTTCAACAACAAGATGACTTCGCCCATAAAGACTTCGGAAGGCGAAGTGGGCATACCGACCGAGATGGCCGAGGGCTATTACAGGACGGCTCTCGAAGCGGCAAAAGACGTAATAGAGAACAGTCCTTACAAACTGCAAGACACAGAAGAAGACAAGGGGCTTAACTTCTACAATGCAACTTCGGTAAAGGAGAACAACACCGAGGTTATATGGGCACGCGACCCCATCTATCCTGGCAATACTGTCGGATTCACTGGAACTAACATACCTAAGTCACT
>CALBJK010000206.1 GCA_937892695.1 uncultured Prevotella sp.
CTTTATGTCGGGTCTGGCAATGCTGCCTTTTATCTTGAAACGGGCTGTGACGCTGTTCTTGGTCACTTGCCAGTCTTCGGTGTCCCATTCAGCCCCCACCGTTGTCTCGTCAATCTTGGATGGTCCGTATATGAAGCTGCCTCCACGGGTCTTGAAGTAAGGGCGCACTCTATACATGCGGTTCGGAAGAAGTCCGGTACAGGTCATCTCAAACGGACCGTCACCTTGCAGGCTGCTGCCGACAACCTTACGACACGAGACATCGTAGCTGCGCTGAAGTGAAGACAGATTGTAGCAGAAGCCGTATTCTGTAATTTGGTCAACAGGAAGTCCCGGAATGCTTACCTCGTAGGTAAGACGGTCGGAACCTACGGCCAGCTCGTCTACTTTAACCTCTATGGGGCGCAGCAGGTAAGTCTCGGTGAAAGGTTTGCAGGCTTCGTCTCCGTTTACAATCACCCGGTATGCCACGTCTGAGGTTACTTTCTTCACTGTCAGTCCGTGGTCTGTTTCGCCGGCAACGTCGTTCCAGGTAGTTCCCCCGTCGACAGACTTCTGCCATTTCACAGTACCGTAATTGGCTGTCTTCCAGGCCAGCCGCAACTCTACGTCAGTGTTCTTGCGAACGTATGTGGTATGTACGTTTTGCGATGCCGCCGTCAGAGTCATTCCCGACAGGGCCATCAGCATAAGTAAATTCTTGAGTTTCATGTTCGAGTATCGTTATTAATGGATTGGCGTCTTGCGTTTCTGTTCCGTCATACGGAAACAGCAAGAGCGCATTCAGTCTTTCAGAATAATCTTCTTGACAAAGGCTTTTTCGCCTTCAGTAACGCAGATGATATAAGCACCATCGGCAAGATTGGACAGGTCTACGTCGGCCTTGTTGCTATTGTACGTAGAACGCATCAGTATGTGACCGGCAGTGTCGGCTACCCTTAGCAAGAAAAGTCCGGAGGTTGTTTCTACGGTCAGCGTATGTCCTGACACCTCAATAGATGTTCCGTTTCCACCTCTGGCATTGGCTATGCCCGACGTAGTATTGACTTGGAACATAGACGAGACGGCACACCCTGCCCCATCGCTTACCTTCAGATAGTACCGGCCTGGCTGCAGGACAGTGCATTTTGGTTCAGTTCCGAGTATTGTGCCCTTTTCGTCTGTCCATTCATACGAGTAATGTCCGTCTCCCCCGCTGACGACAAGGTCGGCACCAAGAGTGACACCTCCTTCTGCCCAATCCGTTACTACCGTAGCGGCTTCAGCCTTCAAGGGCGGGTTTTGTTCTACGTGTATGTCAATGACAGTTTGCGCTGAAGTGTAAGACAATGGCGAAAGCGTCAGAGCCAGTAGAAAGATGTATTTGTTCATGTCAGATAAATTGTTTATGAATAAGTTCGTTGAGGTTTACAGCCGATTCATTCCAATCAGAATGTGTAAATTCACGGAATTATTGTTGCCCAAGACACCAATGGCCATGGTGCGAAGGCCGAATACAAAGGTACAATATTATAACGTATCCAGAAAGTTTTGGCAGCTTTTTATTTTCTGTCATACATAATATTCCGATCGAATTGGAGCAAGAAGCGATTGGTAAGATACATTCATAAAAAAACACCAACCTGAAGGACATCACCCGATTGTAAGAATCCGAATGACATCCTCCAGATTGGAGTCTTCAAGTCTCTGTTATGAAAAATTTATTTGACCACGACCTTGCGCGTAGTTCCGTCGGTGTACTTCACGATATTGATGCCCTTTACTGGAGCAGCTATCTGTGTGCCGTTAGCGGTGTAGACGGCAGCTACTTTCACGTTTCCGGTCTCGGCATTGATATCTGAAATGGCATTTACTACTCCGGTTTCTGTAACTTCGAAGCTGCCACCGTTGGCAAACTTAGAGCCGTCGTAAGAAGCATTGACTGCCTGTACGCCCCAAGAGTACTTGCCTTTCGGGAGGGTGAGCGTAACCTTGGTGTTAGTGCCCATATTGCCCGGAGTTACGGTCTTGCGAAGACCGTCCTTGTCACCGCCGATGAACGAGGTGCAACCGTTGTAAATCTTACCCTCGGCATTCTTGATGTACAGCTCGTAAGTGAAGTTTTTCTGAGCACCTGCTGCAGGAGTCCAAGAGAGTGTGGTGTATGTTACACCGTCCTCGACCTTGCCTTCAACCTTACCGATAGTGGGAGCTGCGGGAGCTGCTGCAGCCTTGTTGGGGTTGAGAGTAACCTTAGCCGAACGGCCTTTCTGTTCTTCGGTCATAAATTCGCCGTCCCAGCTCTGTCCGAGGTCGATAACATCTTTCACACCGTTGCCGTCCCAGTCGACACAAAGCATGAAGGTTTCTGAACCTGTATTGATGCGGTTGGCCGGTGAGTAGTTGCCCTTGCCGTCGTTGAGAAGGATAAAGCCTGTCTGTGTATTGTATGCGGGAACCCATCCACCGATAATGATATCATAGTCGCCGTCGCCGTCCCAGTCAATCATACGTCCACCGTTGCGCACGCTGTTCAGAATGCGTATGTCAGTGGAAGGAAGGGTCTGGGCTATCTCCTTGAAACTGATAGCGTCGACAGTACTTGTGTTCTTATAGATATGACCTTTATACTGATAATCGCCCTCAGGCACTCCGTCGTCACCGATAGCACTTTCGCCGATGAGGAAGAGATCGAGTTTGCCGTCATTGTCAATATCGGCGATTCCGGCCAGACCGTTAGCCTTCGGGAAAATCATACCCGTATTGGGTGTGCCGATACCTGTAGCAAAGAATGTTCCGGGTTCTTCAGCTCCCAGATTCTGGTAGATGTCACAATAGATGCGCTTGCCGTTGCTTATGGTTTTGGGATCATCGCTGTTTCCGCTGACGATGAAGTCAGTGTAGCCGTCGTTGTTGAAGTCGGCAGCTTCGACCTGGACGAGTGCCAGTTTCGCTCCTTCAAACAGGTCGGTTCCGGTCACTTTGAATGTGTAGTTTCCTTGGTTCATCAGAATGGCGCAACCGTTGTTGTCTCCGTCGTAACCGATGGTAACGATGTCGGGCAGACCGTCGTTGTTGAAGTCGGCCACGTCAGCAGTTGTGACAGCACTGAGCGGAAACTCAACTTCGTCGCCGTTCTCGTCGACAAACTTAGTCTTCTGGTAATCGAAAAGGCCGTCTCCACGTCCGATGAAGACCCCTTCGAGGAACCACGGATTATGGCAGAAGCCAACAAAGTCGACCGTTCCGTCCATGTTCATGTCGACAGGGATGTAAGAAGGACGGTCGGCCAGAACTATCGGCCCGTCGTAAGGATTGGCTTCGTCGTTAAAGTTGAGCAGCTCCTTGAATGTCTTTGTCGAAGGGTCGTAAATCTTGGTGTTGATGAGATAGTCGGTCTGCTCTTTTGCATCTGGTCCTTTAGCATGGTTGATAATCCAGTGCTTTCCGACACGGTCGAGTCCTCCAGCCAGAATGTCGAGGTGACCGTCGTTGTTCATGTCTAGTTCGACACCGCCACCGCATTGGTAACCCCATGTAGGGTCAACGGTTACAGGCTTGATACTGCTCTGTGCCGAAGCGGCCAGAGCCATCAGCGATAATGCTGAAAGGAAAGTAATTCTCCGTTTCATAATTTTATTGGTTTATAAGGTTTTGTTGAACGATTCTGTCAGACCAGAAGACTGATGATTCAACCCTTGACTGATTCTGGCGAAAAATCGCGTTTTTTAGAATGTTATTTAGTTATTGATTGTGTACTTATCGAAATCGGGTGTGCCATAATTACAAGGTAGAGTCATTATGACACACCCGATATGATTTATTTGAACTTAGGCGTAGCCCAACCCTTCACAGGTTCGAGCAACGTCGTGAACCATCCCTGCTCGTCGCGAGGAGCGTAGTAGAGGAAGAGTGGGCGACGTGGCTTGCCGCTCGAAAGCTGAGGCTTGGCCGTCTCGGTGGCTGTGAACGTGACGAAGAGCGAATCGCCTGAAGCCTCGAACACACCGTTCAGATTCTGTGGGTCGGCGTAGGTCTGGCTGGCACGCACGAGCAGAGAGCCTGTCGACTGGCCGTCGAGTATGCCATGACCGTCTTGTCCCTTGTAAGTTCCGTCTATCTTCTCGGCACGGGCGTAGTGTATCTCGGTACCGGCTGCTCCCTTAACTGTTCCGAAGAGATAGAAGTCGGTCTTGGACATACGGAATGCCTGCACGTCGGTAAACTCCGGTCCGGCCACCAGTGTGCGCTGGCCTTTGAGCTTAGGCAGAGAAGCCGGACGGATTGTCAGTTCCTGACAGTAGGTGCCCGAAGGCGTTGTATAGAAGATGTAATTTTTTGATGTGACGTTGATGGCCGAGGGACAACTCAGCGAAGCGTCGCCCGTCTGGGCTACGTCTACGACTACTCCGGCATCGGTATAAGGGCCGAGTCCGGTCGAAGCGTATGCGGCGCGGATAGTCTTGGCATCCTTTGTGATGTAGAAAAGCCAGTAAGATGTGCGCGCCACGGTGCGCGAATAGAGGGCAGCCACATCGGTCACGAGGCTGTCTTCCTTCTGCGACAGTGATGGGAAAGCCTCAGCCTGGTTGTTGAAGTCCCAGTCCATGAGGTTTGTAGAGCTGAGAGCCGGAGCATTGTAGATGAGTCCGTTAACCCATTCTACCTGCGGAGCTATGGCTATGAAGCCGGTTGTTGTCTTCAGTACTGTTCCGCCGTTGAGGTCGGGTTCCCAAACGGGGTTGTGATAATGGGTGTTGGCTATGTTCTGGCTGCCGTTCCATACGATAGAGTCGATGCCGTCACCCGACACGTCGGTGCATCCCGTAGCAAAGGGGAGCATGGCTGCAGCCGAGACAGCCGACAATATGATGCTTGCAAATTTCTTCATTTTCTTGTTGTTTTAATTGTTTTGAAGGAGGATTCCCTAGCCTTGCGCTGATTTGCCAGCATCAGCCGAGAATCCCGCTTCTGACATTCAATGCTTCAAGGTCTGCATTTCCGAGGCTTAATATCCGGGGTTCTGTGTCAGTCCGGGATAGAGCGAAAGCTCGTGCATCGGTATGATGTACTTATGGCTTACGCCGAGTCGGAAGGTGCTGAAGTCGGGGTCGTGTTCGGCCAACTTGTTGATGGCTTCCTGGTTGTGCAGGTCGCCCCAGCGGTCGAGGTCGTTCCAGCGCGTGCATTCGCCGCAGAGTTCGACAAGACGCTCATGGCGTATCTGGTCTTTCAGTGTCTCATAGTCGTTGAACAGTGCCGGATTGAGGTCGGCCATGTTGACGCGGCGGCGTACCTTGTTTATATATTCCACAGCCGTAGCGCGGTCGGTGCCAAGCTCGTTGAGCACCTCGGCATACATAAGATAGACATCGGCCAAACGCAGCACACGGAAGTTGACACCCGAAGAGTAATCCTCAGGCTTGTTGTCCGAGTCGACGCTGGTGTACTTGCGCCAGTAGGTTTTCTTACTACCGAGCAGTCCGGCTGCCTTCCATTCGGCCATAGTCTTGCCGTAATACTTCATCGTGTCTTCGGGATTGTCGTAGAACAGCGTGTAGTACTTGCGCAGGTCGGGCTTACCGTCCTTCTGGCGTTCCTTGTCAAACTCGTCGAGCATCCAGTCGCGCGATGAGCCGTCGTCCCATGCACCGGTACCGTCAGAGAGGTACAGACCGAGGAACTTAGGACGCTGCATACCGGTTTCCTTACCGTCGGTCAGACCGTCCTTGAAGTTTATCTCGAAGAGCGACTCCGAGTTGTTCTCGTTTTTGTCGGTGAAATTGTCAATCCAGTTCGGCACAAGCGAATAGACGTTGAGCCTGAATATTTCTTCAATCTTCGTCTTGGCTTCAGTCCAGTACTTCTTGGCTTCGTCGGCATTGGCCGATTCGGGACGTTTGTCGATACCGGCGAGCTGCATCATCACTCTCGCAGCCTGGCCCATAGCGGCACCACGTGTGGGTCGTCCGAGGTCTTCAGAGTTTGTCCATTTGACTGGCAACAGCTTCTCGGCTTCGGTATAGTCGGCAAGTACCTGTTCGAACATTTCCTTCTGGTCGACCACCTTGCCGTCCGACTGTGATGTGAGCTGCAGCGGAGCGCGACCGTATGTCGATGCGATATACCAGTAGGCTGTGGCGCGGATGAAGTAGGCCTGACCCATGATGAGATCGCCCTGCTCCTTTGACATAACGTCGTAGCCGTGGTCTTTCATCTGGTCGAGCACCTGGTTGACGTAGAATATCTGGTTGAACGTCTCCTGCCATGGCAGACGCACACTCTCGTTGCTGTCATAGTTGTAGGCAGTGTTCTTGAAGTCGGCTATGGCCTGGAACTCCTGGTTAGGGCTGCTGCTCCATCCTTCGTCGCTGCGCAGCTCCATTAGCACGTGGAACCAGCGGCTGAACATGCCCGGACGACGCCAGATAGCATACGACGCGCTGAGTCCCTGGTTGAACTGATCTTCTGTTTTCCAGAAGGTGTCACTCGACTCTCTGTTAGGGTCGGAGAGATTGAGAAAATCGTCCGAACACGATGTCAATCCTATCAGTGCGGCCAAAGCTAAAGCCGCAATTGTATATTTTCGTTTCATTGTTGTCATTGTTTTATTAGAATGTCACCTGTAGTCCTACATTGAATGAGCGCACGGGTGGGAAGCTGCCCCAGTCGTTGCCCTGATCGAGCACACCACCGCTGATTTCAGGGTCGTAGCCCTTATACTCGGTAAAGGTGAGCAGATTCTGTCCCTGCACATAGACACGTGCCGATGTTATGCCGATAACCTTGGCTACGGCAGAGGGTAGAGTGTAGCCGAGCTGCAGGTTCTTCAGACGGAAGAACGAGCCGTTCTCAAGGAACGAGTCGATGTTGGCCTTGTTGTTATTGGTAGAACCGGCATACATGCGCGGTGCTTCGTTCGTGGGGTTGTCCCAAGTCCAAGGATAAACGTCGGCGGGAATGTTGTCGACATTGAAGTTCATCAGGCTGACGCGCTGTGCGTTGAATATCTTGTTGCCGAAACGTCCGCTCCAGAACATCGTGAAGTCGAAGTCGCGCCATCCGAGGTTGATATTCAGTCCGGCCTCAAACTTAGGTAGCGGCGAACCGCTCCACTGGCGGTCGTCATCGTTGATCTGTCCGTCGTGGTTGGCATCGACAAAGCGTATGTCGCCGGGCTGGGCGTTGGGCTGTATCACCTTCACTTTGCCGTCTACAACGGTTGTGTGGTCGAACACCTCGTCCATGCTCTGGAATATTCCGTCAGTATGGATGACATAGAAGTCGCCGATTGAGCGTCCTACCTCAGTACGGTTGACGTTGCCCCATCCGGCCTCGCGGAAGCTCTCGCCCAGACGCAGCACCTTGTTGCGCACGGTCGAAACGTTGGCGGTCACACCGTAGGAGAAGTCTCCCTTCTTGTCTTTCCATCCGAGGGTGAGGTCTACGCCACGGTTGCGCATCTTGCCGTAGTTGGTCCACTTCGAGTCTACACCCGTAGCCCATGCCTGGGGCAGATTGACGAGCAGGTCGGACGATATAGAATTGTACCACTCGAACGAGCCGAACAGACGGTCGTTGAGCAGAGTGAAGTCGAGACCTATATTAAAGGTAGCCTTCTTTTCCCAACCAAGATTAGGATTGACGGCTCCGCTTTGGGTAGCTCCCTGGTTGAGAGTCTCGCTGCCCTCGGGGCCGAAGACGGCGTAGAATCCCTCGTAAGGCCCGCTATGGTCGATGTCAGGAATATAATCATAGTTGCCCAAAGCCGACATGTCGCCTATCACGCCGTAGCTGGTGCGGAGCTTGAGCTGTGACACGTAGTCCTGAAGAGGCTCGAAGAACGATTCCTTGTCGATACGCCATCCCAAAGATGCCGACGGGAACGTACCACGACGTTTGGCCGGTCCGAACTTAGAGCTGCCGTCGCTACGCAGATTGAACTGGAAGAGATAGCGGTCGGCGTAGTTGTAGTTGAGACGGAACAGATAAGAAATGAGCCGCTGTTCCTGGTGTGAACCCCACATGTTGTTCTGTTTGCCAACAAGGTCGATCTGCTCCAGACCCGGCACTTTCTGGTCGTAGCCTTCAGCCTTGAGGTAGTACCACTTGACATCTTCAACAGTGAAACCTCCCATAGCCTCGAAGTTGTGATGACCGAAGCTCTGTTTCCATGTCAGAGTATGCTCCATGAGCAGCGACAGACGTTCGTCGCGGGTGTCGTCGAGCACGTTCTGGAACTTTGTTTCGGCCGAAGCTATACGCAGGGTATAGCCTTTGTCAAAGTATTTCATGCGCCCGTGCCAGAAGTCGACACCGAGGTTGAGCTTATACGTAAGAGGTTTGATAGGCTGCAGTTCGAGGAACATGTTGCCGAGCACACGATAGTTTACCTGACGGTTGTCGTAGCGTTCCTGATTGGCCACGGCGTTGTAAGCGTAGGTCGGGAAGGCGTTAGAGCCATAGCCGTAGCCTCCGCGTCCTGACGGCTCGTTGGGGTCGCGCACTGGAATTACCGGCGGAGTGTACAGAGCGTTGGTAAACGAGCTCTGTCCCGAGTTGGTGTATTTCTGGTCAGTGACAGAGAGTGTCAGATTCTCGCCCACGCGCAGTATGCCTTTGCGGCCTTCGCTGTTGACACGGAACGTGAACCGGTCATACTTAGGACCTATCAGCACGCCCTTCTGTTTATAGTAGCCTGCGCCCACCATGAGCGAAGTCTTGTCCGTACCCTGAGCGTAGGACACGTTGTAGTCCTGGGTGATACCGGTCTGGAAGATAGCGTCCTGCCAGTCGGTGTCGGGCACCTTCATTCCCGGTACAAGACCGTACAGCGTTGCCGGCCATGCCTTGCGGGCGTTGAGATAGGACTGTTCATTAATGGTAAGGAAGTCGAGCGCGTTCTTCATCTTTATCTTCTTGCCTATCGACTGTACGCCGAAGTTGGCCGAAGCAGTGATGTCGGTGCGTCCGGCACGTCCTTTCTTGGTAGTGATGAGAATCACACCGTTGGCACCACGCGAACCGTAGATGGCCGTTGCCGATGCATCCTTGAGCACGTTCATCGACTCTATGTCGTTGGGGTTGAGATGGTTGACATCGTTGACGATGAGTCCGTCGACTACATAAAGCGGAGCCGAAGCCGAGAACGACCCTATACCGCGTATGCGTATAGAAGGAATAGAACCAGGGTCGCCGTTGCTCTGTACGCTCACACCGGCCACCTGGCCTTCGAGCAACTCGGCTATGCTGCTAGTAGCGAGCTTCTTGGCGTTGCTCATGTCTACTACCGACACGGCACCAGTGAGGTCGGCCTTGCGTTGTGTGCCGTATCCGATTACGACCACATCGTCGAGACTCTTCGAGCCGGAAGACATGCGGACATTGATGTTGCGCTTCGCGCCCACGATAACCGTGTAAGGGTCGAAGCCGATATAGGTGAATTCCAGACGGTCGCTTTCGGCCACATTGATGGAGTAGCGTCCGTCTATGTCGGTCACAGCAGCTGTGCCGGCCTTCTGTGCCTTCACACTGACACCTGTCAGCGGTTCGCCGTTACCTGCGTCGGTCACGATGCCCGTGACGGTCTGGGCTGCCATAAGTAACGGCAGACATAGCATGGCCACCAGCAAGACAACCTTGCAGATTAATGGAGATTGGTAATGATTATTTTTATACATATTTATAATATTTGATTTGTTTACGTCAGTAGGTTCTGCTTCCGGGCAATGCCTCAATGCTGTGCATCATGGTGTTTTGGAAGAACATAGCCTTGTATGTTATTACTGCTTAGTGAGTCACTTCTATTTAGGCGAGGTCACGAATTGGTCAGTAGCTTGATTTACAATTGCAAAAATAAGAAAATAGCATATTTGTGCATACCACAATCGGACACTAACATGCAACATTCGAACCAACGCCGCGTTTTGTTGGAACATTTCTATAACTCGTATATGAATGTCAGCATTATGCCAACGTCAAATAGAAATGCCACCCACCCCAGTAGAGACGCCACTTTGGTGCGTCTCACAAACGGAATGCCATCCTGATTTATTCTTGAGCATAACCTGGGTAATGCCCATTGAGGAGACGCACCGGAGTGACGTCTCTACGCTGATGCCCGAAAGTGAATGTCTGGCGGATGTAGCAGACTGATTCAACTTGTATTGGACTATTGGTAACATGCGGACATTCATTTTTCGATAAATAGTATTAGTTGTAGGGAAGCACGGCTCGTGCTTCCGATATCCGCAAATCAGCCCAGACTTAAATCCTTCAGAAAATTCCATTTGTCCACATTATTAACAGAGCCGTAATCAAGAATTTAAACTGTATGGATTGTTCTTTTTCGGAACAAGATCATTTTCCTCTAAAATTTTTGGCACAGTTTTTTACTTCACTGATTATCAACGTATTACGATAACAGCCATTTTACGTTCCAGAATGCGGCATTTCATCTTCTGATATGCCGCATTTCAGACGTTAATATACGGCATATTGGAGCGTGAAAACAGGC
>CALBJK010000207.1 GCA_937892695.1 uncultured Prevotella sp.
ATACAACACGCTCCCTATTCTGTGGCACCCCATAATTGGAGGACAACAAAACGAGGGGTTCGCTAATGTTGTAAAGACGGATTCCTTTTAATAGTTTTTCAAGGAAATTCAGCTCGACAGTTTTGCCGGAAAGCTGTTCACGTACAAAGTCAATACACTCGTCAAATGTTGATGTTAGTATTTCAAGCGACTTCTTCAGGGCCTGCGCATCGTCCTCACAACCTCCATCCATTTTTGTCACGGTATCAATGGCATTCAATATATTTTCAAGAATACTTTCTTCAGAGATAGCTTCGATGATGGCATTATAGCTGTCAACAAACGAGTCGTTGTCAATATGGCTTGCCGTCTTCAGTTGTATTACTTGCTTTCGTATATCGTCACGATGCTTTTTGTCTTTAAGCAGCAGCAAGCCGTGGCGAATGGTGTTCACTGAAACATCGCTTTTACTTACGTTATAAGGCAATTGCTTTGTTACATTCTTCAGTTGCTGGTCTAAATTGGCGAAATAGTTGTCATACAATTTATCCAAATCTGCATTGGAATCCTCCATGCACATCTTGGTATAGAGGCACATGTAAAGAGACGAATCCAAACGATGCTTTAAATTCTCATCCAGAAACGACAATAGTCCGCCAATTTTCATGTCATCAACGATGGAGCGAATCTCTCTCAAAATGCGTTCCTTTATGCGTCCTTCATCCTTGGTAAGGATGCCTTTCACATTCTCCATGATAAAATATTTAGGGCGCAACGCCTTTATCACTTTCAGATAGTGATAAAACAAGTCATCACGCTTGTCGAGTTTCTTTCTTCTTCCAGCCAAGCTGAAAGACTGGCAACTCGGGCCACCCGTGATTACATCTATTTCCTGTCCGTGTAGCCGCTGTAAAAGATTAGGAAGAAATGAATCCTCCATAATGTCTTGACACATAAAGTCAGTATCAAGCCCCAACATCTTGTTGTATCTCACGCGATGGGTAAGTTCGCAGTTCTCGTTGATGTCGCTTGCGAGACGAAAGTCATAATACTTGTCGTCTGTATATGCTTGCATGAACCCTTCGCTGAAGCCTCCTGCTCCAGCAAAGAGATCAAGATATTTAATGCTTTTTCGGCTTGCTATAAATTCTTTCTTTTCTGCCATGATAAAAAATCTCAATCGTTCTTTTTCAAAAATTCCGCCCTTAAAAGTTCGGTATATTCAGGAGGGCTTCGAGTTAGGGTTGCAAGGTGTCGGCACACCATTTTGAGACTGTGCAATGGTCTTTTCCAAGTACTCCGCCAACCATTTGTTGGTGTTCTTCTTTTCTGCAAGCACCACCTTTATGCTAGTTAGTGTCCACTATATTAATAAATAGCCATAAATGCAAAACGGCGGTCTCTATACCTTCAATGGCATCTGTCCATAAATTGAGCCAAAATTCGAATAAAAGTTCCCTATGGAACTTCATCACGTTCTTGACAAAGTAGCACATTCCTGTCCAGCATTCTGCTGTTTCTGGAAGCTTGACCCTGATGTTGTTGGTCCGATATATTCTCTTGCCTGTGCCGAAAGAGCATTCGACTTCGTTTCGTTCCCCGACGGCCTTGGTCATCTTCTCGAGATATTCGGGCTTCTGGTTTCCTTTGGCGGTCGGCCCAGCGGTTTGCAGTAAGTCTTCGTCTCATACTCTTTGAGCACTTTCCTATTCGCCTTACTCATGTAGATTTTGTCTGCAAGAATGGTAGTGGGAAGGTATCCAAAACGTTCTTTGAAAGGCCGGATCTGCAGTGAGAGGTTGGATCTTTCATTGTAGGCATCCCAACTGTGATTGTCTATAAAGGTGTATCCTTCATAAACGGCTGCATCTATCTTCGCTCCGAACTCTGTCGGAGTTTTTGACTTGCCTCTGACTATAGGCCGCACGTGCGGCTTGAAGATGCTGAATATTCGGCCTTTGCATTGATGCTTCTTCCCTTCAAGCATCTCCGACTGCTGGGAATAAATATCTTATAGTTGTGATTTATTCAGTGAACACTATTTACAAGCATCCTTCAGTAGAGACGCACCTAAGTGTCGTCTCTGTACGTCGGGGCATTTCTGTTCAATGTTGGCAGAATGCGTACATTCGTTTTACCAGAATCATTTGCTATTTCCCGTTTCTATTATTAAGAAAGTATACGGGCGAATTCTTTGCTCCGTCTTTTTTCAAGAACCCAGTATCAGTGAAGTGCTTGAGCCATTTCAGGGCAGTGTTCTGTCGTAGCTGGAACAACAGTTCCATGTCGCGCCTTGTGATGCAATTGTTTTCGGTCAGAAAGTCTTCAATCTTTGCTTTCAGATCGTTTTCGGTGTAACTTTGCGACCGTGTGGAAAAATCGGCTTTTGTAAAACGTGCCCTGTCCTTCACTTCATCGAGCAACGACGTTTCGGGGCGGAATTTTATGTTGCGCACGTTGATGTAGTCGCCGCGCATCTTTTCGATTGGCTTGCCTTCTGGTATGTCGGTGCTTACAGACAATGAGAAGAAACCGATGTCGGGAATGTAGAACCTGTTGCCATTCGACAGCTCGTATATCATCTGTTGGCGCAATGCCGACAGCGTTGCCTTGATGTCCCCCTTTGTAAGCGAGCAGGAAGCCTGGATGTGCCCTTCAAGCTCATCTGCCGTCATTGGCGCATCTTGGAAAATGCGCGCAAAGTTACGTTCTTCGCCTGTTCCCTGCGAATTCTGTATTGAATGGATCTCATATTTTATGCTCATCGAGTTTTCTGGCTTTTCTGAAACATACGTGCAATCGTCATTTCCTTCCAAATTACCGAGTGCAGCTTATCATTTGCAAAGTTAGGTATTTTCCGCTAAAACAAGCTGTTTTGTTGCGATGAAAAGTTATGCCAGTCGTATGTAATAGCCTGTTCTGTTATTGTATGACGGTCATGATGTGAGCTTGTAACGACCGTTATAAACACGCATTCAGGACGTTCAATGTGTTTTGAACGACCGGAATGCAAATATTATTACTGTGGTTTGTGATAACTTTACAGCTTGTTTTACATGATGTTCTGCTTTATGTCAGATCAGGATTCAAGCTATGTTTCTTATCCGACCAAGACAGTGCTGTCACTATTTTACGATTGCTGATTTGTAAGTCTTGCCGTTTTTCTTCACGATGTAAATGCCTTTCCCCTTTTGTGTAGACAATACTTTCATGCCAGAAAGCGTGAAGTATTCGGCTGTGGCATTGTCTGCTTCGGTAGTGGTAGGGATGACTGTTTGGCCGATGCCGTCGGTACCAGCCGAGGGCATGTCGGTCATTGCCGAGTTGAGAACCGCGCAGTCGCTGTGATTTTCGCTGTTGTAGTTGTAGATGAATGCCACAACCTTCATGTCGGCTTGCTTCCACGATTTGTCTATGTCGAAACTGCATTGATAGGAATAGCTGTTGCCGTCCCATTCTACAGGTTCGCCCCATGTGCTGTTGTATGCTCTGACCACATGTTGGTGGACAAAGTCGCTTCCGCTCGGTCCGCTGTAATAGTTGGTCTGGTTGTGGGCTTTGATGTTGTCCTCTACGAGCAGTACGCATAGATGTGGATTTGAAGCCTGGAGTTCCGACTTCTCCCCGCTTACGTTTACGGTCAGTCTGTTGCTGTCATATCTGGTGTTTATTCCTACTGACACTAAGGCCGGAATGTTCATCATCGAGTTCCAGTATGCTTTCAGGTAGTCTGTACTTGCATTTTGAGGGGCGACAACGACGGTCTTTCCGTCTCCGTTGATGGCTGTGCTCCGGTCTATCATCAGAGCCGGGGCAAAATCGTCGGTCTGACCCTGAGCGTCTTTTTCAAAGAACCAAAGATAGTCGCGGTCGCATGGCTGTGTGAGCCAGTCTTCGCCGTAACCAGAATGACGGCTGACGTTGACGATGCGTCCGTTGCCGAAGCGTTCGTCTTGCAGAGCCTCCTCTATGCGCCGTGCCATTTCTGGACAGTTTCCGCATCCCTCGGTCGTAAATTCTTCGGTCAGGACATTATGGGTGAAATAGCGTGACACGGTCGTGAACTCGGCCTGTAGGGTGTTGTCCGTAGGATTGGCATCGTTCTTCCCGTCCGGATTGTCTACGGTTATAGTGGCATGGGTAGTGCCTGTTACCTTAACCGAAGGATTCAACTCTATACTGAAGTCGGCTGTAGCCCCACGAGCTACATTTACGTCGGCATGACCGGTTGCTGTCTTGTCGCTTCCGTCGATAGTCATTCTCACGTTAAAACCTTTGATGTCAGCTGCGGCTATGTTCTTGACCGTTCCGCTCACTGTCAGTTTGCCTTCCTCCATGGAGTAATATACCGGCATGTTGACGTTCTTTAGCGATAGGTCGTACTGCGGAATGTTGTCGCCGTAGACGAGGGCTTGTATGCTCAGCACACCTTCCTGGCTGCGGTCTTTCCATGTAGCTGTTGAGCCGTCGGCTGCTGGCAACAGGACGAACAGTCCGTTCGATTCGCCCGGAGTAACTACGGACAGTCCGTCAGACGACGCTTTCTGGTGTATCGAATAGCCGATGTACAGTCCGTTGTGATTGTCTGCTTGTATGTCGAACGGCGTTGCCAGAGCCACTTCGTTCCAGTTGCTCGACAGTTTTGGGGTGGTCTTGGTCGTCACCAGTCCTTCGGCCAGATTCTCCCCGTCGAGCGAAGAGCGTATCCACACCCTCAGCGAGTCGATGTTCTGACGTGAGTTGATTCCGGCGCGAATGGCCTTGACGGTGTTTCCGGCGTAAGTGTTTATCGTGCCCGAGGGTATGAAGATGGCACCGCTGAGCCATGCGTTGCTTTTATTCGATGTGTATCCGCTTTTCGCGAGTGACGTTCCGTCACAGTATCCGAGCGCAAAGCTCGATGTCTGGGCCATTGTCCAAGTGGCGGTCGTCGCCATTGCGAGAATGGCCACGATGGTTTTTCGGCCTGATGTCAGTATTTGTGCTAACGCTTTACTCTCTATACGCTCCATTCGGGCAGATGTGTGGTGTAATGAAAAAATGTGCATAAGTAGTGGTTTTGGTCGTATCTTGTCCATACAGTCTGTAGGACTTTGCTATTCCTGTACAAAAGTAATGATAATCTGCTTAACGGTTGCACTAATAAGGCATAAGTAAGTACAAAAACATGAAAATGTACAAAACTACTCGGTTTTTCTCACTTTCGTTCACTCCGTCTTCATTGCTGTAACGAAAAAACAGTTGCTGATGTAGCCTAAAAACATTACTTTTGCAGTGGCCGTACGCATTGTGTTTGGTAGGTTTATCCAATGGGTGCCTTTAAACAAGAACTATTATATAAGGTGTGTGTCGCAACTATGTGTTTATTTGATAGCAAGATGGAAACAGAAAGAATATTACTCCGCCGTTGGCAGGAATCGGATGCGGAGTCACTCTTCAGGTATGCCTCCGACCCTGACGTAGGTCCTCGTGCTGGGTGGACGGCGCATAAGTCGGTTGGAGATAGCTTGGAGATAATCAGAACATATTTTAATAATGATATGACATGGGCGATAGTCTTGAAGGAGATCGGCGAGCCTATCGGCTGCATTGGCTACTATACACACGAGACAAGCAATATCCCTATCGGGGAAGACGACTGCGAGGTTGGCTATTGGATAGGAAAGCCCTATTGGAACAAAGGCATCTGCACCGAAGCTTTGACGCTAATGCTTGACTACTGCATTCATGTGAAGCATTTCAAGCACATCTGGGCGGATCATTTTACAGGCAATCCTGCATCTGGAAGGGTTATGGAGAAATGCGGTTTCAAAGACACTGGCATGTTGAACAAATGCAGCCGGCTTGTAGGTGGAGACAAGGATATGGTCAAGGTGTTCCGGATATGAACGTAATAAGCACACAATATTATGATTCTCCATGCGGAAGAATGATACTCGGAACGACCGACGGACGGCTCTGTCTGTGCGACTGGACAGTGGCAAAGCATAAGGAGATGTTGTTGAGACGGCTGGGAAAATACTTTGATGCAACGTTCGTAGAACTTTCGTCTGACGTTCTGGATACGGCCAAACGTCAGCTCGACGAATATTTCGAGAAACGTAGGACGGTCTTCGACCTTCCGTTGGCTTTGGCCGGCACACCGTTTCAGAAGCGTGTGTGGGACGGATTGCTGAGTTTGTCATATTCGACGACTATATCATACGGCGAACTTGCCCGACGTATTGGTTCTCCTAAAGCTGTCCGTGCCGTGGCATCGGCAGTGGGCGCAAACGCCATTGCCGTCATTATACCCTGCCACCGCATCGTCGGAGTCGACGGTTCGCTCACGGGCTTTGCCGGTGGACTGTCTGCCAAACGCTTCTTGTTGGAGCTGGAAAATAGAGCGGGCTGTCGTGAGCTGTTTTAATTCGCTGTTTTCAAATGTTTTTTGGAAAACAGATAAACACATCTGATAAGCTTGTTTGACTGATGTGGTAGGAGGGCGCACGTTGCTGATTCTATAGCGAAAGCCAATTGGCCATGAGCTGTGCTCCGTCAGGGGTGAGTATGCTTTCTGGATGGAACTGGATTCCGCGAACGTCGTAACGCCGATGGCGTAAGGCCATGATTGTACCTTCGTCAGATATGGCTGTAATCTCAAGACAGTCTGGAAACAGCTCCTTGCTTACAGCCCAACTGTGGTACAGGCCGACCTTAATCTGACGTGGCAACCCGGAAAACAAAGGGTCGTCGGTGAAAATATCGCACGTCGACTGTATGCCATGAAGGACTACTGACATATTCATCAACTGTGCCCCAAAGGCTTCGGCAATAGCTTGATGGCCCAAGCAGACACCGAGAATGCTTTTTCGAGAAGCGTATTCGCGTATCACGTTCATTGTTTGTCCGGCTTGAGACGGAACACCTGGTCCGGGGCTAAGGACAATCTTGTCGAAACGTTCAAGGTCGATCAGGTCGAATCTGTCGTTTGGAATGACTGTCACCTTGGTTCCGAGTTCGCGCAAAAGGTGTACAAGGTTGAACGTGAAAGAGTCGTAATTGTCGATAATGGCTATTTCCATTTCACATTTTATTGTATTATATGCCGCTTTATTCCGGCTACCGTTTCTACCGTATGTGTCATATCGCAACCTGAGTAGACACGTATGATGCGGGTCTTGCCGCTGTGGTCCCTTACGGTGAACATTATTTGATAGTCGTTGGGCATGTATACTATTGCTGCATTGTTGCATGTGATGTCAACGATGTCTTTTTTGCTTATCGGTTTGCCGTCGGCCACAATGAAGCCTTCGCGGTCGTAATAGAGAATCACGTTGGCTGCGGTGTCGGGCTTTGTGGCATCGACGATCGTGATGTCGTCGGGTTGGCCGTAACGGTCGACTATGTCCTGGATAGTTTCTGTGCCATTATAATTGCCGTTTTCGCTATTGCGGTTCTTTGTTTGCTGTGATTTCTCGTATAAAAAACGGACGACAAATAATGCCCCTACGGCTAATAAAAAATACAGCGAGGTGGCTGTCATACCGTAACCTTCTCCGAAACTGAACGGCATACCGGCCACGTAGACAAGCAGAATAACTCCGGCCGAAGCTGCAATGAGAGAAATGAAAATCAGTCGTTTCATGCTTCTAAACAAATATTAAACATTAGCAAAGGTACTATTGTTTTATGAAATTACAAATAAAAACATTAACTTTGCATCTGTCAACGGTTTAATTTCTTCTGCGCAGGTCGCTTACATTTTATTAATGTGACGTGAACAGACGAATTGGGATAGAATGAAAGATAATGAAGAAAGAAGATCTGAGAATAGTGTTCATGGGCACTCCCGAGTTTGCAGTAGGCTCGCTCAAGGCTCTTGTAGAAGGAGGGTATAACGTCGTTGCTGTAGTGACGCAGCCGGACAAGCCTGTAGGCCGTCACGGCTCTGTACTGCGTGCTCCGGAAGTGAAAGAGTATGCTCTGTCTGTCGGTCTGCCCGTACTCCAGCCGGAGAAGATGAAAAATCCCGATTTTGTCGCGGAACTTGCATCTTACAAGGCCGATCTTCAGGTTGTCGTAGCTTTCCGTATGCTTCCGGAGGTGGTATGGGATATGCCGCGTTTCGGTACATTTAATGTCCACGCTTCGTTACTTCCTCAATATAGAGGTGCCGCGCCGATCAATTGGGCTGTCATCAACGGTGATACGGAGACGGGTGTGACGACTTTCTTTCTCGACCACGAGATTGATACGGGGCGCATAATAATGCAACGTAAGTTTGATATACCGGACAATGCCGATGTCGAATACGTCTATGATGGTCTGATGAGGCTTGGCGCAGAAGTCTGCCTTCAGACGGTTGATGAGATTGTCAGTACCGATGGCCATGTTGATACGTTTGCGCAGATTAGTGATGTCGACTTACGTCCGGCTCCAAAAATATTCAAGGAAACTTGCCGTATTGACTGTACGCGAACGGCAAAACAAATTTACGATTTCATTCGTGGACTGAGTCCATATCCTGGAGCTTGGACTCCATTGGTGAGAAACGGTGAAAAATTGTCTACATTGAAGATTTTCCAGACTGTCAAGACAGGACGGCAGTGTGTGCTTCCGGCAGGGACGCTGCTTGCCGAAAATGGCCGACTATACTTGGCGACAGCAGACGAATGGCTCGAAATAGCCGAAATTCAGATGTCTGGAAAGAAACGAATGCCAGTCCGCGACTTCCTCAACGGCTTTAAAAATATTGAAGAATGTCGATTGGGTGAAGTGTAATAATTCGTCGCAAGACGCTTAGAACTTATCAGTTAATCTCTATTAAAAAGACAGAGCGATGACGAGGAATGTAAACTTTTATTAGTAACTTTGCGACAGAATTTAGTTCGTTGGGGCTTTATGAAGTGTCGGCAAAGGCCGGACGCCTCACGGAAAAAACCGTTTAATATATTAAAATGTACGCAATTGTAGAAATTAACGGTCAGCAGTTTAAGGCCGAACAGGGGAAAAAGCTGTTCGTCAACCATCTGAAAGATGTGAAGGAAGGCCAGACTGTTGAGTTCGACAAGGTACTGCTTGTCGACAAGGAAGGTTCAGTACAGGTGGGCGCACCGACCGTAGATGGTGCCAAAATCGTGTGTGAGGTCGTGAATCCTCTCGTTAAGGGTGACAAGGTCATCGTCTTCAAGATGAAGCGCCGCAAGGACTATCGCAAGAAGAACGGTCATCGTTCACAGTTTACAGAGGTTTCCATTAAAGAAGTAATCGCTTAAAATCAAGGAGGACAAGAAATGGCACATAAGAAAGGTGTAGGTAGTTCTAAGAACGGACGTGAATCGGCTTCCAAAAGATTAGGCGTTAAAATCTGGGGCGGCCAGAAAGTCGTAGCAGGTAACATCATCGTTCGCCAGCGTGGTACAAAGCATAATCCAGGCAGAAATGTAGGTATCGGTAAGGATGATACTCTTTATGCTCTGGTAGACGGCGTAGTTAACTTCCATAAAGGACGTAACAGACGTAGTTTTGTATCTGTATTACCAGAAGGCGAGGCATAAACAAAACAAAACTTATTCCAAACAAACAATAAATCCAGGCTTTCAATGAAGGTCTGGATTTTATTTTGAAAAATAAGACATAAAATTTGGTCATATAAATAAAAAAGTGTACCTTTGCATCCGCATTTGAGAAATAACTTTTCTCGTGCTTGACGATAATGCGCCCTTAGCTCAGTTGGTAGAGCAACTGACTCTTAATCAGTGGGTCTAGGGTTCG
>CALBJK010000208.1 GCA_937892695.1 uncultured Prevotella sp.
AGTGGCGTTTGGGAGACGCACCGGAGTGGCGTTTGGGAGACGCACCGGAGTGGCGTCTCTACAGGCGGGTGGCACGGCTGCTTGGGGGCGTTGCGTTTGGAGCGGACACACGAGCCGTGTGTCCCTACAGGACGGGCGGCGTTCTGCACGTTGCGGGCGAGGGCGCGGAACTCGTCGATTCTCATCCTTGGCGTACTGCGTCTTTAAGTTGTTTACTCAGTATGAGTTTCACGGCTTTGTGAGCCGGGACGGTGATGGGTGTTCCGGTATTGATGTTTCTGCCCTTCCTCGGTGCCGTCCGTACCACCTTGAACGTGGCGAAGCCGCGCAGGGTCACGTCTTCGCCGCTCCGGAGCGCGTCGCCGATGGTGCGGAGAGTGCAGTCTACGGCCTTTGTTGCCGTGGCGCGTGTGATGCCCTCGTCGCTGACGAGGGTGTCGATGATTTCTTGTCTGTTCATACTGTCTTTATTTTTTAGGGTTTAAAATTAGCGGTTTTCCGCCGTAGCTTTGTTATAAGTTGTTCAATCATGTAGGCTCTGCAGTTGCAGCTCTGCATGGGCAGGGCGGCGTAGAGCCGTGCGGCATCCTCAAGATATTTGAGGACTTTCTGCATGTCGGTCTTGCATACTTCCATTGTCGTTGAGGAATGATGTGACGAGCTGGTCAAAATACATTTCATCCTGCGGTATGTCGTCGTCGGCGGCCATTATGCGGTTGGCGACGGTCTTCTTGCGCTGGATGATGTCGTAGAGGGTACGGTCGATGGTGTGTCGTCCGATGAGGTAGTAGCACGTGACGTTGTCGCGCTGTCCGATGCGGTGGGCGCGGTCTTCGCACTGGCAGCAGTCGGCGTAGGTATAAGGTATCTCGATGAAGGCCACGTCGGAAGCCGCCGTGAGCGTCAGCCCTACCCCGGCTGCCTTGATGGAGCACACGGCGAGCATGGATCGTCCGCTCTGGAAGGCATCGACCGCCGCCTGTTTTCCGGCGAGGCTGTCGCGCCCGGTAATGGTGACGGCACCGGGGAACGTCCGGGCGAGCTTATCGACGATGTCGTGGTAGGAGCAGAAGACGATGAGGGGCTTGCCGTTGCCGAGGAAGGTGCGGATGAAGTCGACGGCCTGGGCCACCTTGCCCTTGGCGGCGATGGAGCGCAGAGCCATGAAGCGTACGAGAGCCTTCATGCGCATCTTGCGGCGCACCTCGCGGTCGGTGCAGCCCCGGTACTCGCGGAGATAGGCCGCGAGGTCGGCGGCGGCGAGGTCGTACTCGTCGCGGTTGGATATGCTGACAAGGATGTCCATGCGGGTCTTGTCGGGCAGGTCGGTGAGGACGGCCCGTTTCTCGCGGCGTATCATGCAGCGTGAATACAATTCGCGTGAGAGGCGTGAGAGGTCGGAGCCGTTCTGGTCGTAGTCGGCCAGGAACCGGGCGCGTCCGCCGAACTCGGTGAGCCGCCCCATGATGGAGAGCTGCGCCACGAGGTCGGCCGGAGCGTTGACCACGGGCGTACCGGATAGCAGCATGACGTAGGGCTTGCCCGTGGCGATGCCCTTGGTGAAGATGGTCTGCTGGGCTGAGGGGTCTTTGACGCGGTGGCTCTCGTCGATGATGACGGAGCGGAACATGCGTATCTGGGGACAGAACACCACGTCTTTGAGCCGAAAGGACTTGCCGCCGTGGATGTCCCAGACGAAGAACTTGCGCAGCGACTCGTAGTTGACTACGGCCACGCTGTACATGCCCATCTGAAGGAGATAGGGCCATGTGGTGCGTGTGGAGTTGTCGAGGACGAGCGCCCGCTTGTCGGTGAACTTCTCGAACTCGCGCTGCCAGTTTATCTTCAGCGAAGCCGGACAGATGACCAGGCAGGGATAGGCTCCGGCACAGTCGGCTATGCCGATAGACTGTAGGGTCTTGCCCAGTCCCGGCTCGTCGCCGATGATGAGGCGGCGTTTCTCCAGTCCGTAGGCTATGCCCTGGAGCTGGTAGGGATAGGGCTTGACTTTAAGATGATGTTTTATCTGCATTGTATTTCCATCCGTTAAGTTCATACACCCGCCGCCGTGCGTCCTCTCGGGAGAGGAACGCCTCGGCGGTGGGTGTGGCGCTGTAGCTGTAGGGTGTGACGTAGGTGTACCGGTAGATGCGGAACGTGCGTCCGTGGGGCCTGTAGTAGTATTGTCCTAAAACTGGTTTCATAGGCTTTGTTTTCATGTGATGTTGAAGCACCAGTACTGGAAGGCCAGTTCCTCGTACTTGTCGCGTCCGCGGCAGTAGGTGGGGTCGCCACGGTTGATGAACCGTTTGAAGACGCGGCAGTTGTGCTTGGAGACGGCGTAGATGAAGTCGCGGTCGCTTCGGGCGATGTCCATGTACCAGGCCCGTGAGCGGTCCCAGTCGAAGAAGTCGACGGCCTCGTCGAACTGCTGCTGTGTCCGGGCGAAGGTGGTCTTGAGGTCGCCGCCGAAGCCGAAGGCGGT
>CALBJK010000209.1 GCA_937892695.1 uncultured Prevotella sp.
CTTGTAGGCTCCTGACGAGTCCACTCTCTGTTGTATCCCATAAATAAGGACCGTTCTGGCTGCAAGAATACAAAAATATTGTTGCGACCGCTACCAATCCCCAAAGATATTGTTTTAGACCTTTTCCCATCTTCAAATGATATTGATTTATTATTCTATATGAAATTCGCATTCTGTTAAAACCAAATAGATGTAAGCGTCGTTTGTCTTTTGACTAAAAGGATTAATCCTATTCTGAAAAAAGACAATGTGTTTTTACGCCGAAACACCTATTCGTTTTCAGACTTGTTCTCGTAAATTCTTATGAAAATGTAGTATTCTTGATTGTTAATGTTCTCCCTCTTGTCATTAGCCACGACGACAGAAGGGTAAAGCGCTATTCCATCGACAAATTTTGTGATACCTATTTCTTTCTTTCTTTCAGACAGACTTGTTGTATCTTTCAGCAGTGATTCACCGTTAAAGGTAAATGAAAAATATATATTGTTGTCGCCGTCTGTCAAATCCTTATATGCTCTGCATACTGGGACACCAGGAAGATACTTCACTCCAAATTCATTTAGATCTGTACCCTTAAAATTGTAGTCTGATAGCAAGTAATAAGCCATCGGACCATACGATGGAGTCTTGTCGCTATAAAATATGTTTGAAGTCCAGACTTCCATGTCATATTCCATTTTAAGCTCCAATGTTCCATTGGTCTTCTCTAAAACAGAACAATAAGGTGAGGTTCCGTAATCGGGATCGTTTTTCCACAAAAAGTATGACAACAATCTTATTGGGAATCCATGAACAGTAATGGCATGGTAATAATCTCCGAGCGTCTCCATCGTAAACTCGACTTTGCAGCTAACCGAGTCGACAATGCTTCCTCCAGCCACACGATATACTCTCGCTGTTGCATCATAAGTTCCACACATTTTATCGTAAAGTTCAGGCGGAAACCTGTCTGTCATTCCTGGAGCGGGAGTCTCATAATAAATATCTTCTTTTTTACAGCCAATGAGTACGCTTGTAAAAAGCAATGCTATCAAAAGGCATATATTAATACGCGATTTTCTGATGTTCATATTGCACAATGTGTTTAATAGTTAAAACTGCACAATTGCAATCGTTATCGCAAAGATATAAACAATAAGTGAAAAATGCAAATATTTTCCCGGTTTTGTTTTCATGATGCTTCTGTCTCCTTTTGTTGTATGGCTCTATGGACGTTTTTTTGTATCGTAATTGTGCAATTTGTATTTTCTTTTTTGTCATAAATCCAATACCTAATTGTGGTTTTAGTCTCGGTGAATGACAATGTAAATGGCTTGTCAGATTGTTCTATTTCGGAACAATGGCTTTTCTGTGTGGCATTTCTGGCACGGTTTTTTAGCGCATTGATTCTCAACGAGTTGTAAGAGCAATGAAACAAACGTCTGAAAAGCCCTGTTTCAGACTCTGATATGCGGCATATTAGAGCGCAATATGCCGCATATTGGAACGCAAGAACGGGCTTATTGGAAAGTAGCTGAAAAGATTGTTCTATTTGTCGGTATTTTTTGAAACTATTACCCTGTGCAAGTCAAACTTTTTATGACTTTTCACCTTGCGGTAAAGCCTAATCGGCGTATCTTTGCAAAGTGGAATATTAGATTACCGGTATGTTAGAAACTGCACTTGAATGTATGAATCGTGTAATGCGAAAAAAATCATTGATGTCCTTATATATTAATAATATAATAAGGTGTCACAGCAAGGCTTTTGTCGTAGCCGTAATGCTGTCGTTTGTCATTGTATGTCCGATGTCGGCACAACCACGCCGAGCCGACTACTCCAAACTTTCGTCAATGGTCAGGAGTCTTGTCACAGTAGAGCGTATAGCAAGCCTTGGCACATTACAGAAAACAGGCAAGGCCGCATCTGACGACTGTCGGAGGCTGTGTGCTTTTGTCCAGACCGAAAGTGACTCGGTATTGGCGGCCAACGGAGCACGGACGCTTGCCCGATATGGTGACATTTGTATTGCAGACATTCCGATAGGTAGCATAGCCGCTTTGTCACTTGATAGAAGTGTACGCCGAATAGAAGCCGGACGAGGCATCCGTGCTCTCACCGACACGATGGCTGTTGTGACCGACGCGCTTCCGGCATATCAAGGGACGAAGCTTCCCCAAGCCTATACGGGCGAAGGAGTGGTTATGGGCATACAGGATATCGGATTTGACCTGACCCATCCCAATTTCTATACTGCGGACGGTTCGCGCTATCGTATCAAACGGCTTTGGGACCAGCTGTCGGCCGATACTGTCGGCAGCACGATGTATGTAGGTGCCGAATACACTGACGAGGCGGCTCTGACAGACTATCGCCATTCGCGCGACGCTGTCATCCAGAGTCATGGCACCCATACGCTCGGCATTGCAGCCGGAAGCGGATACGACAAACATTATCGCGGCATGGCCTACGATACCGACATCTGTCTTGTGAGCAATGTAGTGAGCGACGATGTGGTGTTCATAGACAGTGCCGACCTTTATAAATATACATACGCTACCGACGCGCTCGGATTCAAATATATCTTCGACTATGCCGAGAGCCAAGGCCGACCCTGCGTCATCTCGTTCAGCGAAGGGTCGGACGAGGACCTGCGCGGCGACGATGTTCTCTATTACGAAATGCTCCGACGTATGACCGGACCGGGACGCATCATCGTATCGTCGGCAGGTAACTCCGGTCACATACTCAACTACATTCACAAGCCCGCCGGTGACGAATCTGCAGGAACCTACATCTCGTCGTCATTAGACAATCTTACTATGGTCCTTCAGTCATCGGACGATTTTGTGCTACGGATTATAGCTTACGGAGCTGAAGGACGTGACTCGTTGACGATAACTTCTCGAAAAGTGGTCGACAGTAGTGACTCTACGCTGACGCTTACGGCGATGCTGGGCGGCGCACGGTTTGTCGTAGACATGACGGCTTACCGTTCTTCGGTCTATCCAGACAAAACTGCTTACGATTTCTACATAGAAGGTCCGGACAGGATAGGACGTGCGCCGTCGCTGTCGCTCGAAATTCTCGGTAAAGAGAGCGATGTCGAACTGTTCCGTACCGGTGCGACTACTTTTTATTCTTACGGAGACAGCCCTCATTTCCGCAGCGGTGACAATACGCACGGCATAAATTCGCCTTCGGCAGCTCCTTCTGTCATTTGCGTCGGAGCTACGTCTTATCGTAAGAACTTCCGGAACAAAGACGGAAAGAACGTCGTCGTAGACTGGGGAGCGGGAGGTGTACGCGCAGCCTATTCGTCGGTAGGGCCGACTGTAGACGGACGCACCAAACCCGACGTGATGGCTCCGGGCAGCAACATCATATCGTCGATAGGCAGTTATTGGTTTGAGAAGAAGCCGAACGAACTCGAATTTGTCGTCGATTCATCTTACTTTAATGGTGACAAGTATTACTGGTCGGCCTCTACCGGAACGTCGATGTCCTCGCCGGCTGTGGGAGGAATCGTGGCTCTGTGGTTGCAGGCCAACCCCGGACTGACACCGGACGATGTGCTCGGCGTTATCTCCCGAACGAGTAATCCTGTATCTGGGCACGACGGCTCGCACGACAATCTGTGCGGCTATGGCCAGATAGATGCCTATCGCGGACTGCTCGATATATTGGGGCTGTCAAAGATAGAGTCACTTTCCGACCGTCAACCATGCGCTTTGAACATTTACGTAGACCGTGGACGGCGGCTCAGGATCTCTGCTGGCGAAGAATCTACAGAGGAAATGTCTCTAAGAGTGTATTCTGTCGATGGGAGCTTGCGATATTCGTCCGTGCTCAAATCCGGACAGAGGGAATGGAGCGTTGACCTTAGCGCATTGCCCGACGGAGTTTATGCTGTGCAGACTGACGGTGCAGACAGAGCTTTGACAGGTTCTACGCTCGTCCGATTGAAAAATTAATATATCATTGTTAAGAAAGGACAAAGTGAAGATTTTTTATGCATAAAATTATCTTTGGTGTAAATAAATCATTAACTTTGCAGCCGTAAATAATATATGAGAAGAAAAGGCAAAAACAGAATCATCATAGCATGGGCGCTTCTGTTAGCCCTCATGCCTATTTACATCGTGAAAGCAGTTCACTATCACGATGTAAAGGATGCAACGGCTTGCCATTCTGCAGCTGCCGGCAATTCGCAGAGCAGTGACACTTGCCCCATTTGTCATTTCTTCTTGTCTCCTTTCGTAGAAGCTCCTGCCGTTCACGTATGCTTTTACGCTTCTGTTGTCGTGGTTTCGACTGTGGCAGCTGTTGTCCGTCCTGTTACGGCTGACATACGGGTTGTGAGCCTTCGCGCCCCTCCTTCGCAATTCTGATATTAACGGATTATTGGCTTTGGCTGACTTTAGGTGAACTTATGCCATGAGGATATTGTATTCTTACTGGCTTTAAGTTTATGGTACACTGAACGACGGAAGAGCATGTTATGGCTTTATCCGTTACAGGCATGGGTAATATTCCTACTTGTGTCAAATCCTTTATTCCAGCAATATTAAGTTTCAATCGGCTGAAGTATAGTGGCTGATTGGTGTTAAATCTATATTTTATTTTTAAGCAAACAGATGAATAGGAAAGTAGCTGTCGCTATGTTCCCTCTGTTCATCGTACCCTGTCATGCGCTTGCTGCAAGTGCTAAGGCTATTGTCGTGCCGTCTGATTCGTCTACGGCGGTAGCTAAAGCCGACAGCATCAGACGTATGATGAGGAACGGTGTTACCCTCGGCGAAGTGGTCGTGGATGGGAACAAAAGCCGAAAGGAAGTGCAGATGCGCTCTGCTCTGAACACCATTGATGTGGGCAGACAATACATTTCCGATAATTTCGGAGGCAGTCTGATGCAGACACTGTCCCGACTTCCGGGAGTGAAGGCAATGAATGTAGGTTCTGGTGAGTCGAAACCCGTGATTCGTGG
>CALBJK010000210.1 GCA_937892695.1 uncultured Prevotella sp.
GTATGTCACTACTTCTGGACTGATAGTGCACCCCGACTTCCGTGGTCGCGGACTGGCGAAGAAAATCAAAAACCTCACCTTTACTCTGGCACGCACACGCTGGCCTTATGCTAAAATATTCAGTCTCACGAGTGGCGCGGCGGTTATGGCCATGAACACACAGCTCGGCTATAAGCCTGTCACCTTTGCCGAACTGACCGACGACGAAGCTTTCTGGAGAGGCTGCGAGGGCTGCGTCAATGTCGACGTGCTCAAACGCACAGGCCGCAAGTACTGTATCTGTACCGGAATGATGTTCGATCCAGAAGAACATCTTCCCGCCAAACTGCCTGAATATGTGATTGAGAGAATAAAGAAAATAGACAAAAAGAAACAATAAAAGAATCCGATATGAAGAAAGTAGTAGTGGCATTTTCTGGAGGTCTCGACACCTCTTACACCGTAATGAAACTGGCCAATGACGGCTATGAAGTGTATGCAGCTTGTGCCAATACCGGTGGCTTCAGCCCGGAGCAACTTAAGAAGAACGAAGAAAACGCCTACAAGCTCGGCGCCAAGCAGTATGTAACCCTCGACGTGACTCAGGAATATTATGATAAGTCGCTGAAATACATGATATTCGGCAATGTCCTGCGCAACAACTGTTATCCCATCTCAGTGTCGTCTGAACGTATCTTTCAGGCTATCGCCATCGCCCGGTTTGCCAAGCAGATAGGTGCCGATGCCATTGCCCACGGCTCTACAGGCGCAGGCAACGACCAGATACGGTTCGACATGACCTTCCTCGTGATGGCACCGGGTGTGGAAATAATAACGCTCACCCGCGACAATGCTCTCTCGCGTCAGGAAGAGGTCGACTATCTTGACGCTCACGGATTTACGGCTGACTTCAATAAGCTGAAGTATTCGTACAATGTAGGAATATGGGGAACCAGTATCTGCGGTGGCGAACTTCTCGACTCGACTCAGGGACTGCCAGAGGAGGCATATCTAAAACACGTAACCCGTAACGAGGAAACAACCCTCAAGATAACTTTTGAAAAAGGTGAAATCGTCGCAGTAGACGGCAAAAAGTTTGACGATAAAGTCAAGGCCATACAGCGAATAGAGGAAATCGGTGCTGCTTACGGCATCGGTCGCGACTGTAATGTTGGCGACACTATCATCGGCATCAAGGGGCGTGTGGGCTTCGAAGCAGCCGCTCCGAAACTCATTATCGAGGCTCACAGGCTGCTGGAGAAGTACACTCTCAGCAAGTGGCAGCAGTACTGGAAAGACCAAGTGGCCAACTGGTACGGCATGTTCCTGCACGAGAGCCAATATCTCGAACCCGTCATGCCCGACATCGAGGCTATGCTCGTCTCGTCACAGCGCAATGTCAACGGCACAGCCATACTCAAACTGCGTCCTTTAGGCTTTGAAACCGTAGGTGTAGACTCGGTCGACGACCTGCTCAAATCGAAGCTCGGCGAATACGGCGAGATGCAGCACGGCTGGACAGCCGACGACGCAAAGGGCTTTATCAAGGTGCTCAGCACGCCGCTGAGAGTCTACTACGGCATTCATCCTGACGAAAAACGGTAATCCCTTCTGGTATGTACAACAGACAATTGACCCTTTCAGACGATCGGCTGCTCGGCGGTGTGTGTGGCGGACTGGCCGAGTTTTTCGGACTCGACCCTACGTTGGTTCGCGTTGCTTATGCCGTACTGACGGTCTTCACGGCCTTTTCTGGCATTATTCTCTATCCCATTCTTTATTGGATAATTCCAAGCAAAAGCAAGAGCTTATGAAAGTAGGAATATTAGGCGGTGCCGGTTATACTGCAGGTGAACTGATTCGGTTGCTAATAAACCATCCTCAGGCCGAGATAATCTTTGTCAACAGCGAGAGCAATGCCGACAATCTCATCACCGATGTGCACGAAGGCTTGTACGGTGAAACCGACATGCGTTTCACCTCCGACATGCCTTTTGGCAGCGTCGATGTGTTGTTCTTCTGTTTCGGACACGGCAAGAGTGAGGCCTTCCTCCGTGAACATACTGTGCCGGAGTCGGTGAAAATAATCGACTTGGCTCAGGACTTCCGTCTCAAAGCCGAAGGCAACGACTATGTCTACGGCTTGCCCGAGATAAACCGTGAGGCCATTGTCGGTGCCAGACATGTAGCCAATCCAGGATGTTTTGCCACGTGCATACAACTTGGACTGCTGCCCGCAGCCCAGATGGGAATACTCGTTTCCGACATATCTGTCAACGCCATAACGGGCAGCACCGGCGCAGGACAGAAACCGTCGGCCACGACCCATTTCTCATGGCGCACTGACAATATCAGCATCTACAAGGCGTTCAGCCACCAGCATGTGCCGGAGATATGCCAGAGTCTGTGTCAGGTGCAGGGATTCTTCGACGCTTCGGTCGACTTCATCCCTTATCGTGGCTGTTTCGCCAGAGGCATTTTCGCTACTGAAGTCGTGAAAACCGACAAGCCGATAGAGAAAATTGTATCGGCGTACAAAACCTTTTACGCCGATGCAGCCTTCACCCATTATGTCGACAATCCCGTCGATCTGAAGCAGGTTGTGAACACCAACAAGTGTCTTGTCCACTGCGAAAAGCACGGCGACAAGCTCCTCATAACTTCAGTCATCGACAATCTGCTCAAAGGAGCGGTAGGGCAGGCCGTTCAGAATATGAACCTCATGTTCGGAATCGACGAGAAGGCGGGTCTGAGGTTGAAGGCTTCGGCTTTCTGAAAGCCTTTTATTTTATCAACAAAAAATATGTTCGGAGTCGGAAAGCTTTGCTTTGATGCTGATAGCATCGGCCATGTCCGACTCCTTTTTGATAGATATGATATGAAACTATTCGACGTTTATCCACTATACGACATCAATATTGTAAAGGGACGCGGCTGCTATGTCTGGGACGACAAGGGCACGGAGTATCTCGATTTCTACGGAGGTCACGCCGTGATAAGCATCGGCCACAGTCATCCCCACTATATCAAGATGCTCACCGACCAGCTTTCCCGACTCGGTTTCTATTCCAACTCGGTTGTCAACGAGCTTCAAAGCCAACTTGCCGAAAGGCTCGGCCGGGTCTGTGGCTACGACGACTACCAGCTGTTTCTCATCAACAGCGGTGCCGAAGCCAACGAGAATGCCATCAAGCTCGCTTCCTTCCATAACGGCCGCACCCGGGTTCTGTCGGCCGAAAAAGCTTTTCACGGTCGCACGTCTATGGCTGTTGAAGCAACAGACAACGCTAAGATTATAGCTCCTGTCAATGCTAACAACCACGTTACCTACTTGCCTCTCAACAATCTGGAGGCCTGGGAACGAGAACTGGCCAAGGGCGACGTGTGCGCTTGTATCATCGAGTGCATTCAGGGTGTGGGCGGCATACGGCTTGCCACCGAGGATTTTGCACAGGGACTGCAGCGCGTTTGCCGCAAGTACGGCTCGGTGCTCATCTGCGACGAGATACAGTGCGGCTATGGGCGCAGCGGCAAGTTCTTCGCCCATCAGTGGCTCGGCATACGTCCCGACCTCATCACCGTGGCCAAAGGCATTGGCAACGGCTTCCCGATGGGGGCGGTGCTCATTTCGCCTGAGTTCAAACCTGTCTACGGACAATTGGGTACTACCTTCGGCGGAAACCTTCTGGCTTGCACCGCAGCCCTGGCTGTGCTCGACGTGATGGAAGACGAACACCTCGTAGACAATGCCAGGCAGGTGGGTGAATACCTGATAGCCCGTCTGCGCGAATTGCAGGCAGAGCAAAAGCACATAACCGAAGTGCGCGGACGCGGACTGATGATTGGCATACAGCTCGATGTGCCCCACAAGGACATACGGTCGAAGCTCATATTCTCGCAGCATTGCTTCACCGGCTGTGCCTCTACCGACATCCTCCGTCTTCTGCCGCCGCTATGCGTCACGCGCGACGATGCCGACGACTTCATAGAACGACTCAGAAAATCGTTCTGACAGTGTTTTAGCCATGGCTTTGGTGCAAGATTAGGCCACAACGACCGTTATCACAGTGTAATCTTTTCAGCATAGTCCCAGTCTCGGACAGGTCTATGTCTACGTCGTCAATCGGCGGTGTCATCATGTCTACTTTCGTTCCATTCTTGACGCTGCCGCGCAATTTCGACGCACTTGTCACATTGGGTTATGTGTTCTGATGCCATGTAGAGGTGACATTTTTGCATTTTATTTTGGCTGTTATCCCAAAATTATTTTCAAATAAAAACGCGGCTGTAAGAAAACCTTGCAACCGCGTTTTTATTTATTCGCTAAGCTTTTCTGTCTCAGTAGAAGAGAATCAGATACTTAGTTGTTGTTCCCGCGTCCGAAGATACGGAGCAGGTACAGGAACAGGTTGATAAAGTCGAGATAGAGAGTGAGCGAACCCAGCAGTGCAAGCTTCTGACTCGTTTCACCCCCGTCTTCGCATGTGAGCAGCATCTGTTTTATCTTCTGCGAATCGTAAGCAGTAAGACCGACAAAGATAAGTACTCCGACATAGCTCAGAATGAGGTCGAAGCTGCCGCTTTTTACAAAGAACACATTTACCAGTGTCGCTATAATCAGTCCGATAAGAGCCATGAACAGTATCTTGCCCATCGATGTCAGGTCGGTCTTTGTGGTGTATCCGATTAGTGACATAACGCCGAATGTTCCGGCAGTGATGAAGAATACCTTGGTTATAAGCATCGGTTCGTAGATTACGAATATGCTCGAAAGCATTGCACCCATCAGCACCGAGTAGAGCACGGTGGAATGGTCGCGGTCGAATTCCTGGCCGATCTCGGGCAGGCTGAGGCTCGTCATCGTGCGGCAGAGGTAGATGGCGACGGCGCGGGCGTCCGAAATGCCCTTTGTCTTGCGCTTGGACAAAATCTGCGTCTCGTCGACGGAGTAATACCGCGCGACCTCGGCCAGAATGAGCGGGACG
>CALBJK010000211.1 GCA_937892695.1 uncultured Prevotella sp.
CTGCGAACGCCGTAGCAGCGAGACCAAAGACCATGAGCAGCGTCAGAACCAGTGAAAATATTGCTTGATAGGACTTTTTCATATCTCCACCTCCTTAGCCGTTATAGGCAGTGACACTGCCCGCGGTAATGCTCACGCCCCATGCTTCGCCGACAGCCTGAGCGGGAACGCTCTGGATTGCTTCGGCCATGACGTCGATAGACTGATGGCCGCCGTCCGCGTCCGTGTAGTTTTCGGTCAGCGTCATGCTGTTCGTCAGGTTGGCAGCCGGGAATCCGCCCGCTGCAACAGGCTGTGTGTAGTAGTAATAATCGCCGTATTTCACCCAGCCTGCACCCGGCGTAAAGCTGGGGAGTTCTGCGATGCCGCCGATGTGCTGGCCTGCGTCGTTTGTCCGGTAGGACACGAGTTTGACGCGGATAAAGGCGGGGATATCGCCGGTATTCTTTACGTTGACGTTGGTTTTCACGTTCCCGTCGAACTTCTCCTGCACTTCGCAGGAAACCTTGGAGGGAAGGAATTTGTTTTCGATCGGTTTGTCTGTTGTGCTCAGCCAGGCGACGGTGCCGCCGATGGCCAGTGCCAGCAGGAGCATGGCTGCGACCACCATTGCCGTCAGACGGCCATTGCGGCGGCGGCGTCTTCTTCTGCGCGTGGGAGCAGGCTGCGCGCTGTGCTGCGTGCCTTCAAATCTGCCTCTGTACATCGTTCATTCCCTCCTTCCTTAGTGCTTGAAGCCGAAGATGTTCCGAACGACTGTGCTGAAGCCGTTCAGCCACTTATCGATGGTCTTTGTGTTGGTGCAGGTAATGCTGCCCTCGGGTCTGTCTGCCGACAGCTCGATGCCGCTGCCGTTATTGGCCTCATAGCGCCAGCTCCAGCCGGTGTTTTCCACGATGGTATACGTACCGACGGGCAGTTCATAGATTGTCTGGGATCCGTTGCCCTCGACAGTTACCTCGGAATACGGCTGGCCATCTTTATAAACGACGAACACATAGGATTCATCGTTTGCGCCGCCGGTCTTGGTAATGGTGAGTGTGCAGGTCTTAACATGAATCCAGAACTTCCCGTTTTCGGGGTCGGTGCATGCTGGATCGCCTGCACACTTTGTATGCACAAACGTAGTCTTGTTGGTTACATCCGTATTGCCAATCTTGACAGCTACATCAACTGCAATGTCCTGCTTGGTGTTGATCTTGCCGTTGGCGATCTTATCGGCTTCCGGGGTGTAGGTCAGATCAAGCTCCGGCGCTGTGCCGATCATTGTAACGCTGCTGGCAAGTGTATCACCGTGCTTCCACGTCGTGTCCGTGAGATTGTCGGTGAACGCAGGAACATCCGCACCGTAATACGCTTCGGAATCCTTGAACGTCAGTTCCGGCTTGAAGACGTTGATCTTGCCTTCGCCGCTGCCGGTCTTTTCTGTCGCAGGTGTACCATCGGCAGAAATGCCCGTCGATTTGGGCGATACCGTGACGGTGATGGTATAGGTCGTGTCGTCGGTCAAATCCGTGAAATCTGTGACTGGATTACCAGCTGCATCCGTGATTGCAGCTGTGACATTTACATATTCTATCTGCCAAGATTCAAGGCCGTAATTCTCTTCCTTAAGATTAAGCGTAACATCACCGACCTTTACCACTGCATTTTCCTTGAGTTGGTCAGCAGTAACTTCACCTTTGAGGTAGACGTTCTTATCTTCTGCTGTGACGGTCACGTCTTTGATGGGGACGTTGACTGAGGGAGATGTAAAGTTGCCCAGCGAAGCACCCTCGCTGTTATAAATACCGTCAGTCTGGCCTTCATTTGTGGAAACGTCGTTACCGCCGAGGAAGCCATCACGGCCTGTAACGGTAAACTCGATAATCAGCTTCTTGCCGCTGTATTTCCCATCGCGGGGGCCGCACCAGTTTGCGGAGAAATCGAAGCCGGTGACCGTCAGCGTGTTGTTCGATACCGAACCCCTCACTTCGGCTGCCGGTGTCTTCGTAGTCGAATCAAACTGGTTTTTATCAACGCAGTTCATCGTATAGAAATCTACATCGAGCGCGCCATCGGGCATTGTGAACTGCCCCGACACGGTATCCTGAATATAGCTGGTGTTATCCAGCTTTACGGTACTGCCGCCGACTTCCTGACTGATCTGTGTGAAGATGCTCTCCAACTCTACCGAACTCCCAGCAGAGAGGAAATAGCTTTTGCCACCGTCCGGATAGGAAGCGGTTCCAGTGTTGGTCATGCTGGTGGCGTCTTTATAGTTAGAGGATACCAGGTGCATGTACTTATTGGTATTGCTTACACCGTTCCAGCTTGTAACCGGCGTACCGTTTGCACCGCTGAACACGCCGATGGTGTAGACAGTTGCGCCAGCGTCCTTGATGCTCTTACTGGCATTGATTGCAGCATTTGCAACGTCAGTCTCAAAGCTGCTTTGTGATGTCGGCTCACCGTCTGTGAACATAATGACGACTTTTTTCCGTCCATCATTGCTCGCGCTATTTATGATACTCTGCGCATGCACCATGCCGTAGTCTGCCCGGGTCGCACCAGCCGGAGACAGCGCATTGACCGCATCCTTCAGGCCCTGAACGTCGTCGCCGACCTGAGTAAGATTCCTTACAATCTGGGAGTAGTTGTATGTCCACCCTCCATCTTTGTAAGTATTATTTCC
>CALBJK010000212.1 GCA_937892695.1 uncultured Prevotella sp.
AAATACTTTCTGATGGCTCTTGTTGCCATGTCTGTCTTAACGGCTTGTGACAACGACGACTACGAGGGAGCCGCCCCCGGTGTTGTCTCGGCAAGCTACTTCAACCGTATGGCTGACGGGAGTCGGGCCAATCTGGACTTGACATACAGCGGCGACACGCTGATAGGCAAGGTGGTGTCGCTGACGACGACCGACTCGCGGACGGCCCGGATGACGCTCAACCGTGTGCTGCCACACGAGGACAAGACCGTCATCGACGGTGTGAAGCTCGTGTATGACGGCGAGAAGGGATACAACTTCAGCGGTACGACAACGTCGGAGCTGGGAACCGTCTTCGGATATGACGGAACGGTAGACGAAGGGCATCTTACGCTGAATATTAAAGATGTAAAGATACCCGGAGGTGCAGCCGGACTTTTTGAGTCGGTGAAAATGACCGGGGGTGAGTCGGTCGAAATTGACGGAAAAGACGTGACGATGTATCATTTCCCGTTTACGATACTTTCGGAGAACGGAACCGTCAGCCAAGTAGGTTCTATGGCTTCGCTGATGGGGGGATTTCTGAACTATTTGTGGCGCGATGTGACCTTTGAGGCCGACGGCAACGTGACGGCTACATACGCCGAACTGCCCGACTCGCTGCTAAAAGACCAGAACAAGCTGACCGAAGCTATCATGTCGAGCATCTCAGGCGGCCTGACCCGTCCGGACAGCGACTACAAGAAATCGCCGAAGAATCTGGCTACATGGTTCCGGATGGGCGACACCATCTATGTCACACCTAACGTAGACATGATAATACGCCAGGTACAAATGGACCAGGCTGCGACACGTGCGGCAAGCGTGACCGACTATCTTAAAATGTACCAGACCGTGCAACGTTGGGCTACAACGGGCATAAAGCTGACCCTCAAGCCCAATCCTTACTCGGGACGGACGGCTGCCGAGATATATCAGGTGTCGGACGGAACGCTGTATGCTTACGAAGGCGACTACATGATAACGCTCAGCAAGGACGAGTTTGCTCCGTTCCTTGTGCTTCTCACACCCGAACTGGCCGACCAGATAGTAGCTTCGGCTGGAGACATGGGAGCTATACTGGGCGGAATATTGAAACCGCTGTTCGACGCTCTGGGTAAAGCCGAGAGGGTAGACGTGACGTTGTTCTTGAACAAAAAATAGTATGGATATGTATTAAGAAATCGCGCCGGAGGGGGTGTCTCTACCGGAGGGTGCCGAAAATATTTTAAACGTATTGACATTCTCTGTGTAGAGATGCCCCTCTGAGCATCTGTTCCAACGGTATGCAGTCTGTATGATGTCATTCTCTTTTGTAATTTGAAATAATGATAAACAAGAAATTTTTTATTATATCGTTCTCTCTGTTCACAGCGACTTTGGCATTGTCGTGTGACGGAGCGAAGGTAAGACGTTTGGTTTCTACCGCTCACGAAATGCAGCGTGTGGAAGACAAGTATGAGGAGAAATCGTCAGCAGGCGAATCGCGGTATGACGGTGAGAAACAATTCCGGGACGCAGGAGACGGACTGGAGCTTCCGGCAAAACTAAAAGACCGGGCCGAGATGATTCTGCATCGTGCAGGATACACCGTATCTTACAATCGTAACATGCTGATACCAAACTGGGTGGCGTGGCATCTTACGCCCGAACATGCGTCGGGACACATCAAGCGAGACGGAATAGACTTTGCCGAAGATACTGACGTGCCTGAGCCGCGTGCGGTAGACGCTGATTATTACGGCTCGCGCTATGACCGTGGACACATGTGTCCGGCGGGCGACAACAAATGGAGCAAGGTGGCTATGGAACAGTCGTTCTTGTTCACAAATATCTGTCCGCAAAACTCTAATCTGAACCGTGGCGACTGGAACGAGCTGGAGAACGCTTGCCGAAGCTGGGCAAAGAAGAAAGGTGGTCTGTACATAGTCTGCGGACCGATATTGTACAAGCAGAAGCATAAGACTATCGGACACAACAGGGTAACTGTTCCAGAAGCTTTCTTTAAGGTGGTGCTGTGTATGGAAGGAACGCCTCGGGCTATCGGTTTTATATATAAGAATGCTGCAGACAACCGTCCGAAAGGCGATTATGCAAATACGGTGGACGAAGTGGAACGGATTACGGGCATTGACTTCTTTCCGTCTCTTCCCGACGATGTGGAGAAGCGCGTTGAGGCTGAAAAAAATATTGAGGATTGGTAGGCCTGTTTTTCCGGTTCGTGTATTGGCTCCGGCTTGTTTTCTGCCCGTCAGACTCAGAATGACTATCGGCTGTTGTTAAAGAAGTGTAATTGATGAGGACGTAATACAGTGTTTCGGATTAATTATGTAACTTTGCACTGTAATACAATTAATTGTGAAAATAAAAGAAGTGCTGAATGCCCTTGAACGTTTCGCACCTCTGCCTTTGCAGGAAAGCTGGGATAATGCCGGTCTGCAAATAGGATTGACGGAGGTGGAAGTATCAGGGGCTTTATTGTGTCTTGACGTCAACGAACAGATTGTTGACGAGGCCATAGCCAAGGGTTGCAACCTGATAGTGTCGCATCATCCTTTGCTCTTTCACGGTCTGAAACAGATAAGCGATGCCGACACTGTGCAGCGGACCGTAAGAAAGGCAATCCTCGGAGGCGTTGCCGTAGTGTCAATGCATACAAATATGGACAATGCACGTGGAGGTGTGAACTTTAAGATTGCAGAGAAACTGGGGCTGGAAAACGCCGACTTCTTTGTCCGGAAGAAAGTGGGAGACGTAGAGTGTGGCAGCGGTGTCATGGGAGTATTTGCAACACCAGTGGCGGCCGACGATTTCGTAATCGGTGTCAAGAAAGCGTTCGGAGTGGAGTGTGCAATGTGCAACGAGCTGTTGCGCCGGCCTATAAGCCGTGTGGCTATATGTGGCGGGGCAGGCGATTTTCTTTTGCCTGATGCCATTAAGGCCGGTGCCGATGCCTTCATTACAGGCGAAATGCACTATCATGTCTATTCCGGCCATGAACAGGAAATACAAATCTGTGTCATAGGCCACTATCAGAGCGAACAATTTACAAGCGAAATATTTAAAACAATAATCGAGGAGCAGTGTCCGGGAGTGAGAACCGTAATCGCTGAGACGGACACCAATCCCATAATCTATCTTTAAAATATGGCAAAAAAAGATCCTACAGATTTATCAGTAGAAGAGAAGCTGCGTACGCTTTATCAGCTTCAGACAACGTTGTCGGCTATTGACGAGAAGCGCGCACTGAGAGGTGAGTTGCCGCTCGAAGTTCAGGACCTTGAAGACGAAATAGCAGGTCTGAACACACGCGTGGAGAAGATACAGAGCGAAATTCAGGAATTCCAGTCGGCTGTGTCGCAGAAACGAGCAGAAATAGCACAAGCGCAAGCAAGCGTGGACCGCTATAAGCAGCAACTTGATGAGGTGAAGAACAACCGCGAATACGATACGCTGACAAAGGAAATAGAATTCCAAAGTCTTGAGATAGAGCTTTGTAATAAAAAGATAAACGAAGCACTCGTAAAAGTGGACGAAAAAAAACACGACCTCGAAGAGAACCGCAATATAATACACGACCGTCAGGTGGCTCTGGACGAAAAGAAAGGCGAGCTGGACGAAATCATGCAGGAAACGCGTGACGAAGAGGAACGTCTGAAGGAAAAGGCAAAAGATCTGGAAACGAAGATTGAACCCCGACTGCTGGCAAGCTTCAAACGTATACGAAAAAATGCTCGTAACGGTCTTGGCATCGTGTATGTGCAACGCGATGCGTGCGGAGGTTGTTTCAACAAAATTCCGCCACAGCGTCAGCTTGACATCAAGATGCACAAGAAGATTATCGTATGCGAGTATTGCGGTCGTATCATGATTGACCCAGAGCTGGCTGGTGTAAAACCGGCAGTAGCAGAGGCAGAAGAAAAGCCGAAGCGCAAACGTTCGATAAGAAAAACTGTTAAGAAAGAAGAGGAAAAGCTTTCTTGACAATGACATAGCGATAGGGGGTGTGAGCCGATTGGCGCACACCCCCTATCGCTTTTATTAACAATGATTTTTTGAATCCCCCGGCAGCATTCTTTTGAACGCCAAGGGGCTGAAAGGTTAAGTCGCTCTACAATCCTCTTGCTTTGTAAATGACTTCTTTAGCCTCATTTATTTCCTGAAATTTCTTCTCAGCCGCACGACGTACATCCTCGCCTAAGGTAGCCACACGGTCGGGATGGTGCTGCAATGCCATGCGCCGATAGGCCGCCTTTACCTCGTCGTCGGTGGCTGTAGGCGGAATACCAAGAATCTTGTAGGCCGATTCGAGATTGTCGGCTCTTCCGAGATTCAGTATCGACTCTGCATCAGAAGCCGAAATGCCGATGTTCTGTGCTATGATGTTGAGGGCATCGACCTCGGACTGCGCCACATTCCCGTCTGCTTTGGCAATGGTGGCGAGAAAGCTGAACAGCTGCAGTCGCTGAGAATATTCCATGTTGTTGGCTATCTGCACGCAGGCTTCGCGTATGGTATTGGCAAACACTTTATTTCCCATCTGCTTCTGCTGCTCGAAGAGCCGCATCATTATTTCTTGTCCTTGGACGACTGCAGACTCGCCAAAGTTGTGGCGCAGGAAGTTTCTGACGGTCTCCATCTCTGAGTGCATGACTTTGCCGTCGGCTTTGATTATATAAGACGAAAGCACAAGAAGCGAGAACAGAAACGAATTGCGTTGCCCTTCATAGTCGCGCTGTCTGCTGTATGTCCTGCTGCTGTAATCATGGCTGTTGCTGTAAGTGTCTCCGCTGTAACTTTGCCATCCTCCGTCGTTCTTAGCATTGACAGAGTCAAGCCCCTTGTCGAAAAGCCACCCTAGGGCGAATCCTGCCAATGCACCGAGCGGTCCGCCACTGACAAAACCCAAGAAGCCTCCTATCCATTTTCCTGTTGCCATTCTTTGTTTCCTTTTATTATAATAATGTTACTATTGGTTTTATGTTTTTACAGTAATGCAAATTTAATTGTTTTTGTTTTCCCATGCAAGATTTCTTCATGTATTTGCTTGAATTCCGATTACTTTATCGTGTCGTAAGCAGGTATTTCGCGAAGAAAGATGTAGCTGCTGTCAGTGTAGTCGATTTTACAGCAGTAATGTACTAGTCCGTTTGTCACGATGAGGTAGTCGACATGAAGCTGCATGTTATAAACGCAAATCTGATCGAATACATGTTGTGTGATTTGTACGCTCGGAGCTTTGTATTCTATAATCATTCTGGGGTGTAACCTGTTGTCATACAATACGCTGTCAGCACGCAATCGCTTGCTTCCAATTTGCAGCCTTATTTCGTTGCCCATTAATGACGACGGATACCCTTTGTGGTCGATCAGATAATGAATGAAATGCTGCCTTACCCATTCTTCAGGAGTAAGTGCTACGTACTTACGTCGCAGAATGTCATAAATCTGGGGATGTTCTTGCGTGCCTGATAATTTTATTTCAAAAGAGGGAAGATTTAGTGGAATCATTTTGTTATCTTTGTATTGCATACACAGTAAAGGTATGGGGGCTGCCTTGCAATGTTTTTTACAAAGGTAGTACTTTTTGTCCGAATAGGCAAGGAGGCTTAACGTTTCCGAAGAACGAAAGGAATGTATGGCTTGCCCGATAAAGATAATCAAGTTTTTTAATGTATGGCAGAAAAAAAAACTACAGCAACTTACGAAACAATAATGCGCAGTCTAAAGGACGGACATTATGCGCCGGTCTATTTGCTAATGGGAGACGAGTCCTTCTACATTGACAAAATATCTGACTATATTGCAAATAACGTTATTGCTCCAGACGATCAGTATTTCAACCAGAACATAGTATTCGGCTCGGATGTAACGGCTTCACAAGTAGTAGACCTGGCCAAAGGATATCCTGTTATGCCTGCGAAGAACAGGGTTGTTGTGGTAAAAGAATTTCAAAATATGCGTTCGCTCGAACCGCTGGAAAAATACATCGAACATCCGGTGATGTCAACAATACTTGTCCTGTGTTATAAGAATGGTGTTGTTGACAGACGTAAGCGAATAGTAAGCAGGGCGGAGTCGATTGGTGTCGTGTTTGACAGTAAGCGAAAAAAGGAAAATGAATTGCCGGGACTTATCGTCTCTTATTTGAGAACCAAACATATTGGTATTGATAATAAGTCGGCTCAAATGATAGCCGACCATATCGGTTCTGATCTCAACCGCCTTGTTTCGGAACTTGATAAATTGGCAATATCTCTTTCTGAAGACACCAGAACAGTGACACCGGAAATCGTGGAACATCAGATAGGCGTGAGCAAGGATTTTAATGCTTTTGAATTAAGACGAGCCATTATTGACAAGGATATTTATAAAGCAAACTTGATAGTAAATTATTTTGATAAAAATCCGAAAGCCGGTTCTCTATATTCCTTTCTTCCGATGTTGTTCAACTATTTTCAGAATTTGATGTTAGCATACTATGCCCCCAATCGAAATAACGAAAGGGATATTGCAGCGTATCTGGATTTGAAGACGGTATGGGGTGTGCGTGACTATCTTATCGGGATGAGAAATTACACTGCTATGAAGACCTTACAGATTATTTCAAAGATTAGAGATACAGATGATAAAAGTAAGGGTATAGACAACCCTAATACGTCTGCTGGAGACCTTATGAAGGAGCTTATTTTCTTTATTTTCCATTAAAAAAGTCCATTTTCGACCGCCATTTTATCTAGAATGGTGGTTTTCTTTTCTTTGATTTTAAGGTCTAAATCGCTCAAAATATGCTATTTAGACCATTTCACCCCCTCTATATCTGACGTTTTTTCAATCGTTTTGTCCATCGGTCGGAAATATTTGAAAAATGAAGAAAATGCTTCTTTTAGTGATCGTTAAAGCCGCTAATTAACGTCTGTTATCGTTTTCTTATGTAAATATCAACAATTAAGAACTTTATATTTGTAAATTATATATTTAACTTAGCGTCATTTTACAAATACAAATCAACAAATAGAAATACACAAGTATCTTGCTTATATGTATTTACAAAACCAAATAAATATTATTTCATTTACAGAAATACAGTATAATTCTCTGAAAATCAGATAATTCTGAATTTATATTCGTCTATTTCTATAATTACTTATCTCTTAACCTACAATTGGCATCAGTATATGCGAAATTTTATATTTTGTCTGCTTTCATAAGTTTATTAAACTCAATCTATATATAGAAATAATTTAAAGTGAAGAATTTATCAGGGATTTCTTATTCGTAGAATCATTATTTATATATGTAAACTACAAAACCAAATGCATGTTGTATTTACAAACACAAGTGTATATCAAATATTAATTTATATACCTAAATTAACATTACAAATGTTGCTTGTATGAAATAAATGGTTTACCTTTGTAAAGTCTAAAGAAAAAGACGTTTCACTTCTATAATAGTCAATTTAAGGATGAAAGATCGGATTAGAAAAATAATGGAAAGCCAGCACATGACCCAAAAGTTGTTTGCTGACTGTTTAGGAATATCACCGGCTACTCTTAGCAGCATTTTCACTGGCCGTACATTGCCGACGTTAACGATAGTGGACGCTATAAAGAAACGCTTCCCTACTATATCCACTGACTGGTTAATGTTCGGTAAGGAGCCAATGTATACTGACGGGCAGAGCGGCGACCCAACCAGCCAATCTACTCCAGCCTCACCTTCTAAAGAGCCGATACTGTCCTTTGACAACAACGCTAGTGCTACTCAGAAAATTGCTTCTCAGCAAGCTGATACTTCTAATCTAAGAAGCATTAATCCACGATATGAAGAATCAAATGAGACAGTAAAAATTTTTGATAAACCTCAACGTAAGATTGTCGAAATACGAATTTTCTATGATGATCAGACGTGGGAGACGTTCATACCTAAAAAGTAGCATACACCATCGTGAAACATCAGTATTATGAATGTTTGCAGATTGGCCGGATATGCAAAAAAGGTAGAGTCGAAACTAAAAACAGAAGGTAAGCATATATGTCATGCTTACCTTCTGTACAACTTTTGTAAGTTGCCTTACAATTGGTTCTATGTATGCAGTTTATCTAATGCTGTTAAGTTGAACCTCATTATTTACTCAAGTTTCTGATTTAGCATTTAGGCCGTCATTGCGTATGCTCTAA
>CALBJK010000213.1 GCA_937892695.1 uncultured Prevotella sp.
AAAACAAAAATGAGACATAATAAAAAATTCAACCATCTGAGTCGTACTGCATCTCATCGTCACGCTATGCTTGCAAACATGGCTATCTCGCTGATAATGCACAAAAGAATCACTACGACCCTCGCAAAGGCAAAGGCTTTGAAGACATACGTCGAGCCTCTAATTACACGCAGTAAGGAAGATACTACCAATTCTCGCCGCGTAGTGTTCCGCTATCTGCAGAACAAGTATGCTCTGAAAGAACTTTTCTCAACAGTAGCACAGAAAATTGGAGATCGTCCCGGTGGTTACACCCGCATCATTAAGCTTGGACTTCGTAAGGGTGATGCTGCTCCTGTTGCATTCATAGAGCTTGTCGACTTCGACGAGAACATGGCTAAGACTTCTAAGGCTGCCAAGAAGACTCGTCGTAGCCGTAGGTCTGCTTCAAAGGCCGAAGCTCCGGCTGCCGAAACAGCTGAAGCAAACACTCCCGAGGCAGAGAAGCCCAAGGCTGATGCGACTTCAGAAGCTGAAGCACCAAAGGCTGAATAATCGACAATCAACTGTCTTTGAAAATAAAAAAGTCTGCTGGCGGCTGTCAGTAGACTTTTTTTGTATCCCTTTTAAGCATTCAGTCGCTCGTTTTTTATAGTTTTTCAAAATGGGAAAGAAAGTTCATAACTGTGCCGAAATGGTAGACTATATACAACGTGTCGGCATGCTCCCGCTTCTTCCTTTGGGTATTAGCGGATGGTCAGCTGACGAAGTTGTCAGTTCCGAGTGTCGTTATGTCTGTTTGCCTGATGGTGGATGGGAGTGGCCTTTATGGAAATGGAAAGGTCAGATAATACAAGAGAGCGGTTGTGCTTACGGCAAGTTCCTCCGTGGAAAGGCGGCCTTTGTCAGTCGTGAATGGTGGCCCGACTTTTGCAATTATCGTCGTAGTATACTGCCAAAACCCGAGGAGGGAAGCATAGAAGACTCAATATTGACCATTCTCAAAGAGAACGGCAGTGCCATTACCCGCAACCTGCGTTCGCAGTGTGGTTTCACAGGTGAGAAAATGCGGAGTCGTTTCGATGCTTACCTGTCGCGACTGGAAATGGGGTGTTACATCCTTACCGAAGACTTTGTCTATCCCGTTGACCGTCACGGACGCGAATATGGGTGGGGATGGTCTCTCCTAACAACGCCCGAAGAATTGTTTGGTAATGAATCAGTAGTTTGCGAACGTACCCCTAATGAGTCGTTACGCCTTTTGATCGGTCAAATGCGCAGAATATTGCCTCAGTTATCTGAATCAGAAGTCATGCGTTTGCTTAAATGACTGAAACTCTTTTAATGTTCCAATCGCCATAACAATTAATTCCGTGGACACTAAATAGCATAAGAAATATTCTTTATTTTGTTCAAGTTGAAGTAATTTTGCATACACATTATTATATGTAAGCGCATTGGCTGTTTGCCATTGCTTCAAACGAATATAAAACTCACTTATGATGAAAAGATTTTCTCCTAAGCCATGGCTGTTGCCACAGCCTGTACTTGTAATCGGAACTTTTGATAAAGATGGCCTTCCCAATGCGATGAATGCCGCTTGGGCCGGTACATGGGAGCGCAACGAAATTATGATATCTATGGGCAATCACGCCACGACTGACAATCTCAGACATAATGGCGACTTTACAGTCGCTTTTGCCACAAAGCCGACCATGGTAGCTGCAGATTATGTCGGAATAGTTAGCGGCCGAAGCGTCCATGACAAAGTAGAGCATACCGGCTGGCATTGTGAACGTTCCGAAAAAGTCAATGCTCCGGTGTTTACAGATTTTCCTCTTACGCTGGAATGTCACATAAAGCGTAAGATCGACGAAAATGTCGATGGCGTCAATCTCGTGGCCGAAGTAATCGGTGTCTTATGCGATGAACGTTATCTTGGAGACGACGGTCAACCGGATGTCGAGAAGATGGAACTTATCAGTTTTGATCCAATCCATCACAAGTATATCCTTTTAGGCAAAAGCGTAGGGCAGGCTTTCCGTATCGGAAACGAACTTAAAGAGAAGTAATTTGTCTGTTATGAGAGTTAAGAAAGTTTTATTAAAAGACGGTAGTGCAGTTCCCTCTATAGGGCAAGGCACATGGAAGTTGGGGGAGGATCCAGACAGTGAAAAAACAGAAATGGCTGCCTTGCGAGAAGGTATAGAGCATGGGCTTACTCTTATCGATACTGCCGAAATGTATGGTGAAGGCCGTTCAGAGACACTTGTCGGTAAAGCAATCCGCGAATACGACCGTGACAGCCTGTTTCTGGTTTCCAAAGTCCTTCCTTATAATGCCGGCCGCAATCATATTTTTGACAGCTGTGAGGCAAGTCTGCGTCGGTTGAATACTGATTATCTCGACCTTTATTTGCTTCATTGGCCTGGCAATGTACCTTTGTCCGAAACAGTCGATTGCATGGAAGAGCTTGTCAGCCGTGGCCTTATACGTCGTTGGGGCGTGTCCAATTTCGATTGCGAAGACATGAAACATCTTTCCTCGTACGACACCGAAGGACATTGCGCCACCGACCAGGTTCTTTACCATGTCGCTTCGCGAGGTGTCGAGTACGATTTGCTGCCTATGATGCGAAGCATTAAGATGCCGATGATGGCCTATTGCCCGTTGGCTCAGGCCGGAAGTCTTCGCGATGGACTTTTCTCTGATCCCGTATTGCGTCGTATTGCAGAAGAACATGAAGCTACTGTTGCCCAGATTCTTCTCGCCTTTGATACTCGTGACAATGACATAATAGCCATTCCCCGAAGTGGAAATCCGAAACATGCGGTCGAGAACGCTTCTGCGGTTGAAATTCAGCTGTCAAACCATGACATAGAACTGATTGACCGCGAGTTCCCTGCTCCGACCAGTCGCGAACCGCTTGACATCGTTTAGTCTTATTACCGATTTAGGTTAAAAAGGAAGGTGTGCACAATGTTCACCTTCCTTTTTCATTATAGTGGACTGAAAAAATAATCCTATTTGTCTTCTTATTGGAATGTTTGTCATATCTTTGTATAGGATAGGCTGCATTCGGGCAATTGAAAGCAAGCTTTCTTGCCGCTCATTTGCACTATCTATATTGTTAAAACTAAAACAAGATTCTTATGGTGTTAAATGATGACATGCTTGACGCGGCGTTCCGTTACCGCAAGGCAGAGGTTTGGAAGCAAATCTATAGTGACGATATTTTTGCCGTCAAATTGTCGAATGGTGAAATCGGATATTGCTCGGTGATGGGGAATAATGGCGAGCACTTCGCGCTCGGACTTTACTTAGGCGATGAAGGACTCAAGACCTTTGTATGTAGCCTTGGCGGTGAAGGTTTGTCACGCATCGAGCTGTTGGAACATTCGCTCATGTTCGATTGTATCACTTGCGACTTTATGAATGCCAAAGACATTCGTCCCGAAGTCAAGTCAGTAATAAAAGACTACGCTGCAAGAAAAGGTGTTAAGATACAACGCCCTCATGGTTGGCCAGATTTCACACGTCACCAGCCTTTCTTCGCACCTTGGTGCATCACCGATGCCGGCGAAGGACAGCTTATGGTCGAGGCTCTCGACGCAGCAATCGCCTTTGGTTCTTTCGTCAAAAGCGGCCAACTGTCTTTCCCTTATCCTGAAGGCTCGACTACACCGACCTTGTCCGATTGGAAAAAGGGTGGAGTCAGAGTCCCACTTCTCGTTCCTGACGGCAATGGCGGATATAGCCTGTCCGAGACCGTCTCGCCGGCTGTCAGCGATGACCTTTACAAGGAGTTCCCTTTCGAGAACGACATCATTGCCGGCAAGGTCAAATCGCTGCCGTCGGCCGATGTGACCCTTCTTTGCCGTTGGTCTTACATGCCTGTGCCTTTCTATTCTGACGATGACGACGAAGCACCCGTCTACCAACCAATCCTGATGGTTATCGACTCTGAAAATCACGACATGAATCCGGTCATGCCTGATGTCGATTCGATAAGTGCTTCTCAGCTGCTATGCACGTTTGCCAACGGCTTTACCAAAACATACGGCGGCCGTCCTGTCGAGATTGTGGTTGACACACCGTTGTCCTATTCCTTCTTGCATGATTTCTGTGAGCGTTGTGGCATTCGTCTGACTGTGCGTGATGAGCGGTTAGACGAACTCGACCAAGTCAGCAACCTTATGCTGTCTACAATGCACATGTTCTTTTAACCCAAATCGGTCATTAGACTTCTGACGTATTTCATGTTATTGTCGTCTAGATTTCTTTCGGCTTTGATGCAGGCGTAGCGGGCTACGTCAAGGGAAAACGAACTATTCCGATAAGCTCAAAGACCAATGATGCTTGCATCAATTGGCTTGGCGAGGAATAAGTATGAAAAGAATGATGGGCGGCAAGGACGTGAAATACGGCGAAGAGTGAACTTTATTATATTGGAACGATAAAATCACGCTCTAATGACCGATTTGGGTTTAACCTGTTTGGGCTAAATGTTGCCTACTACATGATGCTGCTATCTTGCCGGACGGGAAAGCAACTACTGCCATCTTACATAATGTAATAATAAATGCTAAAAATGGACGTTTACACTTTGCCGTCACTCCGAAATTTGCTATATTTGCGTTGTCATGATTGACACAGCGAAATAAGAAACAGAAAACAATTTTAAAACATAAGTCTATGGAAGTGGCAAAGATAATGCAGAGTCTGGAGGCAAAACATCCAGGCGAGTCAGAATACCTGCAGGCCGTGAGCGAAGTTCTTACGTCCATTGTAGATGTCTACAACCGTCATCCTGAATTCGAACGTGCAAAGCTCATCGAACGTCTGGTCGAACCCGAGCGTGTGGTAACGTTCCGTGTACCATGGGTCGATGATAGGGGCGAAGTTCATGTCAACATCGGCTATCGTGTGCAGTTCAATAGTGCTATTGGCCCTTACAAGGGAGGTTTGCGCTTCCATCCTTCGGTCAACCTGTCCATCTTGAAGTTCCTTGGTTTCGAACAGACCTTCAAGAACGCTCTGACCACTCTGCCTATGGGTGGCGGTAAGGGTGGTTCCGATTTCTCTATCCGTGGGCGTTCCGATGCCGAAGTCATGCGCTTCTGTCAGGCTTTTATGACCGAACTCTACCGCCATATAGGTCCCGACGAGGATGTTCCTGCTGGAGATATCGGTGTCGGCGGACGTGAGATAGGCTACCTGTTCGGCATGTACAAGAAGCTCACCCACCACTGGAACGGCGTGCTTACAGGTAAAGGACTGGAGTGGGGCGGCTCCCGCATTCGTCCAGAGGCAACAGGCTATGGCGCACTCTATTTTGTCAAGCAGATGCTGGCCACACATGGGCATGACCTTCAGGGCAAGACCGTAGCCATAAGCGGTTTCGGCAATGTAGCATGGGGCGCAGCCAAGAAAGCTACCGAACTTGGAGCAAAAGTGGTTACTATCAGCGGACCAGACGGTTACATCTACGACCCGACAGGCATCTGTGGCGATAAAATCGACTATATGCTCGAACTAAGAGCCAGTGGTAACGATGTATGCAAACCATACGCCGACGAATATCCCGAAGCCAAATTCTATCCCGGACGTAAGCCATGGGAGGTCAAGACCGACATCGTACTGCCCTGCGCTACTCAGAACGAGCTGAACGGTAGCGATGCCGATGCGGTGCTGTCGCATAAGTCGCTGTGTGTAGCCGAAGTGTCCAACATGGGATGTACGGCCGAGGCTGTCGAGAAGTTTGTCGCAGCCCGTCAGCTCTTTGCTCCAGGCAAGGCTGTCAATGCCGGAGGCGTAGCAACATCAGGTCTGGAAATGACACAGAATGCCATCCGTCTGAGCTGGAGTGAAAAGGAAGTCGACGACAAACTCCATTATATCATGCACTCCATCCATGAACAGTGCGTCAAGTACGGGAGGGAGTCCGACGGTTATATTGATTACGTAAAGGGCGCAAATGTGGCTGGATTCATGAAAGTTGCCAACGCCATGATGGCTCAGGGCATAG
>CALBJK010000214.1 GCA_937892695.1 uncultured Prevotella sp.
CGAGTATGCAGAAAATAAAGGTCTTGCAAAAGGTCTTGAGAAAGGTCTTGAGAAAGGACGTGAAGAAGGAATGGATGAAGCGAACAGGAAAACGGTAAGAAACCTCACCGCAATGGGAATGTCGCCCGACATTATTGCAAAGGCTACCGGACTGTCAACAGACAAAATACGCGAAATGCAACAATCAGCAGAATGACGTGACTGGGCATCCCCTTTCAGCTGAAATCCACACCTGGCATTTAATTTCCGGCTTCTGCATTAGAGACGACACTCCGATGCATCTTCGAAGTGGATGGGCATCCAAGACAACGCATCCGCGTGTCTCCAAAATAGTTGCTGATAAGTACAATCGTTACAGGCAAAATAAAAATCCGCAGCTGCGTCGCAGCCGCGGATTTTTTATTTTGTTTCCGGAATCAAGCCGGAAATGTTCATTGCAGTGAAATCATCAATTACTTGTTGATGAACTTGCGGCCATTCTGGATGAGGATGCCCTTGGCAGCCTTGGTCACACGCTGACCTGCGAGGTTGTAGACAGGAGCGTCAGCGTTGTTCTTGACTGTATTGTCCTGAACGCCTTCGATAGCATTAGGAATTTCCACATCAGAAAGTTTCGCAGTACCCTGAAGGATAATGATTGGAGTCTCTGACTTAACAAGACCATGACCCATAACATAACCTACAGCCCAACGGCCTTTTCCGGCATCAACAGGCTCACCCTTAAAGCCAACATAGTTCAAGCCAGTCGCATATTGGTTTCCGTTGCTTGTCTGATAGTAATAAGAATTGTCAACCAAGACATCGGTAATCCAGTCGGTGTTGTCTTCACTTGATTTTTCGAACTCTACAGTATAGAACTCTTCTTCAGTCTGAAGGTCAAACCAATCGGTTGCAGTGTATACGAAAGCTGCAGGTAAGTCGCTCATACCATCAATAGAGCAAGACTGACCGTCGTCGGAAAGACGTATTACGTTTGTATTTTCGTATGTTTCTCCAGTCTGGCTGTTAGACAACGTAGAAGCTACATTAGCGACATCGAACAGACCTGTGAAGGTAGGAGTAATGCCAAGACCCATCTGATAGGTAATAGGCTTGTCATTACCTACCAGCAGGATTTTTGCAGCCTCGTTAGGAACATCCTCCGGAGCAGATACGAAGCCACCCAAACCTAATTCCACACCTTCCTGTGAGAAACCTGTCAGCTTAAGCGTATAACCGTCGTTGATTACAAACGGTTGGGCCGTTTCAGCACCGCTGATAGGATCTTTTACAGTGTTTTGGAAAATCAAAGAATATTCACGCATAACACCTACGTTAGAACCCATGTTTTCAGGGTCTCCGAGTTGAAGCAGATTGTCTTTACCTGCTTTTAGTGTTGCGATTGTCTCGCCGTTGTCACCAATGATTTCGAGAGTAATCTTCTTGGAAGCATCCTTAAACGGATCAGCTACATCGTTAAAGGTGTAGGTTGTGAAATAAACATTCTCGACATAAAGGGGAGACAGCGGCTTCGAAAAGTGCTGCTCTACTCCATCCATTGGATATTGTACCTCAGAGCCATCCTCAGCCTCTAAAGTTGCATTACCAGAACCGAAAAGATAGTACTTGTCGTTAAAGCCAGAAGTGCCGTAATAGCTCTTACATCCGTCAAGATGCATTCCATTAGGCGTAAGCGCTGTAATACTGTCACTTCCGAAATAGTAGCCATACTGACCGTCACCATAACGGCTGACAGGTTCCCATTCTTCAGCCTCCTTTTTAATAGTAGGCGTATAATACATGGACTTGGGATACACATATGGAAATACAAAGTCGCCGTTTGCATCTACATAGTCAGAACCATCCTGTCCGTTAATAGTCCAAGAAGTTGATGTCGGGTCTGTATTCTTGTTCTCAAAAACAGCATCAGAGAACGCAGGGAATATGATGATGCCAGCGTAAGCTCCGTAACCTTCAGTGTCGAAACCGTATTCCATAGAACCGGCTGGGCGGACATAGTAGTTGCCCGTAGCTGCACTTTTCAACATTGCCGACTCACCCGTCTTAGCTGCCTTCAAGCCTTTGGCGAGGGTTGCATTGAGTCGCATTGTCTTGGCTCCTTGCATTTTTAATGCTGAAGAAGCCAAAGGCTGGGCACTAAGCCCTGCCGTTGTGGCTAACGCCATCAATAAAGTTAATGTTTTCTTCATAATCAATTAATTTATTTGGTCGTACTTATCTTGCATAACTGAGTGTGAACCATTTGGATTCACTGTCCGTAAATTTCATTTTCGATAGATTAAACGGATTAGCTGCGCCCGCCAGATCATAATCGCCGGAAATAGAGTCTAAAAGTTTTTTTACAGTAGGTACATTCTGCAATGTATTCTCACCTTCTTGATTAACTGGACCGGCATAAGTCAGGGTCAAACCCTTTTTAGAAGGACTCAAGCTATATTTATAAAGTACATTTACAGCACCAGAACGTCTGGGCTTGTAATTGACCGAAATGACATACTGCCCGTTTGTGTATGAGAAAGAGAGATAATTAAAAGTAGAGTTCTTACTTTTAAAACTTGCCGCTACATCGGCAAAGGCAGACTTTATATTATCAGACATTTCCGAGCCGGCAGTCAATCGCCATGAATGACCGTCAGCAACCGACGAAACAATGAACGAGTCAGGATTTTCGCCTTCGATTGTATAAGCGCTGTTCTCTACTGAAACAAATCTCCCGGCCTTTTCGTCATAAGCAAATTCCTGTACATCCGTACCGTCAGTTGACTTAAATGCATTTTCAAAGCGCAGATAATACTTGCCTTCACTCTTTGTAATCAAGAACGGATATTCGTATTCAGTAACGTCGGGGTCGCTGCCAACCGGATAAATTCCCGGCATGCCTTCCGAAGAATTTCTCATGTACATCAAGCTGTCACCTCCAAGGTTGAGCAGACAGTAGTTGGGTGCTGAAGCAGGAAACAAGCTTTTATGAAAGCCCTGGACATCTTCAAGATACGTCTTGAAGTCGGTGCCGTCTTCCAAACGTGTCATACGGATATATGTGCCACGTTTCTTACCTTTGAACATAAGGTGCTTGCTGTCTTTAGGCATATCTACCAGAACAAACTCGTAGTCGCCTTGCGCACCGCGACCCGTTTCGTCCTCACTCGTAAAAGGAATATCGTCCGGGTCGGAGAACTTGTGCAAGCAGTTATTATAAGTATTGTAGGTGAGCACAGGTCCGTTGTCGGTGATGATTTCCCATGCTGAAGAGTCCTCAGCATAGACGTTGTTGCTGAAGGCATTGTTCATGGCCACAGTAACGAATCCGTTGTCGCTATAGCGGTTGAGCAGAAGATAGCCGTAGCCTTCTGGGGTGATGGTGTCGTTGACAGCATAGTACTCCATGGCCCAGCCACCCTTTGACGATTCGAGGATTTCGCTATATTCGCCCTTAACGGCGTTCAGTCGTTCGGCTGCCGACTGGTCGAAGAGGTCTTCTTCCTCACCGGCACAAGCAGCGAAAACAAGCGAACCGAAAAACAGGGCGGCAAAATATGATAATTTACGCATTTTGATAATTCTTTTGAATGAACTAATTTTTTATTTAACCATCAGTGCCTTGTATGCGTCCACTTCGGAAACGAGAGAATCCATAAGGGTCTTTGTCGGGTCAGACTCCAACGGTGTTGTAAGGCGGTTTACCAGACGTCCGTTGACAACCTTGAACGAACCGTCAGGATTTGTCACATACTGTCTGCTTTGTACCTCATTACGAAGTTTGTCAAGATCGATGCTGAAGTATGTCATAAGCCATTCCTTCACCATTTTCAGTTTCTGTAATATTACAGCCTTACCATCTATACCGTCGCGTTCGAGGAATTCTATTTTACCTCCCGAAGCGTAACCGTTCGCATCACGCGAAATCACCTTACGCTGAACCTTGAACTCTCCGCTGTTGGTGTAATGTCCGTAGCCCACAGAGTCGCGGTCGGCGATTCCGGCGAGAACCTTCTGGTTCAGCTTTTCATAATCGGTCTCGCTGTAGTCGACATCTTCCCAGTCGAAAGTTGCGCAATGGAGCATAGTGTTCCATGTGATAGAATCCTTGACAATGTAGTTGGCAAGAATTTCCACCCAGTCCTCACGCACCTGCGACGAACCGTAAGGCGAAGCGAAGCCCTGAGCCACAGCCACTGAGTCGCCTATGTCCTGCCAGTCGGAAGAGTGGTAGCTGCTCTTTGATATTTCTCCGAACGATGTCGGATAGAGATGGTTCTGGTGCAGGATGTGTCCGAACTCGTGGTGCATGGTCTTGAAGAAATACTCGTTGAGGTTGTCTATGTCAGACAAGTCGATGTTATTGGCATTGTAGAGCGTAATCTTCAGACCGCCCTCGGCTGTACCCAGCGTTACAGTACCCGATGTCGGGTTATAAGCAGGAGAGCCGATAACGTGGATTATGCGCGGGCTGTACTCCTTGAGGAAGTCATCACCTGCCCATTTTTTGTACACGTCGTACCAGAGATATTTGTTAAGGACAGCAAGCTGCACACTTTTCTGGTAAGTACAGGGAACAAGATTCTTCTGCATGTCTGAGCCAATGTCCTGCATCTTGTAAAGATAGCGGAGGTTGTAAGGCTCAAGAAAGTTCTTCTTTACGAAAGTATCAAGAGGAAACGTCTCGGCATGACGGTCGAGAGGATAGTCGGTGGTGTCGAAAATGCTCGGGGTGAATTCGTCATCAGAGCATGATGCCAGTCCGAGACCGGCAAACAACATCACTGCCACCAATAAAATATTAAGCTTATTCTTCATCGTTATTTTTCCTCCATTATCATTTTGCTATAAATTCATCGTTCTTTCCAGACAACTCACCGGCAGGACGTGAAGTTGCAAGACCGGCTGACATTACATCACCGGGAATTTCAATGGCGCGACGCGGATCGTTCCAGGTGAGTTTATACTCTACATTGTTCGGACCGTAGAAGTGAGAATACTCGATTCCCCAACGCTTCAGGTCGAAGAAACGCAGACCGTCCATTACGTGATCCATACGGCGCAGGTCATTCACGGCGTTCATGTAAGGTACACATTCGGCAGGAACGTCAACACCCATGTTCTTTGCAAACGACCAGTCTGAATAGCAGTTAGGATTAGTGCTTTGTTTGTAATAACTGAGAACCTGCTCTGCTGTAGGCATGAACATTCCGTAAGAAGTCATCTGCTGGACAACTTCTGACGAGAAGGACTGGCGGCTCTTAATCAGAGCAAGGATATCGTCCATAGCCCCAGACAGATTACGTTTGTCTTTTGAGAGAATCTTAGCCTCGATACGCTCGAGCAACAGCTCTGTCGCTGTAAACTCGCGGCGTATGAGGTGAGGATAGCCAATGCCCTGAACCTTGTCGGTATACTCGAAGTCCTCTCCCACTTTCATGGCAATATAGCCGTAATCCTGACTGCCTGAATAGAAAAGGCTTCCGTCTTGGAAAGCTGTAGGACATCCGTTCAATCCAGATCCCCAATATACGCCAGGACGATGAAACAGTATGTCTTTTGCAGGCTGACCGTTGAAAGCGAACCGTGTCTGAGTGGTACGGCGTTGCTGAATCGACGAAGTGGAAAGCAACATAAGGTTGTTGTTTACCGAGGGGTCGTGCCAACGGTTGATATAGTCTTCGCCGGTCACACAGTCTTTAAATATTGTATAGTCGAGGAGCATAGCCGAAGGGTTGGTACCCAACACAGCGTCGGCATGTTCGATTACCTTGTCGTAGTCGTGTTTGAAGAGATAGAAACGTGCCGCAAAAGCATGGGCAGCGTTCACATTGAAATGATACTTTGGAGCAGTCTTATAGTTGACATCGGATATCAGTTTGAGCCCTGCTTCGAGGTCATTCTGTATTTTGGCGTAAACATCGGCTACATTGCCACGGTCATAGTTCACCAGCACCTTGTCTTCAGGTGACGTTATGTAAGGTATACCTACATCGTTCTTGCTGTTGGTGTCATCCTTGTAAGCCTGCGAGAACAAGTTGACAAGAATGAAGTGGCTGTAAGCACGAATCAAGAGAGCTTCGCCTTTGGCTGCGGTCAGCTCAGCCGACATAGTGCCGCCATGCTTTTTCGTGTACTCATCAATGGCGGCGAGGGCATGGTTGGCTGTAGCGATACCGTTGTAGAAGCTTTCCCAGATATAGTCGGGAGAATCCTGCTGTGTGTTCGACTTGACCTGTTCGAAACGGAACAGCTCTTCGTCGCCACGGTCGTAGGCAGCAAGATTATATTTGGCCAGAACCTGCGCAGCCGATGGGTTGGCGGGATAGTGGGGAGCATTGTTGTCGATGATGTTGTCGCTCGAAAGCTCACCTAACCATCCGTAGTTGCCGGTAGGATATGCGCTGACGAGCAGCTTTATGATGTTATCTTCGGTGTTCAGCTCGATGCGGTTGTCAGGCTGCTGGTCAAGGAAGTCCGAGCAAGATGTCAACGATAAAAGCGCCGACACCGCAATCAGAACCGTATATTTTAATTTCATAATCTTCACTTGTATTTGTTTTACCGGTTAAATATTCTAATTACATACCGAGACGGACAGTAAAGGTAAACTGCTTAGGCATAGGCGTGGCCACACCACCGGCATTTACGAATTCAGGATCCTGACCGTTGAGTTTATCGTCAGCATATATAAGGAAAAGGTTGGTCGCATCTATTTTCAAAGAAGCTGTGCTCAACCCTATCTTTCTTACAAGAAGTGAAGGCAGGTCGTATGTGAGCGAGATGTCCTTCATCCTTATGAATCCGCCGTCAGCCACACGTGCTGTAGAGTAGTTGTATGCATTGTAGGCGTAACCCAGATTGGAGTCGTTTATCACCTGACGTTTACTTGCGATAGTAGGTATGTTGGTGATAAGCTCGTCGCCCGGCTTCACCCAACGGTTTTTGAACTCTTTAGGCATGGCCGACATGTCAGAGTAGGAAGCGGAGAATACCGGGTCGAGACGTACCTTGTTGCCGAACGAATAGGTGATGAAGATATTCAGTCGCCAATTCTTGTATGTAAGCAGGTTGTTGAAACCGCCGGTGATGGTAGGCTCAGTCGGACCTTCATACTTCAAGAATCCGAGTTTCTCGTATTCCTGAAAGTTTATGTTAGAGGTTGTAACCTCACCGTTTTCGTTGATGATTTGTGGCAGACCTTCATCGTTCAGTCCTACAAACGGTATTGAGAACAGAGCCGATACAGGATAACCTTCACGGAAGTGACCTGTTGTAGACGAGGTCGTACCGGTAACAAGGTCGATGACACGCGAACGCGACTTCAGGTCGGTAATCTTATTGGTTGCATACGAGAACGTAAGGTCGGTAGACCATTTGAAATCCTTTGTCTCTACGTTGCGGGTTGAGACTGTGGCCTCGACACCGTGCGAAGACATCGTTGCCACGTTGGCATACTTGCTGATGAAACCCCCGACACCCTGAGTCTCGATGACACCGATAAGGTCGAAGTTGTTACGCCAGTAGATATCAAAGTTGGTGTTTATTCGGTTGTTCAGGAAACCTGCATCAATACCGAAGTTGAACTCATGCTTCTTCTCGTATGTCAGCTCGCTATTTCCCAAGTTGTAAAGATAGTTCTGCTGTTCTACCTGACTTCCCTGCGGACGCCATACGTTACTAGAATAGTAGACAGGCAGGGCGTTGGTAACCCACGACGGCCCGCGGTCGGCTGTCAGCGAGTAGGAAGCTCGGAGCGTCAGGTGAGACACTGCTCCGTGGGTCTGCTCCATCCATTTCTGGAAGAACGACTCTTCATGGGCGTTCCAAGCACCAGACACGTTCCACGTAGGAAGCCAGCGCGAGCTGCGGCTCTTACCCAGCTTGTTCGTACCTTCGTAGCGGAGCGTTCCCTGAAGAGAGTAACGTCCCTTGTACGAATAGTTGACGCTACCGAAGTAGGCAAGGTTGCGCGACCAGCCGTAGGTAAGGCTGTTGAGGACAGTACCCTCCTCCTTGGCCTGTTTGTAGAATTCGGGAGTGATGTAGTCGTTGTTTGCGCTTGAGTAGTCGCGACCGTAAACCGAGTTGAACACTTGCTTCTTATCGGTCTTGTTGGCTTCCATTCCGGCAAAGACATTCAGGATGTGGGTATCGTTCCACACCTTATTATATTGTGCAGTGCCACGGAAGTCGAGCTGCTCGACATCATAGTCGTTACGCGTGTAAATACCGCCGATGGGCATTACTGATATTGGCAGACTGTTGGTCTTGTCCGGATCCTGATAAAGGTACGGGTTGCTGTACATCACGTTAGGGTCATCCACACCGGCACGGTAGGCTTCGGCCTGGTTGGAGTTGTTCTTGATGAAATGCTCCTGTGCCGACTTCTGCACACGGTATGCACCCATAGCCTTCAGCTCAAGTCCCTGAATTGGTTTCCATGATACCTCTCCCTGAAACTTCATGTCCGAAACGCCAAGGTCGATATAGTTGTTTTCAAGCTCGTTGAAGATATTGAACGAAGCGTAGTTGCGCTTGTAAGTATCGTTCGGGCTGAGCGTACGCGATGTATTCATGGCATAGCTGAACGGGTTGATATCGAACGAACGGTTGACACTACCCGAAACTATGTCGGTAGAGCGGCTGAGCGTACCGGGAGCTTTCTGGTTACGATAAGAACCGTTTGTCAGCAACGAAACGCTGAGGTTCTTGGACAGATTGAACGTAGCATTCATGTTGGCGGTGTAACGCTCAACCTTGCTGTCGGCTGTCCATCCCGGGTCGTTCATTACAGACACCGAAGCATAGAGGTTTGCCTTTTCAGTACCGGTCGAGATGCTTACGGCGTGGTTCTGTATGATGTTGTTTCTGAACAGCAGGTCGAACCAGTCGGTATTGCGGAACTCGGCATCGCTGAGATACTTGTTCATGGCTGCATCTGTATAAGGCAGTCCGAACTGTCCGTTGGTCTTGTTGTATTCGGCGATGAGGTTGTACATCTTTCCGTAGATACCAGACGACGAGCCGTTGGCGAGTGCAGAAAATTCGAGCCATCCCTTAGCTTCCATTTCCTTATAGATACCCATCTGCTCCTGCGAGTTGCTGACGTTATAGTTGTCGTAGCTCGGTTTCAGACGGTAGGTGAACTCACCGGTGTAGTTGACAGTGCTGTGTCCTGCACGTCCGCGCTTGGTTGTGATGACAACAACTCCGGCCATAGCGCGCGCACCATATATAGATGTGGCCGAACCGTCCTTGAGCACCTGGAAGCTCTCGATATCGTCGGCCGACAGTCCTGCAATGGCGTTAGAGATAAGGGTTGTGGCATCACCCGAAGAGAGGTCGTCGGCAGAAACATCGACAGCGTCTTCCTGTATCACACCGTCGATGACCCATAGAGGTTTGGAGTTACCATAAATTGAGGTTGCACCACGCACACGTATTTTCGGGGCTGTACCGAAAGTACCTGACACGTTCTGCACCGACACACCTGCGGCACGTCCCTCAAGAGCACGGCTGACATCAGCTACACCGTCAAGTTTTGCCTTCTCTGCATCCACCTTAGTTGCTGCACCTGTGTACAGGCGACGATCCATCTTTGACATACCAGTTACGACGACCTCGCCAATCTGATGGCTGGCGTCGTCGGGACGCAGTACTATTTCCATGTTGTCTTTAGCCGCATGCAGTTCTGTCTTCATGCCCAGGTAGGTAACCTTAATCTTCTTACCTGCCGGAACATTGAGGACAAACTTTCCGTCAATGTCAGTCACCGCCTTGACGTTGGTTCCGTCGACGGATACTGTCGCTCCGATTGCCGGTTCGCCGTCTTCCTGGAAGACAACCTTACCGGTCACCTTCTTAGTCTGGGCGAATGCTGTTCCTGAGGCCAGAAACATGCATACCAGCAAACCTAATAGTTTTTTCCCCATAAAATCTCTCTTAAACTTAAATAATGTAATTGTTGTTTTTTGATTTCTTTGCTTTCAAAGTGTCTCTATCACAGAAACGTCATATAAGATACATACTTTTGTCACATAGAAAAGGGCTGCCGACCAACTGGTCATAAGAGAAGTTATCCCGAATATTGTCAGTCATAAATGCCGTGCACGTTATCATACTATCAAAATGTAACTTACGAAAGTATTTCATGTTAAGCCATGACAGCATTTCAGCTCCTTTACTATTCAAGTTGCAAATATAGTATAATCCGTTTTATTGAACAAATAAATTTTAAGAAACGGCTCTTAAATAAACCTTTATTAACATAATGTTGTTCTAAATGTATTTATAACGCATAAAACAGGCGACGATTTAATGCCAGTTGTTAATGGTTACAAATTGTAAGCTAATAAATCAGTATGGGCAGTATGCAGGTAAAAATAGGTAATATTGCAGCCTGTTATTAGCAGTTCAGAAGTGTTGTAGTGCGTATGGAATCGCAGGTGAGATTACGCAGCATTCAATAGAATACATCCGCGAGCATCCAGCGTGCGTAGAGACTTATGAAGCATTCAATAAAATACATCCACGAGCATCCAGCGCGTAGAGACGTCACTCCGGTGCGTCTCACACCCACGTAGACAAAAATTGCGTTTCACACCCACGTTGTCATTTTTGGGTGGCACAGTCGCTTGGGAGACGCACCGGAGTGGCGTCTCTACTACGTGGGTGGCACAGTCGCTTGGGAGACGCACCGGAGTGGCGTCTCTACTCCGTGGGTGGCACAGTCGTTTGGGAATTGCTGCGACAAAAACGGTGAAATTCCGTTTGTTTGGGTTAGAGATTCTCTTTATCAAGATGCCATTTTGCAACGTTGTTCCTTATATATACGCCAATGGCATCAAGTTCATCCTGATTACGGACAATACGGTCGTAAAAGCGGCTTTGCCATTCGAAGGCAATATTCTTCATCCTCATTTCACGTGTTACACCCGACTTGAAGCCTCGTAATACTTGTGATAAAAGATTACGGTTGCAAGATGCTTCTCCACCGTTTATCATAATGATTAAATGCAAATGGTTGGGCATGACGGCATAAAGGGGTACTTCAACGTAACTGCAATGAATTGAAATCTCCTTAATATGTCTTTCAACAATGATTCCGGCTTCTGACAATATCATCTCGGGTTGCCACAATGGGGACAAACTGTTTTGTGTATTATCATACGACGATGATTCTGACTTATCAATTATTACGCCCAAACATTTTCGTTTGTCCTTGGTACATAAAGTGACAAAGTATACTCCACCGTTATAAGAATGCCATGTTGCACGTGTGGATGGTATACGGAATTTATTGTCGAACAGGTCTGTCATAAGATTTAATGATAGATAATTGCAAATTAAGGACAAATAATCCGATTGACAAAGCGTTAGCAAAGGAAATTTGCATTTTTCACGCGATTTTTTGATGTAAGATGGCGTACAGGGGGATATAATGTTTTTCCTACGCATATTCAATAAAATACATCCACGAACATCCAGCGCGTAGAGACGTCACTCCGGTGCGTCTCACACCCACGTAGACAAAAATTGCGTTTCACACCCACGTTGTCATTTTTGGATGGCCCAGTCGCTTGGGAGACGCACCGGAGTGGCGTCTCTACTCCGTGGGTGACATTGTCGCTTGGGAGACGCACGTTGTCATTTGTGGGTGGCATATACGTTTGGGAGACGCACCGGAGTGGCGTCTCTACTCCGTGGGTGGCACAGTCGTTTGGGAGACGCACGTTATTTGTGGGTGGCACAGTCGCTTGGGAGACGCACCGGAGTGGTGTCTCTACTACGTGGGTGGCATATTTGTTTGAAAGGGAATGTGGAATGCCATTCCGATCATGGAAATATTGAAACGATACCATTATGCATATTTATACACAAAATGGAGAGAGAAAGCTTCGTCGGAAAGTGATGAAATAGAGATTTTTGGGGGAATCGTGCAATGGTACAGAACAGTTGCAGGGCGAAGAAAATGCAGAAACGGCCTTTTCGCATTCTGAAATGCGGCATATCAGAACGCGAAATGCACCGTTTCAGAACACAATCCGAGGCATTCTGGAATGAAAAAATGAGCGTTTTTTGACAGAAAACGGTTGATTCAGGGTTGTAAAAGCTGGCATTCTACAGTTAAAAAATTTATAATCGACTGAGAAGCAAGAACTTACGAAAACATGCCATTTCTGCGATTTTCAGACCCATCCAGAATATATTTTCATACAGCGAAGTTATGAGAAGTACAACTTTGCATTTTTATTCGAGAATAAGAATAAATATGCAAAACCGAAGGTACAAATTAGGGCAGGTACAAGACCTGCCCTAAAAGAGGATGAACGCACCGCACAGAATGCGATATGGGTTTTATCTTACATATAATGAAGAAAGCTTATTCGGCAAGCAGTGCCTTCACTTCCTTATAGACATTATCGGGAGTAAAGCCGAGCTTCTCGTCGAGAACCTTATAGGGAGCGGAGAAACCGAAGCTCTGCAGACCGAATACCTTGCCTTCGGCACCTACGAGTCCTTCGAGGTTGACAGGCAGACCGGCTGTAAGACCGAACTTCTTCACGCCATGCGGCAGAACGCTCTCCTGATACTCCTTGGTCTGGCGACGGAAGAGTCCTTCGGAAGGAACACTTACCACACGTACCTTCACACCGTCCTTACGCAACAAAGCGGCACCGGCAACGAGGGTGGAAACCTCAGAGCCGCTGGCCAGAAGGATAACATCATACTGCTCGTCGGAACCGGCCACGACGTATGCACCCTTACGGGCGAGCGAGTAGTCGTTGCCTTCGGGTAGAGACACGATGTTCTGACGCGAGAGGATGAGGGCTGTCGGAGTGGACATGTTCTCCATAGCCATCTGCCAGCAGACTGTAGTCTCGTCGGCATCGGCAGGACGGAACACGCGCACGCTGTCGGCTCCGTGATGGTTGCGCAGCTTCTCCATCAGACGAATCTGGGCCTCCTGCTCTACAGGCTCGTGGGTAGGTCCGTCTTCGCCTACGCGGAAGGCATCGTGAGTCCAGATGAACTTGACAGGCACTTCCATCAGAGCAGCCAGACGCACGGCGGGTTTCATATAGTCGGAGAAGACAAAGAAGGTGGCACATGCAGGGATGACACCTCCATGGAGATACATGCCGATGCACATGCAAGCCATTGTCAGCTCGCTCACACCTGCCTGGAAGAACGCTCCGCCGAAATCGTCGGCAGCAAGCGAACGGGTCTTCTTGAGGAAACCGTCGGTCTTGTCAGAGTTGGAGAGATCGGCCGAAGAGCAAACCATATTAGGCACCTGCTCGGCCAGAACGCCCAGACATGCAGCCGAAGCGGCACGTGTGGCACTGTCCTTCTTCTGGGCCAGCACGCTCCAGTCAACCTTCGGAGCGTTGCCGCTGAACCATTCCTTCAACTGGGCTGCCTTCTCGGGGTTGGCCTTTGCCCACTGGGCTTCTTCCTCACGACGCGCTGCAACGATGGCCTTCAGCTCTTCGCGGCGGTCGTCGTAGAGTTTCTTCACCTCGGGGAATATTACGAACGGGTCGTCGGGATTGCCGCCCAGATGTTCGATGGTCTTACGGTAAGCACCGTCGCCGAGCGGAGAACCGTGGGTCTTGATGCTGTGTTCGTAGCTTGTGCCATCGGCCTTGAGCGCCCCCTTGCCCATTACGGTCTTGCCGATGATGAGTGTAGGATGGGTCTGTTCCTTCTGTGCGTCGCTGAGAGCCTTGCGTATCTCGTCGGCATCGTTGCCGTTGATGACAACCACATTCCATCCCCACGAGCGGTACTTGGCCTCGGTGTCTTCCTTCATCACAGCTCCGCACTCTGTCGAAAGCTGTATGTCGTTAGAGTCGTAGAACATGATGAGGTTGTTCAGATGGAGTACACCCGCAAGACGGCCTACGCCCTGGGATATTTCCTCTTCAACACCGCCATCGGAAATGTAAGCGTAAATCTTGTGCTGCATGGGCACGTGGCCGAGACGTGCTTCGAGGAACTTCTCGGCTACTGCGGCACCTGCACCAAAGGCATGTCCCTGTCCCAGCGGACCGGATGTGTTCTCTATGCCGCGAGTGATGTCGCGCTCGGGATGGCCGGGAGTGGGCGACCCCCACTGACGGAACTGTTTCAGCTCGTCAAGTGTGAACTTGCCCTGCAGAGCCAGTGCCGAATAGAGCATTGCCGACATGTGGCCTGGATCGAGGAAGAAGCGGTCGCGTCCTGTCCATTCGGGGTCCTCGGGGTCGTAGACCATAAACTCGGAGAAGAGAACATTGATGAAGTCGGCGCCACCCATTGCACCACCAGGGTGTCCGGATTTCGCCTTTTCTACCATTGACGCGGCAAGGATGCGGATATTGTCAGCAGCCTTGTTCATAAGATTTTTGTCGTTCATAATAAAATGATTATCTGTTGAATGCAATTATGTTACTACTTTATATGAATGCCCGCTTTCAACCAATTCGTTTGATTGAGACACACCAGAGAGGCATCTCTGCACGAGGTAGCAAGTCTATTCAATATTGGCAGAATGCAGACATTTGTTTATTTTAAATTCAAAACCACGACTGATTTGGCAGGAACTTTCACGCTGAGTTTGCCTTTGCTGAGTTTTGCTCCCTTAAAGGTCGCAGGTTTCACCACGTCGGGATGCTCGAAGTCGTTGTAGTCGGTCACGTTCTTACATGTAAGCACACGACCCGAGACGGTCTTCGCGCTTGCCCCTTCGAGGTCGATCTGGATGTCCTCGGCCTTGTCAATCGAGACATTTACAAGCGAAACAATCATCGATCCGTCCTTCTGCCGGGCTGCCGATGCGCTGACCAGAGGCAGCGACTTGCGGATGTGAAGATTCTTTCCGCTGACGCTCATCGAGTCGCAACTGATTTCGGTGGGCAGATAGGTGGCATCCTGGAAGCCTTTGTACATTTCGAACACGTGGTAGGTAGGAGTGAGTACCATGTGTCCGGTGCCTTTCTGGTCGGTGAGAATCATCGACTGGAGTACGTTCACCACCTGAGCGATGTTGGCCATACGCACACGCTCTGTGTGGCGGTGGAACACGTTCAGAGTAAGAGCAGCCACCATAGCGTCGCGCATCGAGTTCTGCTGATAGAGGTGTCCCGGGATTGTCCCCGGCTCCTCATCCCACCATGTCCCCCACTCGTCGACCATCAGACCGATGTTCTTCTTAGGGTCTTTTTCGTCCATGATGGCCTCATGTTTCTTTATCACGTCCTCGATTTCAAGACATTTGCCCATCGTCCAGTAGTATTCGTCATTGTCGAACTTGGTGGCCGAGCCCTTGCTGCCCGACCATCCCGGCACAGTGTAATAGTGGAGAGAAAGGCCGTTCATGCGTTCGCCCACACGGTCCATCAGCACCTTTGTCCAGTTGTAGTCGTAGTCGCTCGCTCCGCTGGCAATCTTGTAAAGCTGGTTGCCGTCGTAGTTGCGGCAATATACGGAGTAGCGGCGGTAGAGGTCGGCATAATATTCGGGACGCATGTTGCCTCCGCAGCCCCAACTCTCGTTGCCTACGCCGAGGTACTTGATTTTCCAAGCCTTGTCGCGACCGTTCTGACGGCGCAGTTTGGCCATAGGAGTGTCACCGTCCGAGGTCATATATTCGACCCACTTGGCAAGTTCCTCGACTGTACCGCTGCCGACGTTGCCGCTGATGTAAGGCTCGCAGCCGAGCATCTCGCAGAGGTTAAGGAACTCGTGAGTACCGAAAGAGTTGTCCTCGATAGTACCGCCCCAGTTGTTGTTCTGCATCTTGGGACGTTTTTCGCGCGGTCCGATACCGTCCGTCCAGTGGTATTCGTCGGCGAAGCAACCGCCCGGCCAGCGCAGAACGGGAACAGAGAGAGCCTTCAGGGCGTCGAAGACATCCTTGCGGTAGCCCTTGATGTTGGGTATGGGCGACTGCTCGCCTACCCACAGTCCGCCGTAGATGCACGAGCCGAGGTGTTCGGCAAACTGGCCGTAGATTTCCTTGTAAATCTTCTGCGCCCCACGGTCGGCACGTATTGTGACAGTAGCCTTCTCGGCTGCCGTAGCGAAGGTGACGGCCACAGCCACGGCCAGAGTAGTAAATATACGTTTCATAATCGTTGTCAGTCTTTGTTGTCAGTTGCTGCCTTTTCTATTGCCAGTCCCTGTTTGTAAGCGCGGATATAGGCGTTGAAGCCGGATACATCCTCGGCTGTCGGACTGAACTCCACTCCGGTGTTGCCTTCGAACACTTTCTGGTCGAGGAAGTCGGGAAGCGAGAGATGGGTATCGTTGTTGACAAGATATGCACCCAAAAGAGCCATTCCCCATGGGCCACCCTCGCCGGCGGTTTCCATTACGGATATAGGCGAATTGAGTGCGGCTGCCAGAATGCGGTGTCCTACGCCCTTAGTCTTGAACAGTCCGCCGTGTCCGGTGATACGGTCAACCTTGACATGCTCCTCGTTGAAGAGAACGTCGTTGCCTATCTTCAGCGCAGCTACAGCTGAATAGAGATGGGCACGCATGAAGTTGGCCAGACTGAACTTGTCGTTAGCCGAGCGCACGAACACGGGACGGCCGTCGGCAAAGCCCATTACAGGTTCGCCCGATACATAGTTGTAGGCCAAAAGTCCGCCGCAGTCGGCATCGCCTTTGAGAGCGTTGGTATAGAGTTTTTCGTAAATCTGGTTCGTGTCTACCGGAATGCCGAGCAGCTGCTGGTATTCCTTGAACATCTCCACCCAGGCGTTAAGGTCGGACGTGCAGTTGTTGCAGTGGACCATTGCCACAGGGCTGCCGTCCGGGGTCGTCACCATATCTATGACTTTGTAGGGCTTAGACAGAGATTGTTCGAGTACAATCATCGAGAACGACGATGTTCCTGCCGAAACGTTACCGGTGCGCTGACGCACGGCGTTGGTGGCCACCATGCCTGTTCCGGCATCGCCCTCGGGCGGACATACCGGCACTCCGGGTTTGAGATTTCCTGACGGGTCGATGAGCTTCGCGCCTTCGGCTGTGAGCGTTCCGGCGTTTTCTCCGGCCATAAGCGACTTTGGCAGAATGTCGAGCAGCTTCCACGGGAAGCCCTTGTAGGCTACAAGCTCGTCGAACTTGCGTACCATCTCGTCGGAATAAGTCTTCGTCACCGGGTCGACGGGCAGCATACCCGAAGCGTCGCCGATGCCCAGGACACGCTGTCCGGTAATCTTCCAGTGGATGTATCCGGCCAGAGTTGTCAGGAAATCAATGTCCCTGACGTGAGGCTCGTCGTTGAGGATGGCCTGATAAAGATGCGAAATGCTCCAACGGAGAGGTATATTGAAATTGAAAAGTTCGGACAATTCGGCTGCAGCTTTGGCCGTATTGGTGTTGCGCCATGTACGGAACGGCACGAGCATGTCACCCCGCTTGTCGAATGGCAGGTAGCCATGCATCATCGCGCTCACGCCGATGGCAGCCAGAGATTCTAATTCGATGCCGTATTTTGCCTTTACGTCGGCCCGGAGGTCGGCGTAGCAGTCGCGCAGTCCGTCCCAGATAGCGTCGGTGCTGTATGTCCACAGTCCGTCGACGAGCTGGTTCTCCCATTCGTGGCTTCCCATGGCTATGGGGCTATTGTCAGTACCAATAAGTACGGCCTTGATGCGGGTAGACCCGAACTCTATGCCGAGAATGGCTTTGCCGCTTTCTATAATTTGTTTTGGATTCATGTTCTGTTAAGTTATAAGGTAAGCGTCGTCAAACAGGAACGACACTTTATAAAATGCCTGCTATTATGAAAAGGAAAAGCTTGGAAATATAAAAAGGTATGGGAAACAGACATGTCCGCCGTCCCATACCTTTTCGATATTTTACATCAAAGCCTTGTTAAGCATGTAGTAAACCTCGTTGAAACGAAGTTCTTTCTTGAAGTCTTCGACCTTGGTGTCCTTGTTGATGACAAGACACTCGATGCCGGCAATCTCTGCGTAGTCACGCCAGTACTCGTCGCTCAGGTCGTAAGAGAAGCAGCTGTGATGGGTGCCACCGGCTGTAATCCAGCATCCTGCGCCGATCTCGAAGTCGGGCTGCGGTATCCACAGAGCCGATGCCACGGGCAGCTTTGGCAGAGGCTTGGGTTCGATGCACTTAACGTCGTTGACAATCATGCGGAAACGGTTGCCCATATCCACAACTGTTGCTGTGACACCCTCGCCTACCTTAGATGTGAACACGAGGCGGGCAGTCGGGGTCTTGCGCACACCGATGCCGAGGAAGTGGACTTCGAGACGCGGCTTCTGGGCTGCGATGAGAGGACATACCTCAAGCATGTGAGCCTGGAGGATTGCGCTCTGCTCGCCGTTGAAGTTGAGGGTGTAGTCCTCAAGGAACGAGCATCCGCCCTTCATGCCCTGAGTCATAACCCATACAGAGCGGAAGAGAGCGGCTGTCTTCCAGTCGCCTTCGGCACCGAAGCCATAGCCGTCGGCCATCATACGCTGTGAAGCGAGACCCGGAATCTGGTCGAAGCCGCGGCCTGTCTTCTCTACATCAACGTCGCCGAGGTCGTCGAAGTTGGTGGTGAAGCCTTTGGCTCCCTTGTCTTCGAGCACTGCACGGAGGGTAAGTTCGGCCTTGGCCGAATTCCATACTTTCTTATACTCTACGGTAGACTTGTCTTCGAGTTTGGCGTCGTGGTCGTAAAGGCGGAAATATTCGGCAACGAGAGCGTCGACATCAGCATCCTTCACCTTGTCAAAGTAAGTCATTACCTCACTGAAAGGACAGTAGTCGACATGATAGCCGAGCACCTGTTCGGCAGCCACCTTGTCGCCGTCGGTCACGGCAACGTTGTTCATCTGGTCGCCGAAACGCAGAATGAGAGTGTCCTGAGCGTCAGCCCACGCTGCGCAAACGCGCTCCCAGACAGCGATATGGTCCTGAGTCTTGGCCTCTTTCCAGTAGCCTACGACCAGTTTGCTGGGCTTGCGCAGACGAGCAAGGATGTGTCCGTATTCGCGGTCGCCGTGCGCGCTCTGGTTGAGGTTCATGAAGTCCATGTCAATGTCGTTCCATGGAATCTGCTCGTTGAACTGAGTATGGAGATGCAGAAGCGGCTTGCGGAGCAGCTGCAGACCGTGAATCCACATCTTAGCAGGCGAGAATGTGTGCATCCATGTGATTACACCGACACATCTCTTGTCGTTGTTGGCCTGGGCGAAAACGTCGGCCACCTCCTTTGAGCTGTTGGCTGTACCCTTATAAACGACCTTGATGGGCAGACGACCCGACTCGTTCAGACCGTTCACCATCTCTTTGGAGTGTCCGTCTACCTGTACTACTGCGTCACCTCCGTAAAGGAGCTGTGCTCCAGTTACGAACCATACTTCTAAGTTTTCGAATGCTTTAACCATTGTTTTTAGTTTTATTTAAGTTCATTGTTGCCAAGTCCCGGACAAGCCGTCCGGAAGCTTGGTTCTGAAATTCGTTTTATCTGTTATAAGTGTCTGATTAAAAAAGTTTCTTCTTTTGGCCATAATATGCATTTGGGCCGTGTTTACGCGAGAAGTGCTTCTCTATGAGCAGAGGGTTCATCGTCGTATTAGGGTTGACCGAGAACGAGATGAAAGCCATCTTGGCCACCTGCTCTGCCACAACGGCGTTGTAGACAGCATTGTCAGGATCAGTGCCCCAGGTGAATGGTCCGTGGTTCTTCACGAGAACGCCCGGAGTGTGAACGGGATTGATGCCGCCTTCCTTGAAGCGGCGCACGATGACGTTGCCGGTCTCCAGCTCGTAGTCGCCCTTGACCTCGGCTTCGGTCATGTCGTCGGTACAGGGTATGCAGTCGTGGAAATAGTCGGCATGTGTAGTGCCGATGTTCGGAATGTCACGGCCTGCCTGCGCCCATGCCGTAGCGTATGTAGAGTGGGTATGCACTACGCCGCCCAGTTCGGGAAAGGCACGATAGAGTACAAGATGGGTAGGAGTGTCGGACGACGGGTTGAGTTCGCCCTCTACCACCTTGCCGGTCTTCAGGTCGACAACTACCATGTCGCCGGGCTTCATCGTGTCGTAACTCACGCCCGAAGGCTTGATGACCATAAGTCCCAGTTCGCGGTTGATACCTGAGACATTACCCCATGTGAATATGACGAGATTGTGCTTCACAAGGTCGAGGTTGGCCTTCCAGACTTTCTCTTTCAGCTGTTCAATTTCTATTCCTATCATAATATTATCTTACAATTTGAAGTTTGCATTTTTGTCGTATTCGCGGCTGTTGAACGTATAGAGTCCTGCTCCGCGCTTGGATGCGGTCTTGTCTATCAGACCGGTGTTCTGTATGAATGTCATCTCCTTGACCTTCTTGCGGAAGTTGCGCTTGTCCACCTCTTCGCCGTAGACGGCCTCGTAGAGGTGCTGTAAGTTGGTCAGGGTGAACATGTCGGGCAGGAAGTTGAAGCCTATCGGCTCGTGGGAGAACCTGCGCTGCAGCATCCTACGCGCTGTAGCAATCATGGCGCGGTGGTCAGAGTACATATTGGGCAAACTGTCGATGGGCACCCACTGCAGACCGTGCTGTTTGAGCGAAGACTCGTCGTAGTCGCCTACGTTAATCATAGAATAGTAGGCAACGGATATGACGCGCTCGCCGGGGTCGCGGTCGACATTGCCGAATGCTCCGACTTGCTTCATGTAGGGGTCGTCGAGCCCGGTAAGGTCGTGTAGAACACGCTTGGCTGCATCGTCGAGACACTCGTCGGCTCTGACAAAGCCACCGTAGAGCGACCATTGTCCGCGACCCGGATCCATCCGGCGGTGACCGATGAGCACCATAAGACGGTCTCCGTCGAATCCGAAGACTATACAGTCGACGGAAACGAACATCCGTACCTGACTTTCATAGAAACCTGTCATTGTTGTAAATCGAAAAATTTATATGTATTGTCTGTTCAGAGATTTCTTACCAATCACCAGAAGTAAGCATAGAAGGCTGCGCACAAGGCTATAACGCCCACCGAGGCCACAATGTCCCAGACGTTCCAGCTCTGGCGTATCATCTCTTTGTAACTGCCGGTGAATGTGATTGCGGCAATCTGCTCGGCCGAAGGTTTCTTTGTGAACATCGACACTACGTACATCAACACAATGATGAACACGAGCAACCAGGTTTCGAACAGCAGCCAGTTGGTCTGCCAGAACCAGGCAGTGGAAGTCCAGAAGGCACCGGTCATCTCGGCCTCGCCGTTCTGTGTGATGACATTGGTCACAAGACGCAACATACCGATGAGGAAGCCGACAATCATGCCCCACTGTCCTGCCATCGGGGTGATGCGCTTAGAGAATATGCCCAGAGCGAACACCGCCACCATAGCCGGAGCCAGAAGCGACTGTATGTTCTGAAGATAGCTGTAGAGCGTGTCCATGCTCATCATCACCGGCATCCAAGCCAGTCCGAGAAGCACTACGACCACTGTAGCGACACGGCCTACGAAGACGTAATGGGCTTCGCTGCGGCCCTTACGCATGGGTTTGTAGAAGTCTTCGGTGAAAAGCGTGGCGCATGAATTGAAGAATGCGGCAAGCGATGCCACCAGAGCGCAGATGAAACCTACGGTGACTATGCCTTTCACTCCGGCCGGCAGAACGTCCTTGACCATGAAGGCGTAGGCTGCGTCGGTGTTGCTCATGTCGAACTCGCCTTTCTGAGCCAATGCGGCGGCCACCATTCCCGGTATCAGGAACATGAATACCGGAAGGAGCTTGAAGTAGCCTGCAGCGATGGTCCCGCGACGGGCACGGCGCATAACAACCTCGTTGCTCTCGCCACGGCTCTGTCCGAGCACACGCTGAACGATATGCTGGTCGGTACACCAGTACCAGAAACCTATAATCGACGCACCGATGAACACGACGAATCCGGGATATTCCTTATACATAGGGTCGCCTTCGCTCCAGTGGAACATGTGGGTCGTGCCGTAGCCATCGTGCATCTTGCTGCACACATCCATCATCTGGGTCCAACCTTCGGCCACGCTTCCGCCACCGAGAGCTGCCAGACCGAGGAACAGAACCAAGAACGAACCTATTATAAGAATAGGAGTCTGGATGGCCGAAAGCGTCATCACGCCCTTCATGCCGCCGAACACTGTGAATACGGCTGTGATAGCGATGAGTCCTAACGCGCCATACCAGAAAGGTATGCCGAGCAAATACTCGAAGAAGATGCCGCCAGTATAGGCTGTCACGCTCACCTTAGTAAGAATATAGGCAACGAGGGTGATGATAGAAAGCCACGAACCAGTGGTCTTGGTGTAGCGGAATTTCAGAAAGTCGGGCATAGTGATGATTTTGCCCATCTTGCTGCTGAGCAGCTGGTAGAATGGGACAAAAAGCCATCCGAGGATAAGAATCATCCATCCCTGCATTTCCCAATGGGCCATGCCCACACCGTCTTTAGCACCTGTTCCGGCCAGACCTACAAGATGTTCCGAGCCGATGTTGGCTGCGAAAATTGCCGCACCGATGATATACCAAGGCTCACCTTTACCGAAAAGATAATCCTGACTGTCGGCTCCTTTCATAGCCTTCTTGTCTTTCTCCACTGCGTACCATACAGCAAGAACCACTGCCACGATTCCTGCGATCAGAATGGCCCAGTCGAGCCAAACGAACTCATTAGTATTCCAATTCATTGTTTTGTTTTTAGTTTGTCGGGTTTTATACGATTTTTATTAACACTCTACATTTCCGATAGGACTCACCGGCAACGCCTCCCAGATTCGGAGAACCAGTAGCTCAAGCGGCCATATAATGCTGCAACCTGAAGTCTTTGGTGAAAGAAATCCATTGTCAGAAAGAGCTTGACGGACGAGAGAAATTTGAATTCTCCATTCCGGTTTGAACGCTTGCAGATGATTTAAATTTATTTACGGCAGTAAAAGTACATCTAAAAATTGTAATGACAAAGAGCAGAAAAGTTTATTTTCCTCATTTGGTGTTATTTTTACACTTTTACCGCCGTATTTAACAATATTAAACAGTTTATGGTTGATTTTACTAGTTCTATTCCGTACTGAAGGCACAACGTAGCATGCCGTCGTAAACTATTGGTTTTTATCGACATTTAGCTTGCGCACCACCCGAGCCGGAGTGCCTACGGCAAGCGTGTCGGAGGGTATGTCGTGGACAACAACAGCCCCTGCCCCAATGACACAACGGTCGCCAATCGTCACACCCGGACAAATAGTCACACGGCCACCAATCCAGCAGCGTTCACCGATAGTGACGGGACGGCAGGTTTCCCATCGTTCCCGGTCGTCTACATCGAGCGGATGGCCGGCCGTGTAGATGTGTACGCCGGGGGCTATGAGCGTCTTCCGGCCAATAGTCACACGCGCGCCGTCGAGAATGACAGCACCGGTGTTTATGAACACCCCTTCGCCAGCGTAAATACCGTCACCATAGTCGCAGAAAAACGGCGGTTCGACGATGACATCGGGGGCAGAATTAGGAAGGATTGATCGTAGCACCGACTCCATTTTATCAGTATAGTACTCGGTCACATTCAGTTTGTGGAGTTTGGCCTTTACAGCCTTGCGGTATTCGTACATTACAGGAGTATGTGCATCGTAATGCTGTCCGCTGCGCATCCTCTGGATTTCTTCTTCTAATGTTCTCATTATTGTCAGTTTTTATATTTTATGTTTGTTCTGAATAAGCAGACTTACAATGAAGGCTGTTTCTACCTTATAATATGGCAGTTTCTCCGAGACAGGCCATTGATGGCTGTAAGTAAACGACGGAGGCCAGATTAGGTCTGCAATACTGCACATTTGCAAAGTTAGCCCAAAAATTCTGTACATATTCTCCGTAACATAAAATAAATGGGCAAGGCCGGGTAATATCCATAAAAAACAATGAATCTGAGTATGTCCAAACCTAAAAAACAGATATAACGAATGCAGCGTCTTTACAAATCGTGATAATCATAAAATTATTCTAAAAATGTTGTGCCACTCAACGGAACTTAGTACTTTAGCAGAAGAAAGATGATGCAAACGAGTGCAATGAAAGCCCGCTTTCTGATTGCCGAGTGCTGTTCATCTTATAGGAGAATGGAAATAATCATTTGTTTAATATGACCGATAACATCAACAACTACTGCGTGATTCTGGCCGGAGGCAAAGGACGTAGGCTGTGGCCTTGCAGCCGAGAAAAGATGCCGAAGCAGTTTCTCGACTTTTTCGGTTTAGGCCGTACACAGTTGCAACAGACTTACGACCGGTTTTCTAAATTCATCCCTGTATCCAACATCTTTGTCAATACCAACGCCGACTATGCCGACATTGTGAGGGAACAATTGCCCGAACTTCCAGAGAGCAACCTCATGGTGGAGCCCACCCACCGCAACACAGCTCCAAGTGCGGCGTTGACAACCCACCGCATAGCCGCACGAAACCCTGAAGCAGGAGTGATAATCACCCCCTCGGACCAAGCCGTGCATAACGAGGAGGCTTTCGACAGAAATATGATAGACGGTCTCGATTTTGCCAGGAAGCGCGACTGTCTGCTGGCGATGGGCGTGAAGCCGACACGGCCAGAACCGGGATACGGCTACATACAAATGGGAAAGCGGTCGGAAAAGAATGTCTATGAGGTACAGTCGTTCACCGAAAAGCCCGAACGCGACTTTGCCAAGGTATTCATAGACAGCGGCGAATTTTTATGGAACACCGGACTATTCCTTGCCACAGCAAGAAGATTCCGCAAGGCTTTATGTAAACTGTTACCGCCTGTGTTCTGCCATTTCGACGAGCAACATCCCAAAGGGTATACATACGAAGAAGAGAACAACTTCATTATAAGCAACTTTCCCTCCTACCCCAATCTTCCGCTCGACTATGGCATTCTGGAAAAATCGGACAACGTGTTTGTAATGCAATGCGATTTCGGATGGGCCGACCTGGGTACATGGCACAGTATATACGAAGCCATGCACAAAGGCGAAGGCGACAATGTAGTGATAGACAGCGACGTGATGCTCGACGACTCGCACGACAATGTAGTGAAACTGCCTAAGGGCAAATTTGCCGTAATCAACGGTCTTGACGGATACATCGTAGCCGAAGAAGGCAATGTTCTTCTGATATGTAAAAAGGAAGACTCGTCAGCACTGGTACGCAAGTTTGTCAACGAAGTACAAATGAAAAAAGGCGAATCGTTTGTCTGAACCTTCAATAAATATTGCGTGAGGTGCTGTGTCCGGACTACGGCATCGATTTACAATCAACAGAGAGGGGCTGCGCCAGTATGGTGCAGCCCCTCTCTGTTTATGTATTCTGGCAGGATGTGTCCTGTTCAGCCTATAAAGGCTTTATTAATTTTCTCGGCTATAGCCTTAAACTCCTCGTCGGAGAGTTTAAGTTTAGGATTGGAGAAGAGCATGTCCTTCTCGCTCTGCATAGGAATAAGATGGATGTGTGCATGAGGAACTTCAAGTCCGAGCACAGCCTGTCCGACCTTCTTGCATGGGAAAGCCTTCTTTATAGCTATGGCGACCTTCTTGGCAAATACCTCAAAACGGGCGAGTTCGTCGTCGTCCATGTCGAAGATATAGTCGACCTCGCGACGCGGAATCACCAGAGTATGACCCTTGACGATAGGGTTGATGTCAAGAAAAGCATAGAATTCGTCGTTCTCCGCGCATTTATAGCTCGGGATTTCTCCGGCGGCTATTTTTGAAAATATGTCCATCGCCGTACCTCCTTATTCTATTGTAATCTTGTCGATACGCAGTTTGACGATTCCACGCGGAATCTTGATTTCGGCGATGTCGCCTACTTTTTTGTTAAGCAGCCCCTGAGCGATAGGTGTCTTTATCGAAATTTTGCCTGCGCGCAGGTCGGCTTCGCTCTCGCTGACGATGGTATAGGTCATTTTCGACTTGTTGGCCATATTTGTCATTTCGACCTTGCTCATTATCTGCACCGTATCAGTACTAAGACGCGAGGTATCCACAATCTTAGCCTCCGATATGGAGAGCTTCAGCTTGTTTATTTTACTTTCCAGATGAGCCTGAGCCTCTTTGGCTGCATCGTATTCGGAGTTTTCACTCAAATCGCCTTTATCGGCTGCCTCTGCAATAGCCGCCGATGCTTTAGGCCGCTCCACAGTTTCGAGCTGTTTCAGTTCGGCAACGAGTTTGTCGTAGCCTTCTTGTGACATGTAAGACATAATGTTGCTGTTTTAAAGTTTTTCTACCAGACAATAAAATATGAAATTCCGGCTGCCAGTCCTGCAGCCGGAATTTCTGATCTCTATCTTTTTGTCTTAATTTTTAATTTTCGTGGCTGCAAAGGTAGTAATTATATTATTAATGGGCAACATTTGACGGTACAAAACTTTGCAACTTGTTAATTTTGTATAAAATATTGAATTCCACGGTCATAAAACTTGACAAGTAGTGATAATATTAGTAACTTTGCAATGTGTTTTTCATAGTATTAGATTTAAGGTTAACAAAGGTTGGGACTCAGCGGAGTCCTTTTTTTATGTCCACAAGTCTGATGTGAAACGCCAGCATATCAAATGTCTTTCATATTATTTATATGTCAGCCTCCCATTATTTCGGATATTATTAAGTAATTTTGCAAATTAAAAGTCTGAACGAAAGATCATCCACTATGATTAAAATAAAAGTTGTAAACACAGGAGGACAAAAACTTCCCGCCTACGCTACGCCACTGAGTGCAGGCATGGACTTAAGAGCCAATCTCGACACACCCATCATTTTACGTCCGATGGAACGTAGGCTCATCCCTACCGGACTGCGCATAGCTCTGCCATCTGGATATGAGGCTCAGGTACGTCCGCGCAGCGGACTGGCACTGAAACACGGTATCACAGTGCTCAACTCGCCGGGAACAGTCGATGCCGACTACCGTGGCGAACTGGGGGTGCTACTCGTAAATCTGTCGACGCAGGATTTTGCCATAGCTCCGGGCGAACGTATCGCCCAGATGGTGATAGCGCGTCACGAACAGGCTGAAATAGAAGTTGTGGAACAGCTCGACTCCACCGAAAGAGGAGAAGGAGGATATGGGCACACGGGAGTGAAATAGCAGAATGAAGAAAAGGAATTTATTCGGATGGTCACCGCTGATTATGTCTGTTGCCGTCGCGATGGCGATCGTTATGCCGTCTGCGGCATCACCCGACATGTTTGCAAAAGACAGGAAGACCAGAAAAACAGTTGATGCAGCCGCTACTACACTGAACGACAGCACACGCAAAAATATCACGCGCAACGACCGCCGACGCTACGATTACTTTTTTCTGGAAGCCGTCAGGCAACAAAATGCCGGACATCTGGACGGGGCTTTCGACCTGCTGAGCCACTGCATCGACATCAACCCGAATGCAGCCGAGGCCTACTACATGCGGTCTGCCTATTTCTCAGAAATGGACAATGACTCGCTCGCGCTGGTCGACCTTGAAAAGGCGGCTACGCTCGACCCGGGAAACGACACGTATCAGGAAAGGGTGGCTCAATACTACATAGGCACGCAAAACTACAACCGTGCCATAACGGCTTACGAAAACCTGTATAGCCACCATCGCGACCGTTCCGACGTACTGGCCATACTGCTTCAGCTATACCGTCAGAACAAGGACTATGACAAGATGCTCAGCACCATCGACCGTATGGAACAGGCCGACGGTGAAAGCGACAACACTACAATGGCCAGAATGAACGTCTACGAAATGAAAGGCGACAAGAAAATGGCACAAAAAACTCTCCACTCGCTTGTCGACCGTCATCCAAACGAGCCAATGTATAAGGTGATGCTTGGCAACTGGCTGCTACAGAATCATAAACAGAAAGAAGCATACGAAATGCTTACAGCCGCTCTGAAAGACGACCCTGGCAACGAGTCGGCGCTAAGTTCCATGTACGATTACTACCGAGCCGAAGGGAAAGACTCGCTCGCCGTAGAACTACGCGACAAGCTTCTGCTCAGTCCAAAGACCGAGAACAAGACCAAGAACATGATGCTGCAGCAAGCCATACAGGAGAACGAAAAAGCAGGAGGCGACAGTACACAGACGCTTGCTCTTTTCGACCGGGTAATGCGAGCCAATCCTAAGAATATAGACATAGCTTCGCTCAAGGCGGCCTATATGCAGCTGAAGAAAATGCCGGACGACTCGGTAAAGGCGGCCTTAGGCCACATTCTCGACATAGCACCTGACAATGCTCCGGCACGTATGCAGCTCATACAGATGCTCTGGCCACAGAAGAAATGGGATGATATAATCGCACTGTGCAAATCTGCCGTCCAGTACAATCCGGAGGAAATGGCCTTTTACTATTTTCTCGGACTGGCCTATTACAACAAAAATGACGAAGACGCTGCGCTGGATGCTTTCAGACAGGGAACAGGCGAAATCAATTCGGAAAGCAATCCAGACATCGTGTCCGATTTCTACGGCATCATGGGTGACATCCTGTATAAAAGAAACAGACCAGAAGAAGCCTTTGCCGCATACGACAGCTGTCTGCAATGGAAAGACGACAATACCGCTGCACTGAACAATTACGCCTACTATCTGAGCGAGCTGGGACGCAATCTTGACAAGGCCGAGCAGATGAGCTATAAGGCCATCAAGGCCGAACCTGACAACAGTACGTATCTTGACACGTATGCGTGGATTCTGTTTCTGCGTGGCCGTTACCAGGATGCGAGGACATACATCGACATGGCTCTGGAGCACGACACCGACTCGGTGGGCAGTTCGGTCATAATAGAACACGCCGGCGACATCTATTCGATGAACGGTGAAACGGCCAAAGCCATCGACTTCTGGAAGAAAGCTCTACCTGAAAGCGAACACAAAGCACTGATTACGAAAAAAATAAGATTAAAGAAATACGTTAAGAAATGAAAGGTATGAAACTAATAAAGACTGCACCCCTCGCGGTTCTATTGGTTCTGGCATCGTGTGCAAGCAAGAAGGCCATAGTCGCAGACAACGGATCTATGCTGCAAAAAGTCGCCTCAGACAATACCGACAAGGACGAAACGAAGACTCAGCGACACGAATCGTCGACGATGGACAGGGCCTTTCTGGAAAAAGTGGCCGACAACGCCGTCTGCTCTAAGAATATCACGGGGCGCATGTCGTTCAACTTACAGGCCGGAGGAAAGGATATAACTGTTCCTGGAGCTATACGCATGAGAAAAGACGAAGTCATAAGGCTGCAACTGTTCATACCAATCCTCGGGTCAGAGATCGGACGCATCGAGTTCACTCCCGACTATGTGCTGATTATCGACCGTATGCACAAAGAGTACATCAAGGCCGGATACGGCGAAGTAAGCTTCCTCAGTCAGAACGGCATCAGCTTTTACAGCTTGCAGTCACTGTTCTGGAACCAGCTGTTTCTGCCCGGACATAAAAGCGTAAGCGAATCCTCGCTAGGGCAGTTCGCTTCAAATTCAAATACAGCAGGAAGCTTAGCTGACATCAGCTACCGCAAAAGCAACATCTTGTACACGTGGAAAGCCGACAAGGCGACAGGGCGCATAACGTCGGCCGGTGCCGTCTACAGAAGTGCGTCGCACGGCAAGTCGGAGCTGAAATGGAACTACTCAAACTTCAAGAATGTCGGTGTGAAGCAGTTCCCTGCAGACCAGACGTTCACATTCACGACCGAAGCGACAAAGAAGCTACAGAAAGCTACAGTCAGCATAAGCATGAACGATGTCAAGACCGAGTCGGACTGGGACACAAATACCGTCGTTTCAACCAAATACAAAAAAGCTAACGTGGACGACATTCTCAAAAAAATAATCATTGTCCAATGAGAAGACTAACAACAATACTCACAGTTCTGCTTTTGCTTTCAGCCGCTCCGTCCCTCACATCAGGACAGACACAAAGAAAGGGAAACCGGACTACGGCCTCAACAAAGAAGTCGACGACAAAGAAGAAATCGGCGCGGAAGGCCACCAAAAGCCGCAAAAGCACAAAGCGTCGCACCTCTTTGAGAAAAAAGGCAGCAACATATTCCAATGCTTCAATACGCGGACTGCAGAACAAACGTTCGCAGATACAACGTAAGATAAAGCAACAGGAAAGAGCTTTGAGTGCCAACCGAGCTGATGTGAAGAAACGGTTGCAGGACCTCATGGTAATCAACAGCGAGATTGACAAGCACCAGAAGAACATCGACGGCATAAAGAAGGACATTGTACATATTGACGGAAATATCAGCATTCTCAATGCCCAGCTAAAGACACTGGAACAGCAATTGGCAGACCGCAAATCCAAGTACATCAAGTCGATGCGCTACATCAACCGCCGCCACTCCTTCCAGGACAAACTGATGTTCATCTTTTCGGCCAAGAACTTCGCACAGATGTACCGCCGGCTGCGCTTCATACGCGAATACGCAGCCTTCCAGAAAGCTCAGGGCGAAATGGTCATTTCTAAGCAAAACCAGGTTAACACCAAGCACCGGCAATTACAGACAGTGAAAGGGCAAAAGAACACTTTATTATATAAAGGTCAGATGGAACGCCAGGCTCTTGTAGGCCAGCAAACCGAGCAGCAAACGGTCGTAAGCTCGCTGAAGAAGCAGCAGCGCACCATCCAGCAGGTGATAGCCCAGCAAAGAAAGGAAGACGCAGCTCTCAACGCACAGATTGACCGTCTAATAGCCGAAGAAGTGGCCAAAGCCCGCGCCCGTGCAGCAGCCGAAGCCAAACGCAGAGCCGAAGCCGCCGAAGCCAAACGCAAGGCAGCCGAGTTGGCTCGGAAGAAGGCTGCTGCCGAAGCCGCAGCCCGAGAAAACGCACGTCGCATACGCGAAGCCCGAGAAAGAGAAGAACGCCTGAAGCGTGAAGCCCGAGAAGCCAAGGAACGCGAAAACGCCGAGCAGCAGGCACGCGCCGAACAACTCGCACGCGAAGCCGAAGCCGAACGCCAAGCAGCCGAGCGCAAGGCCAAGGCCGACAGACAGCGAAGTGACAAGGAAATAGCCCAAGCAAGAAAAGAAAGCGAAGAGACCAGGTCAATGGCATCGGTCGACCGCATGATGAGCGGAGGTTTCGAAGCCAACCGGGGCCGTCTGCCAATGCCTATCACGGGCAGTTACCGTATAGTAAGCCATTACGGAAGCAACAACGTCGAAGGGCTCAAGGGTGTGACTATCGACAACAAAGGAATAAACATTCTAGGTCAACCCGGATGCCATGCACGTGCCATATACGACGGCGAAGTCAGTGCAGTGTTCGGTTTCAGCGGGTCGATGGTTGTGATGGTGCGACACGGAATCTACATTTCAGTCTACTGCAACCTCAGTTCCGTAAGCGTACATCGCGGTCAGAAGGTTTCGACCCGCCAGATTCTGGGCACAGTTGCCTCCGACCGCATACTACAGTTTCAGCTGCGCCGCAACATGGCCAAGCTCAACCCCGAAGCGTGGTTGGGAAGATAAAGGCACCAGAACACTGGATAAGAAGTTCAGACATACATCATTTTACACGAAAAAGTCGGGAGGACAGAAGCTGACAACAAGGCTTCTGTCCTCCCGACTTTTTTTTGTTTTACTTTCATCAATGAAGTAGTGGACACGTCAGAATCGTGACAAGCAGATTCTTGGCGTGGGATTCTATTGAGCAGACGAGCCAGAGTGGAGTCTAAACCGTAGGGTGTGACCTTTCTTCAAAACGTATTCCGACACGTATATTCCGACTGTATTTCTGAAAATCTCAGAGCGTCAGTCCGTCAAGAAGTTCTATGTAAGTCGAAATGGCATTCTCGATTTCATCAATTCTGACATATTCGTCGGCCGAATGGGAACGAGCCGACTCACCCGGCCCGAGTTTCAGCGATGGAAACGGCATCAAGGCCTGGTCGGACAACGTGGGTGAGCCGAACGGCTTCAACCCCATCTCCACGCACCGGCGGACGAGCGGATGGTTCTCGTCGATGTGCGACGGATGCAACCGGAACGACCGTGCCGACACATCGCTGCGCATATGGCTGCGCACTATGTCGAACACTTCCTCATTGGTGTACAGTTCGTTTGTCCTCACATCTACCACCATATCGCAGCGGTCGGGCACGACATTGTGCTGAGTACCGGCGTTGACGACGGTAAGCGTCATCAACGTAGGGCCGAGCAGACTGCTGACTTTCTCGAATTTGAAATCACGCAGCCACAGCATGTCGTCCAGTGCTTCGTATATAGCATTCACGCCCTCATTCCGCGCCGCATGGCCCGAACGTCCGTGAGCAGTAATATCCAGAACCATCAGTCCCTTCTCCGCTATAGCCGGCTGTAGCCCCGTAGGTTCACCGACTACCGCCACATCAATCTTCGGCAGCAACGGAAGCGCACGGCTCAGACCGTCATTTCCCGACACCTCCTCCTCAGCCGAAGCCAGATAGACGAGATTGTACTGCCGCACCCGACTGCTCATAACACGGAAGACCTGCAAGAGCGACACCAATCCGCCTCCGCAGTCGTTACTGCCCAAACCGTAGAGTCTGCCGTCTGACAGGTCGGGCACGAACGGATCACGCTTCCATGTGCTCACCGGCCTCACCGTATCTACATGGGCGTTTAGCAGGACTGTCGGCTGCGTCACGTCATAATCGGGCGACACAGCCCACACATTGTTCTTCTCGCGTCGGCACTCAAAGCCATACTTCTCCAACGCCGTCTCCATTATATTGGCTGCGACATCCTCCTGTCTGCTGACCGAAGGAGTTGCGATAAGCCTTTTCAACAAGTCTACGGCTTCGGCCACGTATGATGTTCTTTCTTTTGAATCCATCATTTCGTTTCGTTTGACAATATAATCTCAATCCCGTCTGAAGGAATTGGAATTGCATCATGGGCTGCGGCCCACAGTGCAAAGTTAACAGAAATAACGGTAAACCACCCTTTTCTTTTCCGGTAATCTGCTATTGTGACAGGCCCATCTGCCGAAGAGAGCGCAAAATAGACGAGAAAAAGAGTCGGGAATCACAAAAGAATCAAAAAAAATGTTACTTTTGTAGACAACTAAAATGCAGAGGATGAAACAATCGTCTAAAACAACAGGCATACAAGACTGCTATTCTGAGGAAGAACAGCTTGTACGGGGAATAAAAGAAGGCCGTGACGAAGCCTACCGATACCTTTTCGACTGTCACTATGCCGTGCTGTGCGACATCGCCATGCTCTATGTCCACGACGACTACACGGCACGCAGCCTCACCGGCGACGTGCTCTTCCACATCTGGGAGACACGGGCTACTCTGAGCATCGACACCTCAGTACGCCGCTATCTTATAAGGTGTATCCGCAACAAGTGTCTCGACTACAACAAGTCGAAATGCGTCAAGACCGAAATCACGACAAAGACGATGGGCCGGCAAGACAACGACATCCTGCTCTCGGCCGTCGCGTCAGAGTCGTCGTCCTCGCTGTTGCTCGAACATGAAATAGAGGACAAGATAGCCACAGCGGTCGACTGTCTGCCCAAAGAATGCCGTACTGTGTTCAAGCTGAGCCGTTTCGATGGCAAGTCCCATGCAGAGATTGCGGCACAACTCAGCATATCGGTCAACACTGTGAAGTATCACATAAAAAACGCATTGCGCACACTGCACAACGAGCTATCCGACTATCTGCCCATTTTATTATATTTGTTAATTCCAGTGAATTTATTTTGAACTGACAACACCAACACCTTTTATTATCGTTATTATAACAAAAGGACATTCATGAAAAAAGATAACGAACATATAGACAATCTCATAATAGAATTTCTGAGCGACTCGCTGTCAGACACAGAAAGGGACGAACTCACCAGATGGATGTCGCAGTCTGAGGCCAACCGCCATCATTTCAGACAGTTCGAACAGCTGTGGCAATCGGCAGTAAGCCGTGAAGAACTCGACCGTTTCGATACATCCAAAGCCTTCGCTGCTTTTATCGACCGCGTAAGCGCAGTCCGACGGCAGTCGCGCATGAGGGTCGTCAGATACGCCATCGGCGCGACAGCCTCGCTGTTGCTGGTGATAGGCATAGCCTACGGCTCGTTTCTGCGCGGACGACAAGACATAGTCTCGTCGTTAGGCGAGACTGAGATAACCACACCTGACGGTTCGTCGATGACCATGACTCTGCCCGACGGCACACGAGTGAGGCTCAACGCCGGCTCACGCATGGCCTGCTCACAGACGTTCGGCATAAAGGACAGAACCGTGCTCCTCAACGGCCAAGCCTACTTTGATGTATCCAAAGACAAAGCCAAACCGTTCTTCGTAAAGTCGGAGAACATGACCGTAGAAGTAACCGGCACCAGATTCGGCCTCCGCGATTATTCCGACGACAAGAGTGCCGAGGTAGTTCTCGACAAGGGTCACGTCAACGTAAGCAGCAATCTACAGCAGGGCGAGGTCAAGAGTATCACTGCCGGGCACCGCGCCATCATCGACAAAGCCACCGGAAACATCCGCGTCACTGTTTCGCCGAAGCATTTCCGTCAGTGCAGCAAGGACAGAGTACTGCGGTTTGAAGGCGAAACCCTCGCAGCCATCGCCAGAGACATAGAGCGTCAGTTCGGCGTAAGCGTAGAAATAAACAATCCTAAGGCCAGACATCTGCGGTTTGTAGGCGAGTTTGCCACCGACAGCCAGAGCGTGACCGACGTGCTCGATGCCCTCACCTGCACAGGAAAAATAAGCTATAAGATGAACGGAAACAAAATAACCATCTATTAGCCTCAACTTGGACATTGCCCGAGACATGATGAAAAACAAATAATCAAGGATTGCATTCCGTTTAGGAGATGCACCAAAGTGTCGTCTTTACACGATGGATGGCATTTCTGTCTGGCGTTGGAAGAATGCTGATATTCATTAAAACATTGTTCTATTTCGGAACAAAGACTTCCGACCGTACAATTTCCGGTACGGTTTTTATTATATTGATTATCAACAAGATACAGAAGCATCGTTTTCGCTTTCCAATATGCCGCATTTCAGCGTCCGATATGCGGCATATTAGCGTTCAATATGCCGCATATTGGAACGTGAAAACGTGCATATCAGGACACGTAAAGAAAAATTGTTCTGTTTGTCCAAGAGCACCGCCCAAATCCATCAAATATAGAATTTTACTCAATGTGTATGAGGACATCATGGGCTACCCAAAAGTAGGTATTCTGCAAGTGCTGCACTTGCAGAATGAATAAAAACGGTTATCTTTGCCAGATGTTTAGGACATAAAGAAAAACATAATAACAGAATAATGGAAAACTATAAGATTTTTTCACCAGTGGCAAGTGGTGCTTTCGACAACAGGATTAAAGAACTCGAATCAATTATCAAGTCGTATCTCTGCACAGAAGAGAAAAGCGGCAGATGTCTCGTATATTCCAAGATATTTCTGAGTGACATTCTTAATCAAAACGCTCTTCTCACGGCTTCACCACTATATACCGACATACTAAGCAAGTCACCATGCACAATAGTCGGACAAGCTCCGCTAAATGGGTGTAAAATTGCGGTACTCGTGAAGACATCTGACCTCAACGAGTGCTTTAACTTCCAAAGCATACGCCTATCCGAAGAGGAGGCCTGCGGTCTGAAATCGTATATGCAGACACTCGAGCTGTTCAAAAAATACATAGCTTATCTTGAAG